>JBDHVD010000252.1:0-12371 GCA_039809525.1 Labilithrix sp. | reverse complement strand
GGCCAGATGCAGCACTTCCCGGCGAAGCCGGCGTCGAAGAAGGTCCGCGCGACCGCCCTCAAGGCGCTCAAGGACCTCATCCAGTGACCTGAATCCTCCTCCTCCTGGAGGGGGGTCATCGTCGCGAGCGTCGTCCCTAGTTCGGGCGGCGCTCGCTTCGTTTTGTGCGCCGCGCGCCGATGGCGAGCAGCGCGACGAGCGCGAGCAGGATGGGCGCATCGGCCACGCGCGCGTAGAGCGTGAGCGGCGTTTCGAGGAGCGCCGCGTCGACGATCAGCGGCGGAGGCGCGCCGGTGCCGGGCTGCGCATCGCGGCGCGCGAGCACCTTGCCGGTGGCCGCGACCCACGTGGTCGGCCCGCGGTTGACGGCGCGCACGAGGTCGCGCCGCGTCTCGATCGCGCGCAGCACCGCGAGGCGGAGGTGGAGCTCGCCCTCGGCGCTGCCGGCGAACCAGGCGTCGTTCGTGATGTTCACGAGGAGGTTCGGCGCGACCTCCATCGCCTCGCGGCTGCCCTCGGGGAGCGTGTCCTCGTAGCAGTTGAGGACCGCCGCACGGATCGCGCCCGCCTCGAACGGCACCGTCTCCGTGCCGGGCTCGAGGCCGGTGCCGCGGGCGAACGCGCGACGGATGAACGCGATCTTGTCGGCGAGCGGAACGGTCTCGCCGAACCACAGCAAATGGCGTTTGTCGTACGAGCGAGAGAGCGCGCCGTCGCGCGTCGCGAGGAACGCCGAGTTGTACCCCGCGCCGTTGCCGCCCTTCAGGTACACGCCGGCGAGGACCGGGCCGCGGACGCCCGGCTGGAGCACCGCGCGCGGACCAGGCGGCGCGCGGCGGATGCCGTGGGGGAGCGTGTACGGGTAGGCCGACTCCGGCCAGACGGTGAGCTCCGCGCCGCGCTCCTCGGCGTGCTTCGTCAGCGTCGTCAGGCGATCGAGCATCATCGTCGCGCGTGACGCCTCCCAGCGATCGGTCGCGGCGAAGTCCGGCGACACGAGCGCCACCTTCGCGTGCTTCGCCGAGGCGCGCGCCGCCTCGACCGCGCGCATGCGAACGGTGCCGTACGCGAGGAGCGCGGCGAACACCGCGGTCGCCCACGCGAGCGGGCGCACGCGGCGCATCACGATCGCCTGCGCGACGAGCCCGCATCCGATCGCCACGAAGAAGCTCGCCCCGCGCTCGCCGAAGACGTCCGCCGTCTGGAGCAGCACCGGCCACGGCGCGAGCCCGCCCGCCGGCGTCCAGGGGAAGACCGCGGGTACGAACAGCGCCGCGTACACGCCGACGGCGAACGCGAGCCACGACGGCATCCACGCGATGCGCGTGGAGACGACGCGCGCGACCGCGCCGCCGGCCATCCACGGGAGCGCCTGCACCATCGCGAGGAGCACGAGCGCGATGCACCCGACCACGTACGGCAGCGGGGTGAAGCGCGTGATGACCTCGGGCACGAAGCGGAGCGCGACGAGGTTCGCGCCGAAGCCGAAGAGCCACGCGCGCCGGCCGCTCGACGCGCCGTCGGCGATCGCGACGGCGAAGCCGAGGAGGCCGAGGAGGATCCCCGCCGTGACGTCGAGCGGCGGCGTGGCGGCGGCGAAGACCGCCCCGCTGATGAAGGCAAGCGCAGCCTTCTGCCGGCTGTTCACGGGGCAACGTTACCCGCGAAGCGGGCGATCGATTCCCCCGAAAGCCGACCTCACCAGTAGAAAGTCAGACCGCCGGTGAGCAGGCCCGCGCCCGACGTGTTCGTCGATCGGCCGGTGCCGTCCACGAACTCGGGGTTGGTGCGCTTGCTGTCGTCGATGCGGCCGCGGACGAGGCCGCGGAGATCGATGTTGAGCGCGACGGCCTTCGAGAGGCGGAACTCGAGGCCCGCGCCGCCCTGCACGCCGAAGTAGCCGTAGTGGTACTCGACCTTGTCGTAGCCGTCGCGATCGTCGACGGCGCGCGCGCCCGACCAGCCGAAGCCGCCGAGGAGATAGACCTGCGTCCGGCTCTTCGGGTTGAGGAAGACGATGCCGTTCAGCGTGAACGCGGTCTCGTTCCGGCGGTAGCCGTTGTAGTCACGGCCGCCCGCGAAATCGAGGTCGCCCTCGAGCGCCGCCTGGGGGATCGGCCGGAAGCGGAGGCCGAGGCCGACCATCGCCATGCCGGCGTTGTCGTCGCGGCCCTTGCCCATCATCGCGCCGCCGAGGTGGAGGTTGAGGCCCCACTCCTTCTTCGGCGGGGCCTTGCGCGGCACGTAGTAGTAGGCCGGCGGCGCCTCGCGCGGCTGCACGACGACCGTCGGAGGCGGCGGCTGGTAGACGACCACCGGAGGCGGCGGGGTCGAGGCCTTGGTGTCCGCCGGCTTCGCTTCCGCGTCCGGCAGGGGCTGGAGGTCCTTGTTCCCCGATCCCTGCGCGGGAGGCTGCGTCTCCCCACAGAACCAGCTGCCGGGCTCGCAGTCCTTCTTCTCCTGCGCGTGCGCGATCGACGGCAGGGCGAGGACGGCCGCGAAGGGGAGCGCGACGAGTGCGCGTTTGGAGAACGTGCTGTTCATGAAACCATTGCCTCCAGCGACCTGGTTCAGGATGCCGACAACATCCGTCCGAAGCAACCCACGCGCCACGAGGTATCTCGCCGCGGACCCCATGGAAGACCGGCCTTTCGGCGGGGGGCCCCGCGGGCTGTGGCCCGCCGTTCACGACCGCACCGCAACGCCTGTCGGCGTGGTAATGGGGTGCGGTCTTGGCAACGGTTCGGCTCAAGCCCGGCCATGTCCAGCCCATTTGGGCGGGGCACCCGTGGGTGTATGCGCAGGCGATCGACCGCATCGAGGGCGGCGCCACGCGCGGTGACGAGGTGCGGGTCGTCGATCCGCGCGGCAACTTCCTCGGCCGCGGGTTCTACTCCGCCGGCTCGGCGATCCCGGTGCGGCTCCTCGTCCGCGACGAGACGACGGCGCTCGACACCGCGTTCTTCCGCAGCCGCTTCGAGCGCGCCCTCGCCGCGCGCGCGATGCTCGGCCTCGGCACGTCGCCCGAGACGACCGGCTATCGCCTGGTGCACGCGGAGGGGGACGGCGTCCCCGGCCTGATCGTCGATCGCTTCGGCGACGTCCTCGTCGTGCAGCTCCTCACGTTCGGCATGAAGCAGCGCGAGGCGATGATCTACGAGGCCCTCGGCCAGGTCCTCTCGCCCCGGGCGATCATCGACCGCACGCCGCAGAGCTCCGCGAAGGCCGAGGGCTTCGTGCCGACGCCCGGCGTCGTTCGCGGCGACGCAATCGATTCGCTCGTCTTCACCGAGCGCGGGATCGCGTGGAAGATCCCCATCGAGCTCGGACAGAAGACCGGCTTCTACTTCGATCAGCGCGAGCTCCGCGCGCGCGTCGAGCCCCTCGCGAAGGGCAAGCGCGTCCTCGATGCGTACTCCTACACCGCCGCGTTCGGGCTGGCGGCCGCGCGCGGCGGGGCGAGCGAGGTGGTCTGCGTCGACGAGAGCGCGCTCGCGATCGAGGTCGGCGCGGAGAACGCCCGCGCGAACGGGCTCATCGATCGCATGAGGTTCGAGAAGAACGACGCGCGTCGCGCGATGCAGGAGGCGCACGCCGCGTTCGACCTCACGATCGTCGATCCGCCGCGCCTCGCGCCCACGCGCGGCGCCCGCGAGCAGGCGCTCGTCATGTACTCGAAGCTCGCCGAGCTCGGGTGCCGCGCGACGAAGCCCGGAGGGATCGTGGTCCTCTGCTCGTGCTCCGCGGCCGTCGATCTCAAGGAGCTGACGCGCGCGCTCGCGACCGGATCGGTGCGCGCGAACGTGCAGGCGCTCGTCATCGATCGCGCGTTCCAGGGCGTCGATCACCCGGTGCCGGCGGCGTTCGGCGAAGGCCTCTATCTCAAGGCCGTGATCGCGCGCGTGGAACATCGATGAAGCCGCTCGCGGCGCTCGCGGCGGACGAGGCGCGGCGGCTCGACGGCCTCCTCTTCGATCTCGACGACACGGTCCTGTCGCACGGCCTGCTCTCGCGCGAAGCGTTCGGCGCGATCTGGGATCTCCACGACGCGGGCCTCCGTCTCGTCGCCGTCACCGGCCGCCCGAGCGGATGGGGCGAGGTGATCGCGCGCCAGTGGCCGATCGACGGCGTCGTCACCGAGAACGGCGCGGTGCACGTCGTGAGGGAAGGGAAGGGCGTGCGCCTGATCTTCGACGGCGAAGGCGCGGAGGTCGCCGCACGTCGCGCGAAGCTCGATGCGCTCGTCGACCGCGTCGGTCGGGAGCTGCCGCACGTGCGCCTCGCCGACGACGACCACGGGCGACGCGCGGACGTCGCCTGGGACGTCGGCGAGCGGGTCACGCTGCCGGAGGCGGACGTCGCGGCCCTCGCGCGCATCGTCGTCGACGCGGGCGCACGCACGACGCGATCGTCGGTGCACCTCCACGCGACGTACGAGCGCGACGACAAGGCGTCCGGCGTCGTGCGCTTCTTGCGCGAGCGCTTCGGGGTCGACGCGGGAGCGGCGCTCCACCGCTACGCGTTCGCCGGAGACAGCGCGAACGACGCCGCATGTTTCTCCGCGTTCACGACGACCTTCGGCGTGGCGAACGTGCGCGCCTTCGTCGATCGTGTCTCGGTCCCTCCGCGCTACGTCGCGCGCGCGGAGCGAGGCGCAGGCTTTGCCGAGATCGCGCGGGCGCTCCTCGCCCACCGCGGCTGACGACGCTCACCGGCACGCGACGAACCACCCGGGCACGAACGTCTCGTGCTCGTCGAAGCGGACGGGCAGAGGAACGCGGCGCGCGAGATCGGCGACGATCGCCTCGAGCTCGGCGAGGTCCGCGGCGATCGTCGGTGAGGCGACGCGGACGTACGGCGCGTGGCCGTCGCCGCCGGTGTGCGCGAACACGAACAGGCCGGCGGCGGCGAGCACCTCGGGCGCACGCGGGTGCGGATCATCGGCGCGGCTGAGGACGCGGCAGCCGGAGCAGACCGCGCTCGCCGGAACGCCTCGGCGTCCTCCGCGACCACGAGGTGCGGGTAGCCGTCGATCGGTCGCTCGTGCATCGGGCCGCCCTCGCTCGCGCGCCGCGACGCGACCGGCTTCGTCGACCGCGAGCCAGTCGCCCTCGAGGCGGCGCCGGGGCAGCTCGTCGAACAAGTCCCGTAGCGCGATCCGCTGGTTTTTCCGGGAGCTCCTGGGCAACTGGTACCTCCGATATCTCCGAACTGGATCTTCGACCTGGACCACCGGAGGGACATCCTCGTCCCATGCACGCCGTCACGCTAGAGTCCGCGTCCACCATGCCCACGCACGCCGAGCTGCTCGCGATCGCGTCGAAGCACCTGTACCCGAACTACAAGCCCGCCCCGATCGTCGCCCATCGCGGGCGCGGCTGCGACCTGTTCGACGTCGACGGCCGCCGCTGGCTCGATCTCTGCGCCGGCGTCGCGGTGTGCGCCGTCGGTCATGCGCACCCGAAGCTGGTCGCGGCGATCGCCGAGCAGGCCGCGCGCGTCGCGCACGTCTCCAACTACTTCTACAACGAGGAGAACGTCCTCCTCGCCGACGAGCTCTGCAAGAAGAGCGGACTGTCGCGCGCGTTCTTCTGCAACTCGGGCGCGGAGGCGAACGAGGCGCTCTTCAAGCTCGCGCGCCGCCACTTCTACGGCAAGGGCGAGACGAAGCGCACGCGCTTCATCGCGTTCGACAACGCGTTCCACGGACGCACGATGGGCGCCGTCTCGCTCACGGGCACGCCGAAGTACCGCGAGGGCTTCGGCGGCGTCGAGGGCGTCACGCACGTGCCGTACGGCGACATCGACGCGGTGAAGGCGAAGATGGGCGACGACGTCGCCGCGATCCTCGTCGAGCCGGTGCAGGGCGAGGGCGGCGTGCTCCCCGCGCCTCCGGGATTCCTGAAGGGCCTCCGCGACGTCGCCGACGAGAACGGCGCGCTCTTCTTCATGGACGAGGTGCAGACCGGCATCGGCCGCCTCGGTCGCTGGTTCGGGTTCCAGGGGACGGGCGCGAACCCCGACGCGGTCGCGCTCGCGAAGGGCCTCGGCGGCGGCTTCCCCATCGGCGCGATGCTCACGACCGAGGCGCTCGCCGGCGCGCTGCCCCCGGGCACGCACGGCTCGACGTTCGGCGGCAACCCGCTCGCGAGCGCGGCGGCGCGCGCCGTCCTGCGCATCCTCGACGAGGAGAAGCTCGTCGAGGGCGCGAAGGCGAAGGGCGAGAAGCTCGGTGCGATGCTCGCGTCGCTCGCGCGCGAGCTGCCGAACGTCTGCGAGGGCGAGCGAGGCGAAGGCCTCCTCCGCGGCCTCGTGCTGAAGAAGGGATTCGTCGTGCGCGACATCCTCCCGAAGCTCGCCGACGCGGGCGTCCTCCTGACCGCCGCGGGCGAGCGCGTGCTGCGGTTCTCGCCGCCGCTCGTCGTCACCGAGGCCGAGCTGAAGGAGGGCGTGGACGCCGTGCGGAAGGTGCTCTCGACGCTGTCCGCTTGACGCGCCGGGACTGACGGGTAACGCGTGGGGGCGGTGGAATCCGCCCCTCGATCGACGTCGCTCTGCCCCGCCTGCGGGAAGGCGGTCGATCCGTTGCGCGCGGGGCAGGTCGCCATCATGGGCGGCGCGTTCCGCTACTTCTGCGACGCGACGTGCAAGGCGTCGTACGTCGACGTGGCGTCGAAGCGCCCCACGCTCGACGCGATGACCGCCGATCCGCCGAGCGTCACTAGCGGCGTGCGCGATGCGGGCGTGTCGGTCTCCATCGTGTCGTCGGGCATCCGCGCGCCCGAGCCTCCGGCGTTCCCGCCGCCCGAGCCCGAGCCGGAGCCCGAGCTCGGCGACGTCGACGAGCGCGAGACGGACGAAGACGCGGGAGTGCGGGACGAGCGGCCCGCCCCGGCGACGTTGCGCTCGGTGCCCGTCGTCGCGGAGGAGGCGCCCGGCGACGAAGGCGCGCGCGAGGCCGGAGGAGACGAAGCCGACGACGAGCCGGAGGAGAAGGAAGAGGCGAAGGCGCCGCCGCCGAGGTCGCGCGCGGGCGAGGCCTCGGCTCCTTCTTCGCCCTCGGACGCCGCGACGGTCGCGTCGCTCGCCGGTGTCGGGGCCGGTCTCCTCGCGGCCGTCGTCTCGCTCGCCGGGGACGCGGCCGGCGTCGCGCGCCTGCCGCTCGCGCTCGCGGCGGCGGCGCTCGTCGTCGCGCAGGCGGTGCTGCGCGCGAAGGAGCGGACCGAGGTCTCGCGCTGGGTGGTCGCGGCGCCGGTCGGCGTCGCGGCGGTCACCGCCGCCGTCGCCGCGCTGTCGTCGCAGCCGCGCGCGGATGCGCATGCGGCGTTCGTCGGGCTCGCGGCGGCCGCCGCGCTCGCCGTCGACGTGCTCGTGTCGCGCGGCCGGCGCGACGTCGATCTCGTGCGGGCGAGGAACGCGAGCGCGCTCGCGGTGCGCGCCAACATCCTGCGTGCGCGCGACGGCGAGAGCATCATCCACGAGGTCGATGCCGCGCAGGTGAAGCCGGGCGAGCAGGTCGTCGTCGAGGCCGGCGAGGTCGTCGCCGTCGACGGCGTGGTGGCCGCGGGCACCGCGGAGGTCGCGCCGTGGCACGAGTCGCCGGTGGTGAGCGAGAAGCGCGAGGGCGACGCGGTGGTCGCGGGCGCGACGGTGGTCTCCGGGCGCCTGCGCGTGACCGCGACGTTCTCGGGCCCCGACCGCGCGTGGCTCCGTCTCGCGCACGGCGCCTCGCGGATCGAGCTCGCCGCGCCGCTCGTCGAGACGACGCGCCGGTGGATCGAGCGCGGCGCGCCCATCGCCGCGGTGCTCGTCGGCGGCGCGACGTACGCGAACAACGGATCGTGGACCGACGTCGTCGTCGCCGCCTGCGGCGGAGGGTTCGCGCTCGCGGCCGCGAGCGCCGCGACCGCCGCCGGCCTCGCGCATGCGCGCGGTCACGTCGCGGCGCAGCGGCGCGGCATCGTCTACAAGGACGCGGACGCGTTCGACGGGGCGGGGCGCACGGACGTCGCGGTCGTCTGTTCGCGAGGGACGATCCTCCTCGGCGAGCCCGAGCTCGTCGCCGTCGAGGCCGTCACGCCGAAGGGCCCGGACGCGAAGCGCGCCGAGGAGGTCTCGCGCGTGCTGTCGCTCGCCGCCGGCGCGGAGATGGCATCCAGCCACCCGTTCGCCGCCGCCGTGCTCCGCGCGGCGCGCGCGCGGAACGTGCGCCCCGAGAACGTCCGCAGCGCGCTCGTGCATTCGGGCCTCGGCGTGACCGCGCTCGCGCCGAGCGGCGACAAGGTGATCGTCGGCAGCCGCGCGTTCCTCCTCCAGGAGAAGGTGAGCGTCGCCATCGCGGACACGCGGGTCTCCGAGCTCGAGGCCCAGGGGCGGAGCGTGCTCCTCGTCGCCGTCGGAGGGCGCCTCGTCGGCTTGCTCGCGCTGCAAGACGGGCTGCGGCCGGGCGCGCGCGCGGCCGTCCAGAGGTTGCATGATGCACGCATCGAGCCGGTGCTCCTCAGCGGCGAGGCGCGCGACACGTGCGAGACGATCGCGCGCTCGCTCGACATCGAGCACGTGCGCCCGGAGATCCTCCCGGCCGATCGCGGCGCCGAGGTGAGGGCCCTCGCCGACGGAGGCCACGTGGTCGCCGCGGTGGGCCACGCCGCGTCGGACGACGGCGCGCTCGGCGCGGCCGACGTCTCGGTCGCGATGGGCGCGGCGGGCGCGGCGCCCGGAGAGTGGGGCGTCACCCTCGCCTCGGACGACGTCCGCGACGCGGCCCTCGCGCTCACGGTGCCGCGCGCCTGCCGCGAGCGCGCGAAGACCGCGCTCATCGTCGGTGCGGCCGCGCAGGCGCTCGCGGCGCTCGGCATCGCGTTCGGCGTCGCGCCGCCGGTCATCGCGCCGGTCCTCGGGATCGTCGCGGCAGCGGCGGTCCTCGCCGTCGTCCGCGAGCCGACCCTCCCGTCGAGCCGCTGACGACGCTCAGCGCAGGTTGTCGGCCGGTGTGCGCGCCTCACCCGCGGTGAAGCCGGCCTTCTCGATCGCCGCCTTCACGCGCGGGACGTCGCCCTCGCGCGCGAGGCGCGCCACGCCGACCTCGACGGTCACGTCGTCGAGGCCCTCGCGTGCGAGGACCTTCTTCAGCGAGGTCACGCAGCCCCCGCAGGTCATTCCCTCGATCGCGATCTCGATGGCCGCCATGGCCATCACCCTATCAACCGAGCGGTCGACGACAAGCTCGACCGTCCGGGCCCCACACATTCCGCCGGATACGCCCAGGGCGGGCTGCCCGGGGCCGGCCCTTTCACCTTTGAAAGGGGTGTCCTCGGGCGCAGAGGCAGGGATATCCTTTCCGGGAGCCCTCATCGAGACCGAGCGTGGCCAACCAGAAGTCGGGCAAGTCGAACAAGCCGGGTGACGATCAGGGTCCTGCCGCACGGGTCGGGAGCGTCATCAAGGGCAAGTGGAAGGTCGACGGCCTCCTCGGCGTCGGCGGCATGGCCGCGGTGTATGCCGCGTCGCACCGCAACGGCCAGCGCGCCGCGCTCAAGATCCTCCACGCCGACTTCGCGCGCGAGAAGACGATCTGCGAGCGCTTCCTCCGGGAGGCGTACGTCTCGAACAAGGTCAATCACTCCGCCACCGTGCAGGTCCTCGACGACGACATGACGGAGCAGGGCGAGCCGTTCCTCATCATGGAGCTGCTCGAGGGCGAGACGGTCCGCGACGCCTGGAAGAAGTCCGGCCGGACGATGCCCGTCGGGCGCGTCCTCCAGATCTGCGAGCGCGTCCTCGACTGCCTCGCGTCCTGTCACGCGATCAAGGTCATTCACCGCGATCTCAAGCCGGCGAACATCTTCATCACCAACGAGAACGAGATCAAAGTGCTCGACTTCGGCGTCGCGCAGATGCGCGATGCCACCGCCGAGCGGACCGCGACGGGCACCGCGCTCGGGACGCCGGCGTACATGTCCCCGGAGCAGGCGATGGGCCTCGTCGATCAGCTCGACGGCCGCGCCGATCTCTTCTCCGTGGGCGCGATGATGCACGCGCTCATCACCGGCCATCGCATCAACAACGGGCGCACCGAGCAGGAGGCGCTCGTGATGGCGGCGACGAAGCCCGTGCCGTCCGTCGCCCGCATCGCGCCGCAGCTCCCGATCGAGCTGATCAAGGCCGTCGACAAGGCGCTCGCCTGGGACCGCCGCAACCGTTTCCAGGACGCGCGCGAGATGCAGAAGGCGCTGATCGACCTGATGCCCGCGCATCAGGTGCAGGCGCTGCCGAACAAGCCTCCGCCCCGGCCGAACGAGGTCGTCGCGCCCCCGGCGCCCGAGCCTGCGCCTGCGCCCGCCCCCGCGCCGCCGGCGCAAGGGTCCGCGCCCGTCCCGCAGCAGGTGGCGATCGCGATGGCGCCGCCGCCGAAGATCTCGATCGGCGGCATGCCCGCCGTGCAGCCGAGCCCGGTCGTGTCGGGCGCTCCGCCGCCGCCCGCGTTCGATCCGCTCCTCGGGTTCGCGCCGCCCGTCGCGCCGGTGCACGCGCAGACGCCGTCGCTCGTCGCGCCTCCGCTCGGCGGCGAGGTGCCCGAGTCCGATCCGCGCGTGCAGGCGCTGCGCGATCTGATGAAGCACTTCGATCGCCTGCTGCCCAGCGTGCGTCAGCTCGGCTGGCCGCACCCGGCGACCGAGCGCACGCTGCGCACGCTCTACGATGCGTTCGCCGACGCGCTCGAGGCGAACCCCACGCTCGTCGCCTTCAACCTGCGGCCGTACTCGTTCATGGCGCTCGGGCACACCGTCTGGGAGCCGAACCCGCCGTACGACGCGATCCCGTACAACCTCTTCGCCGCGGGCGTGCGCACGCTGCGGATCGACGCGGGGGTGACGCTCGAGGAGATGCGCGACCTGCTCGCGCTGCTCCTGCTCGATCCCGGACGCGACCTGCCGCCCGAGGACGACCTCGTCGCGGCGCTCTGGGAAAAGGCGCTCCCGCACGTGGCGTACGAGTGCGCCGACGCGTTCGCCGAGGGCGACGCGGCGGAGCGCGAGCGCTTCTACGGCGAGGCCGACGAGCTCGAGCAGCTCGCCGAGGCGGCGGCGCGCAACAACCTGAACCGCATCGAGGCGCAGGCGATGGCGCTCTCGACCGACGACGCGGCGCTCGGCAAGAAGAAGGAGCGGTCGCCCTTCGCGCTCGACGACGCGATGAAGACCCACTTCCTCCCGCTGCTCGACGTCTCGCGCGAGAAGTGGGCGGAGCGGTACGTCGATGCCCTCGTCGAGGGGTATCTCGACGCCGCGGCGAACCGCGACGCGCCCCTCGTCCTCGCGTCGTTGCGGAAGTCGGCGGCCGATCTCGTCGTCGCGAGCCGGCTCGGCGTCGCCGTGCAGCTGAACCAGGCGGTGATCGAGCGCCTGCGCGCCCGCGTGCAGGCGGGCGACGCGCAGACGAAGCTCGCCGCGGCGCTCACCAACGCGATGTTCGGGGGCGAGACGCTCGAGCTGCTCCTGAAGAAGCTCAAAGAGGACCCGAGCGGCCTCGACGTGTTCGCGCCGGTGCTCGCGACGCTCACGCCGAACGAGTTCCCGATCGTGCTCGCGAGCTTCCGCGACGTGCAGAGCCCGCAGCTGCGCAACGTGCTCGCGGGCTACCTCGAACGCTACGCGACGGGGCGCGAGGCGGAGCTCGCGCAGGCGGCGCCGGGCAGCGATCCGGACACCGCGGCGTACCTCGTCCAGCTGCTCGGGCGCATGGCGACGCCGGCCGCGCGCCAGGCGCTCGCGAGCCTCCAGAACCACGAGGACGTGAACGTGCGGGTCGAGGCGCGCATCCTCGCGGCGCCCTCGGCGGAGCACGCGCAGAACGAGCTCTCGGCGCTCCTCGACAACGCGTCGCCGTTCGTGCGCATGGCGGCCGTCCGGGCGATCACGCGCTACACCATGCGCGCCGCGTGGCCGACGGTCGCGCGCCTGATCAACGCGAAGAACTTCAACGAGCTCGGGAACGACGAGCGCCGGGAGCTGCTCCGCGCGTGCCTCGTCCTCGCGCCCGATCGCGGCGAGCCGGTGCTGCTCGAGCTCGCGAAGAAGGGTGGCGTGCTCATGAGCGAGGAGCGCGAGGCGACCCGCGCGCTCGCCGCCGAGCTGCTCGGCGAGCTTTCGCGTTCGCGCCCGGTCGCCATGGCGCTCCAGGAGATCGCGAACGCGCGCTGGGGCGTGTCGGAGGAGACGCGCACCGCGGCGGGGAACGCGGCGAAGAAGATCGGCCTGCGCCTCGCGCAGGGGCACGGAGGCGCGGCCACTCCATGACGATGCGGCTCGACATCGTCACGAACGACTCGGGCGAGCTCGTCCGGCGCGAGCACGCGCGCGAGCTCGGCG
>JBDHVD010000251.1:0-12377 GCA_039809525.1 Labilithrix sp. | reverse complement strand
GATGCCCGCGGCGGCGATCGCGGCACCGATCGCGAGGGCCCACCCGAGCCGGAAGGAGGAAAAGCGCATCATGGTCCCTGCAGCGGGAGAGAAGAAAAGAAGCCCCTTCATCGTAGCCGGTCGTCGAACGACCCGCCATCGCCGCATTCCTCTTGCCGGGGTGCGACCCAAGCGTGATACAACGCAAATCCGTGGATGCTACAGTCGTCGCGAAGGGTCGGCTGGAAGTCCGAGGCGGCACCCTCAAGGTGAACCGCGGACAGGCCAACAAGCCGTCCCTCGACATCGGACCCGAGACGCAGGTAATCGGCCGTAACGAGGCCTGCGACCTCGTGCTCGATGACCGAAAGGTCAGCGCCGTGCACATGGAGCTCGTCGCAACCGAGCGAGGTGTGCGGGTGCGCGATCTCGGATCGCGGAACGGCACGTTCATCGGAGACACGCGCGTGGGCGAGGTCTACCTGACCAAGCACACGACCATCACCGTCGGCGAGTCGTCGCTCGAGTTCAGCCCGTCGACGCCCGAGCAGGTCGACATCCCCGAGGTGGCCCAGTTCGGCCCCCTCGTCGGGGTGAGCGCCGGGATGCGCGCGGTCTTCGAGCGTTGCCGCAAGGCGGCGCCGACCGACCTCACGGTCCTCATCCTCGGCGAGACCGGCTGCGGCAAGGAGCTGGTCGCGCAGGCCATTCACCAGGCGAGCGCCCGTGCGCAGAAGCCGTTCGTCGTCGTCGACTGCGGCGCCATCCCGCCGACCCTCGCGGAGAGCGCGCTCTTCGGTCACGAGCGCGGCGCGTTCACCGGCGCCGTCGACAAGCGCATCTCGCCCTTCGTCGAGGCGGACGGCGGAACGATCTTCCTCGACGAGCTCGGTGAGCTCCCCGTCGACGTCCAGCCGAAGCTCCTGCGCGCGCTCGCCGAGCAGCGCATCAAGTCGGTCGGCTCGAACTCGTACCGTCCGGTCAACGTCCGCGTGATCGCGGCGACCCGTCGTGACCTCGTGCGCGAGGTCAACGCGGGCACGTTCCGGAGCGACTTGTACTTCCGCGTCGCGCAGCTCCGCATCGAGCTACCGTCGCTCCGCGATCGCCTGGAGGACATCCCGGCGCTCGTCCGCAAGATGATCACCGACCTCGGCGATCCGGGTGCGTACAACCGCATCACGAACGACTCGCTCGAGCGCCTCATGCGCCACGACTGGCCGGGCAACGTCCGCGAGCTCCGCAACGTCATCGCGGTCGCGCTCGCGTTCGGCAAGGAAGGGCCCATCGATCTGGCGCAGCACCTCGCCCCGCTCGTCGCGGCGAGCGAGTCGACGCCGACGCGCGGGCGCACGTTCCAGGACGCCAAGCGCGAAGTCCTCGCGCGCTTCGAGCGCGAGTACTTCACCGCGCTGTACGCCGAGTGCAACGGCAACGTGAGCGAGATCGGCCGGCGCGCCGCGATGGAGCGTGCGCACGTCCGCGGCTACCTCCGCCGTCACGGCATCGGCGATCCGAAGAAGTCCTCGGACTAGGGTCATCGTCCCGAGGGGACTTTACGCCCGCTTCATGTCGCCCCATCTTGGTGAGCGATCTTGGATCGTACGTTCTCACGCCTGCTCTCGTTCGCCTCGGTCGCGCTCTTCGCGCTCCTCGCGGCGCGGCTGATCGCGCACGACCCGCGCTACGTCGTCGCGATCGGGCTCGTGCTCGTCGCGTTCGTCGTCCCTTCGTGGCTCGCGCGGCGGCGGATGAAGCGGCTGCTGATCTCGGGCGACGTCCCGCGCATCCTCGGCACCTGGCAGAACGCGCTCCACCGCGTGACGCACCCGGAGACGATGGCGCCGCTCATGACCGCCACTGCGTACGCGGCCTACGGCTTCATCGATCACGCGCGCACGGCGCTCGAGCGCGCGGCGCGCGGTCCGGCCTGGGAGGCGGCGGTCGAGCAGCGCCTGTTCGTCGAGGCGCTCCTCGACGTGTACGAAGGGGAGCGCTCGCGCGCGATCACGAAGGCGCAGGAGCTCGAGCAGCTGCCGCTCCCCGACTCCAGCTTCTGGATGCGCCGGAAGATCAGCCTGCTCCGTCGCGGCGTCGCCGCGCTTGCGCGAGCTTTTGCGCATCGCACGCGCCCGGAGGACGAGGCGGTGCTCCGTGCGGCCGCGCGATCGTCGCCGCTCGTGCACTGGGCGATGCGCTACGCGCAGGCCGTCGTCCTGGTCGATCGCGGGTGCAAGGACGAAGCGCGCGAGCTGCTCGCAGGTGCTCCTCCCTGGCCTCAGGAGAGCGCATTCCGCGCATTCCACGACGAGCTCGTCGCGCAGATCGCGTGAAATTGGTAATGTCTCGCGCGTGACCGCTCGCCCGCGCGTGCTGTACGCCGACGACGAGGAGGACGTCCGCGAGGTCTTCGCCGCGGTGTTCGGCGCCGACTTCGACGTCATCTGCGTCGCGACCGGGCAGGAGGCGCTCGACGCGCTCTCGTCGCGCGAGTTCGACGTGCTCGTGTCGGACATGCGCATGCGCCCGATGAAGGGCTCGGAGCTCCTCGCGCGCGCGTACGAATCGCATCGCGATACGCAGCGCATCCTCCTCACGGGCTTCTCCGATCACGACGATCTCGCGGCCGCGGTGAACCACGGCCACGTCTTCGCGTACGTGCAGAAGCCGTGGGACAACGCGCAGCTGCGGCTCGTCATCCGGCAGGCGGCGACGCTCCGCCAGCTCGAGGCGGAGAACCGCCGCCTCACCGCGGACCTGAAGGCCTCGAACGCGCGGCTCCGCGACGACGTCGAGGCGGTCTCCCGCTCGGCGGCGCAGTCGCGCCCGCGCCTCCTCGCGACGTCGCCCGCGATGCAGCGGGTGATGGCGCAGGTGATCGCCGTCGCGAGCACCGACGCGAGCGTGCTCCTCCACGGAGAGACGGGCACCGGCAAGGAGCTCGTCGCCTCGGAGATCCACGAGCGGAGCGGACGTCGCCGCGCGCGCTTCGTCGCGCAGAACCTGGCGGCGCTCCCGCCGGAGCTCATGACGAGCGAGCTCTTCGGCCACGTGAAGGGCGCGTTCACCGGCGCGCAGCAGGCGCGGCGCGGCCTGTTCGAGCTCGCCGACGGCGGCACGCTGTTCCTCGACGAGATCGGCGAGGCCCCGCACTCGCTCCAGGCCCTGCTCCTCCGCGCGCTCGAGTCGCGCGAGTTCTGGCCCGTGGGCGCGAGCGAGCCGCGCAGCGTCGACGTGCGCGTGGTGTCGGCGACGAACCGCGATCTGCTCGCGCACGCGCACCAGGGCGTCTTCCGCCTCGACCTCTACTACCGCCTCGCGGTCTGCCCCATCGAGGTGCCGCCGCTCCGCGCGCGCCCCGAGGACGTGCGCGGCATCGGCCTGCCCCTGCTCGAGGGCGCGGCGCGCCGCATGGGGCGCGACATGCCGCGCATCACCGAGGGCGCGTGGCGCGCGCTCGAGGGCCATCCCTGGCCGGGCAACGTGCGCGAGCTCGGCAACGTGATGGAGCGGCTCGTCATCTATCACGCCGGCCGCGACGTCGAGGCGCCCGACCTCGGCCTGCCGCAGTCGCTCCGCGCGAGCTTGTTCCCGTCGTTCAATGCGCCGTCCGCGCCGGCGCCCGTGCCCCCGCCGCCCGCGAGCGTGCGCGCGCCGGACTACGACAAGACCTCGAGCGGGCAGATCCCCGTCTACGTGCCGCCGTCGAGCGGATCGCGGCACGCGCTCCCCGTGCCGGGCGACGACTTCGATCCGCCGCCGACGTCGAAGCCGCGCTTCGACGTGGACGCGGTGCCGCCCGGTGCGCTGACGCTCGACCTGCCGGAGGGGGGCACCACGTTCGATGACCTCGAGCGTGAGATCCTGGCGCAGGTCCTCGCGCGCGCGGACAACAACCAGTCGCGGGCGGCGCGCTCGCTCGGCATGAGCGAGAGCACATTTCGCTCGCGAATGAAGCGTTTGGGCCTCAAAGGTTAGGGCCTGAGGTCACGGTCGCGCGCCGCTCCGCGCGCAGGTATCCTTGCCCGTGATGGTGGCAAGCGCCGGGCGCTCCGGCCGTGTGCCTACGCTCGCGAAGTACGACGTGCTCGACGAGCTCGGGCACGGCGGCATGGCCACTGTCTATCGCGCGCACGACCGGCGGCTCGGGCGCGACGTCGCGGTGAAGGTCCTCCATCCGCACCTCCGCGAGAGCCGCGAGATCGCCCATCGGTTCTCGGCCGAGGCGAAGGCGGTGGCGAAGCTCCGTCACCCGAACATCGTCGAGGTGTTCGACGTCTCGTCGGAGGAGGACGACGAGCAGTACCTCGTCGTCGAGCTGATCCGCGGGCAGACGCTGCGCAAGATGCTGCAGAAGCACGGCGCGCTGCCGCCCGAGATCGCCGCGGCGATCGCGGTCGAGATCCTCGCCGCGCTGGCGCACGCCCACGCGTCGGGGGTGGTGCACCGCGACGTCAAGCCGGAGAACGTGCTCGTCGAGCATCGCAGCGGCGGCGAGACCCCGATCCCGGCATCGATCGCGCCGTCGCCCTCGAGCACCCCTCCGCAGTCGCGGCGGACGCCGGACTCGAACCGTGGCGAGCGCGTCGCGGTGAAGCTCACCGACTTCGGCATCGCGAAGCTGCTCGACGCGCAGGGCGTGACGTCCACCGGACAGGTGCTCGGCAGCCCGGCGCACATGGCGCCCGAGCAGATCGAGGGCGGGGACGTCGACGGGCGCGCCGACGTGTTCGGGATGGGCGTCCTGCTCTACGAGTGCATGGTCGGTCACCTCCCGTTCGAGGGGAACAACCCCGCGCAGGTGCTCCGCCGCGTGCTCGACGGGATCTACCCGTCCGCCGAGCGCGAGCGGCCGGTCGTCGGACGCGTGTGGAGCCAGCTCCTCGACAAGGCGCTCGCGCGCAAGCCCGAGGGGCGCTTCGCCGACGCGCCGGCCATGCGCGAGGCGATCCTCGCGGAGCTGGAGCGGCTGGGGATCGGGGCCCCGCGCCTGGAGCTCGAGGCCTGGTTCGACGATCCGGAAGGCTGGTCGTCGGAGCACGAGAAGCGGCTCATCGCGCGCCTGTGCGATCTCGGCAGCGGCGCACGGAAGCGGGGCGACGCGCTCGCGGCCGCCTCCGACTACAACCGTGCGCTCGCGTACGCGCCGAACGATCCGCAGCTCCTGAAGATCGTCGCGAGCATGCACCGCGCCGAGGCGCGCATGCGAATGGTCCGCCGCATCGGACCGCTCGTCGCCGGCGCCCTCGTGCTCGGGAGCGGCGCGTACTTCGTGACGCGGGCGATCAAGCCCGAGCCGCGGACCGACGATCCGCCGGTGACCGAGCCGAGCGCGCAGGCGTCGGCCGCCCCGAGCGCGACCCCCTCGTCGTCGGTCGCGACCGCCGGAAGCGGCGCGCCGCACGCCGACGCCGGTGTCGTCACGACGAACGTGAACGGCGCGGTCCGCGTTCCTCCGACCGCGGCGACGACGACCGTCGCGAGCCCGAACGGCAACGGCAACGGCAAGTCCGCGCGTCGCACGGTGACCATCGCGCGCCTCGCGCCCCAGTTCGGCGTGCACATGAAGATCGACGACGCGCCCGCGCCGGATCCGAGCGTGGGCATGGCGTTCACCGTCGACGAGAAGGCGCACGTCCTCGCGTTCACCTGCGAGAAGGACATGTGCGAGCCGCGCACGCAGAAGATCGAGCCGGGCGACAAGGACGAGACGATCGCGGTCGAGCTCAGGATCCTCGACGCGAAGATCCTGATCGAGGGCGATCCGACCCACTCGTACGGCATCGTCGAGATGCCGTCGTTCGTGCTCGGCTCGGGGGTCGCCACCCCGATCCAGATGAGCACCGGCCAGCGTACGGTCACCGTCTTCGACCGCACCGATCCCGCGGCGCCGAACAAGAAGGTGCAGCTCCGAGCCGGGCAGCAAGAGGTCGTGCCCTTCAAGTGACCCCCTCCGCGGGGAAAGACGCGGGTAAGATGGCGGGGTGTCCGTCCTGAGGAGGCTCCTCGCGATCGCGGCGTTCGGCGCGCTCACGCTCGGTGCGTCCGCGGCCCGGGCCGAGCCGCGCGCCGAGCTCGAGAAGGCTCGCGCCGCCTACCTCGCGCGCAACTGGGCGGAGGCCGAGGAGCGCGTGCGCGTCCTCGTCGATCCGAAGACCGGCGTGAAGGACCGGGCGATCGTCTCGCAGGGCCGCATGATCCTCGGCGCGTCGCTGCTCGCGCAGGGCAAGAAGGACGCGGCGACCGACGTGTTCGAGAAGTTGATCCTCGAGGACCCGACCTTCGAGCCCGATCCCCTCGGCTTCCCGGGCGAGGTGATCAACACGTTCATCGATACGCGCGCGCAGCTCGCCGAGCGCATCAAGAACGCCGCGGTCACCGCCGCGAAGCTCGAGGCGGAGCGCAAGGCGCGCGAGGAGGCCGAGCGCGAGAAGCAGCGCGTCTGGCTCGAGAAGGTCAAGGCGCAGGCGCAGGAAGAGAAGATCACCGTGCGCCACAGCCGCCTCGTCGCGTCCGTGCCGTTCGGCGTGGGGCAGTTCCAGAACGATCAGCCCGTGCTCGGATGGATCTTCCTCGGCACCGAGGCCGCGCTCGTCGCCGGCACCGTCGTCACGCTGCCGATGTACCTGTACGCGCGGCGGCGCGAGCAGGAGGAGCGGAATGGGCGGGACATCGAGCGCAAGGCCGACCAGTACGATCAGCGCGCCGACGACATCCAGCTCGTCAACCTCGGCCTCGTCGGCGCCTTCGCCGCGGTGGCCGTCGCCGGCGTCGTGCAGGCGAACCTCGTCTTCCAGCCGGAGAAGGAGGAGCGCAAGAAGCGCGAGCTGCCTCCGGTGGGACGCCTGTCGCCGATCGTCACGCCGCTCGCCGGAGGCGGCGCGTACGTCGGGCTGACCGGCGCCACGTTCTAGGACGCGGGCTCGACGACGAGCTCGAAGCGGCCGTGATCGAACGGCACGCCGGGCGCGCGCGTGATCGGGACGAGCCGCTCGCGCAACCCGCGCCGCTCGTGCTCGAGCGCGCGATGGTGACAGTAGGGGTTGTTGCCTCGCCGCCCGAAGAAGACGTGCGCCGTCCACGAGCAGCCGCCGCGGCACACGCTCGCGTAGTAGCAGGTCCCGCAGAAGCCCCAGAGCTCGCTCGTGCGATCGATGCGCGCGAAGCCGAGCTCCGCCGCCTCGTCCCAGATCGCGCGGAGGGATCGCTCGCGGACGTTGCCGCCGGTGTAGCCCGCGCTCGGCAGCGAAGGGCAGCCCTTGATCGCGCCGTCGGCTTCGATGCCGAGGGTCGACACGCCCGCCGTGCAGCCCTCGAAGTGCTCGACCGCGCCGTCGTACGCCCGGCCGCGGACCTGCTGCTCGTGCGGCCCGAAGTAGCCGACGTTGTTGCCGGGCACGAGCCGGATGCCATGGGCGAGGGCGCGCTCGGACAGCGCTGCGAGCTTCGGGAACACGACGAGCAGTTCGGACGGCTGGAGCAGCCACTCCGGCCGCTCCGCGGCGCGGCCCATCGGCACGGTGAGCGCGACCTGCCACGCCTCGACGCCGTGCGCGGCGAACAGATCGAGCATCGCGTCGAGATCGGGAAACGACAGCCGGTTGATCTGCGAGTTGGCCGTCACGCCCACCCCGGCGGCGCGGAGGTTCTTCATCGAGCGCACCGCGGCGGCGTGACTGCCGAGCAGGCCGCGCTGCTTGTCGTGCGCCGCAGCCATGCCGTCGATCGAGATCGACACGCTCGACACGCCTGCCTCGGCCGCGCGGGCGGCCCGCGCCTCGTCGAACCCGCGGCCGCCGGAGACCATCGAGCACACCATGCCCGCGTCGACGATCGCCGCCGCGATCGCGTCCCAGTCGTCGCGCAGATAGGCCTCGCCGCCGATCAGCGAGACCTCCTTCGCGCCCAGCTCGGCGAGCTGGCGGACGAGGTCGAGGCACTCGGCGGTCGTCAGCTCGCGTTCGCGCGGCTTGCCCGCGCGCGATCCGCAGTGCCCGCAGGCGAGATCGCACCGGAGCGTGAGCTCCCAGACGACGTGGACCGGCGCGGCGCGCTTCACTTCGGGGTGGTGCACGTGACGGTGCCGGTCAGACGTGAAGGCTTGCCGGGAGCCTCGAACACCGCGTTCTTCAGCACGCGGGTCATGCCCGCCGTCACCGCCGGCGAGAGTCCCTTCGAGGCGCCGGCATCGACCGCGCCGACGGTGCCGTCCGCCGCGACGTCGGCGGTGAAGGCGAACGTGCCGGCCATGAGCGGATCCGACTGGAGTCCTTGGTTGTAGATCGCACGGAAGCGCGGGCGCAGGCCGGCGAGCACGCGCTCGGCGTTCGTGATCGGGACCGTCGCGCTGCGCGACGCGACGTTGCACTCGCCCCTCACCGAGGTGTTGGCCAGGCCGCCGTCGGCGTTCGTCGTGCGCGCCGGGCCGTACACGGCGGCGCGCTCGCGGAGCAGTCCGCCGTCGGAGTGGCCGAGGAGCTGCAGATTCCCGAGGTCGATCGCGCCGTCGTCGCTCGCGGAAGGAGGCGCGGGCGGGCTCGCGCTGGCGCTCGCGCTCGCGACGGCCGCGTCCGGCTCGGCCTTCGGCGGGTCCTTCGGGCAGCCGAGGAGGGTGAGGCCGGTCACCACCGAGGCGAGCACGCGGCGGGAGAGCGCCGACGCGCAGAACGGGCACTTCGCCTCGGAGGCGAACACGTGGCGGCCACACGACGCGCAGGCGACGAGGCGGGAGGACATCGATCCGCCAGCGTAGCAGCCATCCCGGTCGGCCGTGGGTCAGAGCGCCTTCCGGACGAAGATGTCCTCGAGCGTCTCGCGCTTCGGCGCGACCGCGTCGACGTGCACGCCGGCCTCGAGCGCGCGCCGGAGGACGTCACGCTGCTTGTCGTCGCCGCTCACGTCGAGCACCAGTGTCTTTCCGATGCGCTGCGAGGACTCGGCGATCGCGCTGAGCTCGCCGACGAGCTCCTCTCCCGGGTCGGCCTCGAACGAGAGGATGATCTCGCTCCGCCGCGTGCCCGAGCCGACCAGGTCGGCGACGGTGCCGGCGGCCACCACCTCGCCCTTGCGCAGGATGCAGACGCGGTCGCAGAGCATCTCGACGTCCGAGAGGATGTGGCTCGAGAAGAACACCGTGCGCCCGGCGCGCGACTCCTCGACGATGAGATCGCGGATCTCCTTGCGCCCGACCGGATCGAGCCCGCTCATCGGCTCGTCGAGGATGAGCAGCTCCGGAGCATGCACGAGCGCGGCCGCGAAGCCGGTGCGCTGGAGCATGCCCTTCGACAGGTTCCGCACCGGCCGGTCCATCGCGTAGGTGATGCCCACGCGCTCGATCACCCGCTCGACCTCGCGCGCGAGCGTCTTGCCGCTCATGCCGTTGAGCCGCCCGCAGAGCGCCACGAACTCGCGCGGCGTGAGGTACGGATACACGTACGGGTTCTCGGGGAGGAAGCCGACCCGTCCCATCGCGTCCGGCGAGGGGACCTCGTGACCGAGGATGGCGGCCCGCCCGCCCGTGGGGGCGATGAGGCCGGTGAGCATCTTGATGGTGGTCGTCTTGCCCGCGCCGTTCGGTCCGAGGAAGCCGAAGATCTCGCCGCGGTGCACCTCGAAGGACACGCCGCGCACGGCGTCGACCTTCTTGCCGGTGAACGGCTTCTTGAAGGTCTTCTCCAGCTTCTCGACGGACAGGACGACGTCGGGTGCAGCCATCTCCTCGGTGCGAGGTATATCACGCCGTGGCAATGGGCATCGTACGCCTGCGAACGGCCGCGCTCTTCGCGATCCTGCTCGCCTCGTGCAAGGACGATCGGCCGCGCGAGCTCGCGTCGTCGTCGTCGTCCGAGTCCGGCGCGCGGGTGAAGAGCCGGCGCGGGACGGTGATGAACGGCAAGGTCGCGTGGGGCGGGATCGTCGCGGCCGAGGGCGATCGCGCGGTGAAGAGCGCGTTCGTCGAGGTCGTGGTCCGCGACGGAGCGGGCGCGGAGGTCGGCCGTGCGCGCAGCGCGAAGATCGAGCTCGCGGCCCGCTACGGCGCGCGCATCGAGGTGAACGGGATCGCGGTGAGCGGCGCTCCCGCCGCGGTCGAGCCGACGCTCGTCGACGTCCGGCTCGAGGACGAGCCGCCGCCGGCGTGGAAGCCCGCGGCGATCGCGTGGGAGAAGCCGCTGCCCGACGGCGTCTCGTTCGCGGTCGTGGAGGACGCGGGATGCGGGACCACGCTCGCGGGCAAGGGCGAGCCCGGGCGGTTCGCGTGCACCGTCGGCATCCGGCACACCGGGACGCGGACGGCGCCGCCCGTCGCGCTGCGGTTCCAGCCGGCCCGGGGAGGGGAGGCGATCGCGCTGGCGCCGCCGCATCCCACCGATCTGCCGATCGAGCCGGGCGACGCCCTCGTGTTCCGCGCCGCGGCCACGGTGAAGAAGCCGAGCGAGATGATCCTCACCGGGACGCTGCCCGGCGCTCGCTGATCGCGCCGGACGTCAGTCGTCGTCGCGGCCGGCGCCGCCGATCGGCCCGGCGCTGTACTCGTGGAGCTTGTACTGGATCTTGCGCGGCGAGATGCCGAGGATGCTCGCCGCCTTCGACGTCGAGCCGCCGCAGGCCTCGAGGGTGCGCAGGATCGCGAAGCGCTCGAGGTCCTGGATGGTGGAGCCGGGGATCGGAGGCGGACCCTCGCGCTGCGCCGGAACGAGCGACGGCGGGAGGTGCCGCACGTCGATCTGCGGCCCGTCGCAGAGGACGACCGCGCGCTCGATGACGTTCTCGAGCTCGCGCACGTTGCCGGGCCAGTCGTAGCCGGAGAGCACCGCGAGCGCCTTCTCGGTGAAGCCGTCGATGTTGCGTCCGTTCTCCTTCGCGTAGCGGGCGAGGAAGAAGCTCGCGAGCGGGCCGATGTCGCCGCGCCGGTCGCGGAGCGGCGGCAGCTCGATCGAGATCACGTTCAGCCGGTAGTAGAGGTCCTCGCGGAACGTCCCCTTCTTGATCTCGGCCTTCAGGTCTCGGTTCGTCGCCGCGATGAGGCGGACGTCGACCTTGATCGTCTCGTTGCCGCCGACGCGCTCGAACGTCTTCTCCTGGAGGAAGCGCAGCAGCTTGACCTGCGTGCCTTGCGGGATCTCGCCGATCTCGTCGAGGAACAGCGTCCCGCCGTCGGCTTGCTTGAAGCGGCCCTCGCGCCGCGCGACCGCGCCGGTGAACGCGCCCTTCTCGTGGCCGAACAGCTCGCTCTCGAGCAGCGACTCGGCGAGCGCCGCGCAGTTGATGCGGACGAACGGGGCGTTCGCGCGGGGAGAGGCGGCGGAGAGCGCCTCGGCGATCAGCTCCTTGCCCGTGCCGCTCTCGCCCGTGATGAGGACCGTCGCCTTCGATGGACCGACCTGCGCGACGAGGTCGAGCACGCCGCGCATCTTCGGGTCCTCGGTGACGATGTGTCCGAACGCGTTGCGCTCGCGGAGCCGCTCGCGGAGCGCGTGGGTCTCCTGCAGGAGCTTCGCCTTCTCCATCGCGCGCTCGACGACCGCCGACAGCGCCTCGTAGTCGAGGGGCTTCGTGAGGTAGTTCTCGGCGCCCTGCTTGATCGCCGAGACCGCGCTCGAGATGGTGCCGAAGGCGGTCATCACCACGAACACGGTCTGCGGAGACGCGCTCTTCGCCTTCTCCATGAACGCGATGCCGTCGAGGCCGGGCATCTTCAGGTCGGTCAGGACCACGTCCGGAGCGAACTCCTCGAGCTTGCCGAGCGCCTTGAAGCCGTCGGCCGCCGTCTCGGTCGCGTAGCCCTCGTCGCGGAGGATCTCGCTGAGCGCCGCGCGGGCGTTCGCCTCGTCGTCGACCACGAGGATCCGACCGCGGGGGTTCGCCATCGATCGCGCATCCTTCCACCGCTGTTTCGGCGTCGCAAGAACGGAGGTTCGGAGGCCCTTTCGGGACGGTTGGGCTTCGTGACAGGCCCTTCCGAGGGGTGTTACAACCGTGCGCGGCCCACCCATGAAGAGCGCCCGCTTCTTCCTTCTTCCCGGTCTTCTTCTTCCTCTTCTTCTCGCCGCCGGCAGCGCCCGCGCCCAGGGCGGCACGGTCACGTTCGGCGGCGGCGCCGGCGCGAGCACCAGCTCGCCCCCGACCGCGTCCGGCAACGCGAACGCGTCCGGCAGCGCGAGCACCCCGGAGCGCGAGCTCCTCGCGGCCGAGGCCGCGGGCGGCGCGACGGGCTCGGCCGAGGACCAGAAGTGGGCGGACCGTGACCGGAAGCTGAACGAGGCGGCGACCCTCACGGGCGGCGTCGGCCTCCTCCACACGCAGCACGCGCAGGGCGGGGCGCCCGGCCAGTTCCGGCTCGGCTTCACCACCGAGTGGATGAGCGCGGGCTTCCTCTGCTCGACCGAGTACCCGTGTCG
>JBDHVD010000250.1:0-12388 GCA_039809525.1 Labilithrix sp. | reverse complement strand
GGACATGGACAAGCTGACGTTGCAGAACCCGGTGTTCGTCACGTACGTCGTCGCGGCCGCGCTGATGATCCTCAAGGCCGTGAGCATGTCGTGGCTGACGGTCGTGCGGATGATGCAGGTGAAGGGCGGCTTCCGCTCGCCCGAGGACGTGAAGAAGACGCCGCTCAATCCGGAGCCCGACCCGAAGCAGCTCGCGCCGAACGAAGCGGTCGAGCGCGTGCGGCGCATCCACATGAACGATCTGGAGAACATCCCGTTCTTCCTCGCCGCCGGTCTCCTCTTCGTCTTCACCGATCCGTCGCTGCTCCTCGCGCGCGTCATCCTCTACGGCTACGTGGCCACGCGCGCCCTCCACTTCCTCGCGTACCTGACGGCGCGCACGCACGATCTCCGCGCGACGCTGTGGACGCCCGGCTCGCTCGCCATCCTCTACATGGCCGGACGATCCCTGTGGGTCGCCCTGGGGCTGTAGCGAGCGCCGCCCTCAGTTGGGCGCGCCCGGCGTCGGCGTGGTGACCCAGTCGAAGTCCTTCGCGTTGTCGTCGGTGTCCACGCCGTCGGCCTTGCGCGCCACCGAGCCCGTCGACGGGGGCTTCGGCGACGGCGCCTTCTCGACGTAGTCTCCGGTGGCGCCGCCGTACCCGACGGAGTCGAGCTTGTCGCCGGCCGCGTCGAGCAGCGCGACCTGTCCGTCGTTCGCCATTCCGCCGTTCACGGTCACCCCGCCGCCGTTGAACGTCACGTCCTTCTTGCCCGCGAACGCCGAGGTGCCGACGACGAGGAAGCCGCGCGCTCCGATCGCGGCGCCCGCGGCGAAGGTGTGGAGCGGCGATCCGTTCGCCGGCATGCCCGCGCTCGACTTGTACGCGAGGCGATGACCGTCGAGCGACACGGGGCAGTCGTTCGGGTTGTAGAGCTCGATGAACTCGTCGTTCGCCGCCTTCCCGTACGCCATGAGCTCGTTGATCACGACCTTCGTCGTGCAGACCGCCGCGTCCGGCGCGGCGGCGTCGGGCGTCTCGGCCGGCGTGCTCGGCGCGACCGGCTCGTTCGGAGGCTCCTCGGGGGCGAGCGGCGCGGCGTCCGGTCTCTGCGCCCCCGCCGGCTCTTCGCCCTTCGCGCAGCCGCTCGCGGCTGCGAGCACGAGCGCGAGGCCGACACATGCTCGCTCCGCCGGTCCGCTCCACATTGCGCTAAGGATAGCGCACGATGAGCGCGTCACCGGCGAAGCGACGTCTGCGGGCCTCCGTCGTCTGCGAAGCGGAGGGGCACATGCTGCTCGTGCGCCTGCGCGATCCGGTGAGCGGCGTCGAGGCGATGTACCCGCCCGGCGGCGGCGTCGAGGAGGGCGAGACGCCGGCGGAGACCGCGCGGCGCGAGACGCTCGAGGAGACGGGCCTGCGCGTGCGCGTGGATCCGGACGTCGTGGTGACCGATCGCTATCCGTTCACGTGGGCGGGGATCGACTACGAGGTCACGACGCACTACTTCGCCGCGACGCTCGAGGACGCGTTCGACCCGGTGCTGCCCGCGGTGATCGATGCATCCTACAACCTCGGCGCCGCGTGGCTCCCGTCGGACGAAGCGATGGAGGCGCTCGCCGTTCATCCGGCGATCGCCTCCTCCGTCGATCGCGTGCGCCGGCTCCGCGCCCGCGCGTGAAGCGCCTCAGCGGAACCGCATGCAGCGGCCGCCGATGTACGCGGCCTTCGCCTCGGGGCGCTGGATGCGCAGGACCGTCTCGCCCTTGATCTCGCTCATGTTCAGGTCCGAGCGCGAGCTGCCGTAGCCGATGCCGCGGAACTTCAGCCCGAAGCGGCCGCTGAACGAGGCGCCGTCCATGTCGAGCACCGCCTCGTTGACGTTGCCGTGGAGGTCCATCCACGGCTCGTCGCCGGGGTTGATCCGGATCACGTCGACGGCCTTGTTCTGCGCGGCGGCCGCCTCGCTCGCCCGGCCGGGGGCCGAGATCTCCCACGCCTTGTCGTGGGTGACGTTGCCGAGGTCCGGGTAGTGGTAGTTGTGCTCGTTGAGCGGGCTGTTCGGGACGGGGAGCGCGTCGCCCGCGTCGAACGTCGCGTTGACGAGCGGGACCGGGGCGCAGCGTCCGCCGGTCTGCACCGTGTGATCGAACACGTTGTTGAGGAGCTCGCCGTGGTTGTCGTACTGCGTGCCGCAGCCGGAGATGTTGCCCAGCGACGCGGGCGTCGACGTGACGTAGTCGAGGACGTCGTCGGTCGCGAGCTGGCCGCCGTCCCACGCGCAGAACGCCGCGAGCATCGCGTACGGGATGCAGTTCATCGCCTTGACGTCGAGGAGGTCCTTGGCAGCGATCGTCTGGTTGTTCGCCGCCTTGCCGTCGGCGCGCGGGAGCTGCCCGTCGCGCGCGAGGATGTCCGGCGGGTAGTAATACGTCGGGAAGCCCCACGTGTCGGGGAACACGCCGCAGTTGTTGCCGTGCAGATCGACGTAGACGGTCGAGTTGAACTGGTAGTTGAAGCCGAGGTTGCGCGGCTCGTCGGTCGGAGGCGGGAGGATGACGCCCGGTCCGACGCCCCATCCGTAGTCCTCGGGGCGCGGATCGCCGAGCAGCCGCCGGTTGATCACCTTGACCGGACCTTCCCAGCCTTCGGGGAGGAAGTCGTTCCAGGCGTCGTCCCAGATCTGCGGGCGGTTGGCGGCGATCCAGCTCTTCAGGTTCGGCTCGCCGTTGTTCTGCGCCGCGAGCCACTCGACCCAGGCCCGCACGCGTCCCGCGGTGATCTCGTACTTGTCGAGGTAGACCTTCTTCCCCGGGTGCGCGGGATCGCTGTAGCCGGGCACCGGCAGCGAGCGGCAGCAGCTCTCGTGACCGACGCCGCCCTCCTCGACCTCGCCCTCGCCGCACGTGTCACCGCCGAGGTGCGGCTTGCAGCTCGGGGCCATGATGCATTTCTTGGCGTAGCTGCACGCGATCGCGCAGTCGCTGTCCGCGTTGCAGCTCTTGCCTTCGGCGCACTTCGGGGCGTTCGGACCGCCGCAGTCGACGTCCGTCTCGCTGCCGTCCTTCACGCCGTTGATCCCTCCGCCCGATCCCGCGTCGCCTCCGCCGGACGACGACCCTCCCGACGAGGAGCCCCCGGAGCTCGCGCCGTCGCAGTCGGCCCCGCAGGTCGGGTTCGTCTCGCCGACGATCGAAGCCGCGGTGCCGTCACCGCTCGATGACGAGCACGCGACGGCGGTGGCGATGCCCACGAGAGCGAGCGTCCGAACGACGACGACATTGGTGCGAACCACGGAGTCCTCCATCCTTCATCGAGCCGCAGCGGGACGTCGCACCGGGCGCCGCCCGCGAGCACGCACGACCTCTACGCACGTTTGATGCTCACGCTCGACCTGCCCCCGGCGCGGAAGCTCTGGCATTCGCGATCTGCCCTGATTCCGGCCGTTCCGTCGTCGATCACCGCAACCGCCGTCATGCGAACGCAGCGCGGACGCGACACGAGAGTTGGGGCGAGCGGGAACACCCACGCAAAACTGCATGGCACACCCGCATCGGCAGCGCGGCGGCCCGCCGCGAGCGGGCGCGGTCAGGCGATGGCGGCGAGCGCTCCCCCCGACCACTCGGACGCGAAGATCGCCAGGGCCTCGTCGAGGGGACGCATCAGCGCCCCGCGCTCGCTGGCGAGCACCCCGTAGGCGGGACGCGCCGCGGGCATCCCGAGCTCGGCGAACGCGCAGGCGACGAGGCCGCTCGTCGCGACCCCGGTCAGCCGCGCGGCCGAGCGCGCGAGGTCGAGCCACGTGATCGCGCCGGGCGACGCGAGATGCCACACGCCGGACGCGCCGTCGACGAGCAGGGTGATCGTCGCGTCGGCGAGATCGGGGACGTACGTCGGCGAGACCACGACGTCCGCGGCCGCGAGGAAGCGACGGCCCGCGCGCAGCTCGTGCAGGGCGCGGTGCACGAAGCTCGCCTCGTCCCACGGACCGAAGAACGCGCTCGTCCGGACGACGACCGCGCGCGGGTGGGCCTCGGCCACCAGGCGCTCGGCCGCGGCCTTCGACGCCCCGTACACGTTGAGCGGCGCGGGGACGTCGTGCTCGACGTACGGGGCGCGCTTCTTGCCGTCGAAGACGAGGTCCGACGAATACGTCGCGTACCGCACGCCCGCCCGCGCGCAGGCCTCGGCGAGGACGGCTGCGCCCGCCGCGTTCGCGCGCATGCACGCGTCCGGCTCGCGCTCGGCGCGATCGACGTCGACCAGGCCCGCCGTGTTGATCACCGCCCACGGCCGGTGGGCCTCGAGCGCCGCCTTCACGCGCGCGGCGTCGGACACGTCGAGCTCCGCGCGCGAGAGCGCGACGACCGCGAGGCCGCGCGCCTCCGCAACGCGCGCGAGGGCGCGGCCGAGCGTCCCGCCCGCGCCCGTGACGAGCAGCGGCCGCCGCGTGCGCGACGGGCGCGCGCAGACGGTGCGTCCGAACGATCCGTAGAGGAGCCGGTCCACGCGACGCCACCAGCCGGGCTCGCCGAGCAGCGGATGCGCGCTCGCGCCGCGCGCCGCGAGATCGGCGGCGACCTGCGCGAGCGCGGTGGGTCTCACGACGCCGCCGCGCACGTCGAACGCGCCCGGCTCGTAGCGCCCGCGCGTCTCGGTGAGCAGGCTGTCCCAGTCGCTCGCGCCGAACGCCGACCACAGCGTCACCGCGCGGACGTCGGCGCCCGACTCGCGCGCGTCGCCGGCGCCGGTCCACGCCTCGGCGAGCCACCGGATCTGCTCCTCCGGCGCGCACCCGAGGTGCACCTCCGTCACCGCGAGCGGGAGCCGGTAGCGTCGCCAGAGCAGCTCGAGGAGCGCGCGATGCCCGGGGATCCCCGCGCCGCGCACGCGGACCGCCTCCACGTCCGCGTACGCGTCGATCCCGTTGCCGCCGCGGAGGTGCGCGGGGTACTGCCCGACGCGAACGTCGAGGAAGCGATCGCTCGTCACGTAGTGGTTGAGGCCGACGATGTCCGGCGGGCACGGATCGTCGGCGAACGACGCGAGCGTCGCCTCGTCCGCGCCGACCCACGCGAGCCAGCCGCGCAGCGGATGCCGCGGCCCCATGCGGCCGGTGAGCAGGTCGAGGCTGGCGAAGCGACGGTTGTTGTCGAAGCGCGCCTGGTACGCGAGCTTCCTCGTCGAGAACGTGGTCCCGAGGTCCTCGGTCTGAACGAGGCGCGCGGAAGGCTGCACCGCACGGATCGCGCGCATCGCGGCGCGGATCGCGCGGCACTCGACGAACAGCGCGCGCACGAAGGCCGCGTCGCTCCGCGCGTGCGGATGCCAGTGACCGTAGAGCGCGCAGAAGCGCGCGGTGGTCAGCGGCTCGTTCACCGGCGTGTAGTCGACGACCCACGGGTAGCGCTCCGCGACGCGCCGCGCGAAGTCGGCGAGCCCGGTGACGAACGACTCGTCGAGCAGGCTCGTGAAGCGCGGCCCGCTCCCGTGGTGCACGAGACCGACGATCGGCCGGATGCCGAGCTCGCGCAGGCGTCCGAGGCGCTCGTCGGTGAACGACCAGTCCGGCGCGCGATCCGCGGAGGGCTGCACGCGCTCCCACAGGACCGGGTAGCGCACCGCACGCACGCCGAGCGCGGCGAGCCGATCGAGATCGCGCGGGCGCGACGCATGCCCCGTCAGCTCGACCTGATCGACGAAGCGGTCGCGCACCCGGACGACGCTGCACTCGACCCCCGCCCAGAGCTCGAGATCGCTCATCGCCCATCCTCAGGCCGCGCGCTTGCTCGGCGGGACCTCGAGCTGTCCGCGGAGGCGATCGACCAGCGCGAGCGCCTGACCGACCACTTGATCCATGTTGTAGTACCGGTACGTGGCGAGCCGGCCGACGAAGTGGACGTTCGGGGTGTCGTCGGCGAGCGCCTTGTAGCGGCGATACAGCTCCGCGTTCTGGGGGCGCGGCACCGGGTAGTACGGGTCGCCGTCGTCGCGCGGGAGCTCGTAGACGATGCTCGTCTTCGGATGCCGCTGCCCGGTGAGGTACTTGAACTCGGTGATCCGCGTGTACGCGTGCTCGTTCGGGTAGTTCACGACCGCGCCGCTCTGGAACACCTCGCGGTCGTGGGTCTCGAACCGGAACTCGAGCGAGCGATACGGGAGCTTGCCGTAGCGGTGGTCGAAGAACGCGTCGATCGGCCCGGTGTAGATCATCCGGTCGAAGGCGATCTCGCGCTCGAGGTCGCGGTAGTCGCTGTTGAGCGCGATGCGGATGTTCGGATGATCGAGCATCCGCTCGAACATCCGCGTGTAGCCGTGGAGCGGCATCGCCTGGAACTCGTCGGTGAAGTAGCGGTCGTCGCGGTTCGTTCGCGCCGGGACGCGTGCGGCGACGGTGGCGTCGAGCTCGGACGGATCGAGCCCCCATTGCTTGCGCGTGTAGTTGCGGAAGAACTTCTCGTAGAGATCGCGCCCCACCTTCGAGACCACCGCCTCCTCGCTCGTGCGCGGGCGCGCGATGCGCTCGGCGCGCGCCTGGTAGAACGCCTCGATGTTCGACTCGTCGAGCGCGAGGCCGTAGAGGCGGCTCACCGTGTCGACGTTGATCGGGAACGGCAAGAGCTTGCCCTCGACGCACGCGAGGACGCGGTGCTGGTACGGCCGCCAGAGCGTGAACCGCGAGAGGTACTCGAAGATCCGCGCCGAGGCGGTGTGGAAGATGTGCGGCCCGTACCGGTGCACCAGGATGCCCGCGTCGTCGTAGTGGTCGTACGCGTTGCCGCCGACGTGGTTGCGCCGGTCGCAGACGAGGACGCGACTGCCGAGCGACGCGAGCCGCTCGGCGCATACCGCGCCGGCGAACCCGGCGCCGACGATCAGGTAGTCGAACACGGCTCCTCCTTCTCCTCCGCGTCGCCCCGCACGAGCGCCCTCCGCGCGAGGACGTCCGCGACGAGCGCGTTCATGCGCCGCCAGGTGATGTCCCACGACGTCCGGGCGAGGAAGGTGTCGCGCGTGACGTGCGCGGCGGCGGCCTGCGGCGTCCCCCGCTCCGCGAGCGCGGCGTCGACGGCCGCGATGAACTGCTCGGGCTCGTCGGCGATCCGGACGAGCCCCTGCTCGCCGTACGGCCGCACGACGTCGCGGATGGAGGTCGAGATCACGGGCTTGCCCGCCGCGAGGTACTCGAGCGTCTTGGTGGGGCTGATGAACCTCGTCGCGTCGTTGCGCGCGAAGGGCATGATCGCGACGTCCCAGCTCGCGATGTAGCGGGGGAGCTCGTCGTACTTCTTCTGTCCGAGCCAGTGGATGTTCGGCCGCCTGGGCAAGCCCGCCGGATCGATCTTCACCACCGGTCCGAGCACCACCAGGTGGAGGTCCGGCCGCGACGCCGCGACGTCGTCGACCAGCGCGACGTCCATCCGCTCGTCGACGACGCCGAAGAAGCCGAGCCGCGGGCGCGGGATCCCCGCCTGATCCGCCGGCTCCGGCAGGTGGCGCCGCGCCTGCTCGAAGTGCGCGGCGTCGACGCTGCTCGGGAACGCATGCGCGTTCGGGTGATGCGCGCGCTTCGCCTCGAAGAGCGAGTGCCCGCCGGTGAACACCAGGTCCGCGACCGCGAACAGCTCGCGCTCGCGCCTCACGAGCTCCGGCGGCGCGTGGAGGAAGCCCGAGAGCTCGTCCATGCAGTCGTAGACGATCGCCGACGCGTGCAGATCGCGGGCGTAGCCGAGCGCCATCGGCGTGTAGAACCAGAGGAGCGGGTCACGCACGTTCGCGCGCTCGACGAGGCCGTCGACGCGCAGCCGCTGCGCGTGCTCGGCGATGGCGCGCGGCGTCCCCGGCGGAAGATGGGGGATCGCGAGGTGGAGGCCGTCCTCGACCGGCTGGAGCTCGAGGCGCGGCGTCACCGCGTCGAAGTGCGGCTCCTCCACGAAGAACACGCGCCGCTCGCGCGCGCAGCGGCTCATCAGGTGATTGGGCCGCTGGTAGACGAAGCCCCAGCGCAGATGCGAAAAGCAGAGGACGTCACCGGACATGGGCTTGCTTCTCCTTCGCGTGCGCCGGTCGCCGCGCGCGGATGGGATCGAGGGCGGCGCGCCCGGAGCGGAGCCGCTGGTGCGCGGCCCAGGCGTCGCGCACGATCCGCGGCAGATCCGAGCGCGGCGCGCGCCAGCCGAGCTCGTCGTGCGCGCGGCGCGGGCTCGCGACGAGGACCGCGGGATCGCCCGTACGCCGCGGCCCCTCGACGACGGGCACCTCGCGCCCGGTGACCTCGGCGCACGTCGCGATCACGCCCGCGACGGAGCTGCCGGATCCCGTGCCGAGGTTGAACGCGCCGCCCGGCCCCCTCCGTTCGAGGTGCTCGAGCGCGGCGAGATGAGCCTCGGCGAGGTCGACCACGTGGACGTAGTCGCGGACGCACGTCCCGTCCGGCGTGTCGTAATCGCGACCGAACACCGTGACGCGCCCGCGGCCGTCGAGCGCGTCGAGCACGCGCGGGATCAGGTGCGTCTCGGGATCGTGCCGCTCGCCGAGGCCGCTGTCGGCGTCCGCGCCCGCGGCGTTGAAGTAGCGGAGAGCGCACCAGCGGAGGTCGTAGGCCCGCCCGTAGGCGGCGAGCATGCGCTCGACGGCGAGCTTCGTCTCGCCGTACGGATTGATCGGCTCGGTGGCGTCGCTCTCGGAGATGGGCACCGATCGCGGGTCGCCGTAGACGGCCGCGGTCGACGAGAAGACGAACCGCATGACGCCGGCGTCGAGCGCACGGTCGAGCAGGCGCGCCGTGGCGACGACGTTCCCCAGCCAGTACCGCCGCGGATCGATCACCGACTCGCCGACCTGGGTCTTGCCGGCGAAGTGGATGATCGCATCCACGTCGTGCTCGACGAGCGTGCGCGTCACGGCCTCGTCGTCGGCGACGTCTGCCACGACGAGCGGGACCGTCGCGGGCAGCACGTCCTCGTGACCGGTCGACAGATCGTCGAGGACGACGACGCTCCGCCCGGCGTCGCGGAGCCGCTTCACCATGTGCGAGCCGATGTAGCCGGCGCCGCCGGTCACGAGCACCGTCATGCTCGCGGCCCGTGTGCAGTCGTCATGCCGCGAAGCGTCGAGACGGCTCGTTCACACACGCCCGGCTGCGCCGGCGGAGTCCGCGACGGCAGCGCCGCGCGACATCGAGAGCGCGCGCAGCGCGAGCCCGCCGGCGACGGCCACGAACGCCGCGCCGAGGCCGGTCCGGACCGCGTGGACACGCGCCCAGCGCGCGCGACGCTCGAGCGAGACGGCGACCGCCATCGTCGCGATGCACGCGGCCGAGAGCGCGACCGATCCGGCGATCACCACGCCGCGCGAGCTCCGCTGCACGAGGTCGTGCGACGGAGCGGCGACGCGCTCGATCCGTTCGCGAACGGCCGCGCCGTCGAAGCCGGCGGGCCCCTCCAGGGGCGGGGGCGGAAACGCGGTCATTTGCAGCTACCTCCGAGCGACGACGGCAGCAGAGTCCGTGCCGCGGCGCGCGATGCGCGGCACGGCGCGAGACCGCGTCGAACGCGAGCGCGAGACCGCCCCGATGTCCGGATCTTGCGCGCGCGCAGTGATTCTGGTGAGGTCCGGTCATGCGGGGGACGCTCGTGGCGATCGTCACGCTCGCGGTGGCGTGCAGCCGTCCGGCGCCGCCCCCTGCGCCTTCGATCGCGGCGCCGCCGGACGCGGGGGACGCGCGCGATGCGGCGGAGACGGCGCCGCTCGCCGGGTTCCCCGAGCAGCTCGAGCTGCGCGACGGCGACGAGGCGCTCGGCTTCGTCGCGGTCCCGCTCGGCGCGCGCGAGCCGCGGCCGATCCTCGTCGCGCTCCACGGCGGCAGCGAGAGGCCCGAGCGCGCATGCGCCGCGTGGAGGTCGGTCGCGGACGGGTACCCCTTCGTCGTGTGCCCGCGCGGCTGGGGTGGGAACGCGGCGCGGCTCGGATGGCGGAGCGCGGCGGACACGCGCGCGCGCATCGCCCGCGCCGTCGCGGCGGCGAAGGCGACGTTCGGCACGTGGATCGATCCTGCCGGCGCGATCGTGCTCGCGGGCTTCTCGATGGGCGGGACGCAGGTGCCGCTCGTCGCCCGGCTCGAGCCGCGCACCTACCGGAGGATCGTGATCGCCGACACCGCGCACGATCCCCGGTCCGCGCTGACGTTCGCGCATGCCTGGGCGGAGGGCGGCGGCGAGCGCGCGATGTTCCTCTGCACGACGAGCGGATGCGAGCCTTCGATGCGCGCGGCCGCGCGAAAGGTCGCCGGCGCGCACGCCCCTGCCCGCCTGGTCGTCGCGCCGACGCAGGTGCACGCGCTGTCGGAGCGCGCGGTGCAGTCGATGCGCCGCGAGTGGGCCTGGCTCGTCGACGGCGCGGAGGGATGGAAGGCCTACGTGCCGCCCGACGCCCCCGCGCTGCCCGGACGGATCGAGGTCTTCGATCCCATGTGACCCACGGACGAGGCCAGCGCGAGCGGGCGCTGGCGCCGGCCGTGCAACGGCGCATCCTCATGTGGAGCTTCGCGCGCCGGCTCCCCGCCCACGTGGTCAACGGCCTCGCCGTCACGCTCGGCCTGCTCGTCGTGCAGGTCTCGTGCGCGCTCGCCTCCGGCGCGGCGGCCGCGCAGATCGCGATGACCGGCGCGATCTACGCGAGCCTCCCCCACCTCGCCGACCGTCCGGGGCGCGCGGGGCGGCGCGTGCTCGCCGGCGGCCTGCTCGGCTGCGCCGCCGGTGCGGTCGTGCTCGCGCTCCGGTCTCATCCCGTCGCGCTCGGGATCAGCATCGGCCTCGTGGCGTTCGCGGTCATGCTCGCGATGGCCTGGGGCAAGAAGGCCGGACCGATCGCGTTCGCCGCCGTGCTCGCGATCGTCTTCAGCATGGCCGTCCCCCCGTCGCACTCCGCCGTCGCCACCACCGGCTGGTGCCTCGCCGGCGTGCTCGTCTACGCGGCGTGGGCGGTCGTGAGCACGAGGGTGCTCGAGCGGCGCTACCGCGTGCTCGCCGTCGCCTCGGCGATCCGCGCGAGCGCCGATCTCTTGCGCGCGCGCGCCACCCTCCTCGCCGAGGGATCGCCGTGGGCCTGGGTCCGCGAAGAGGCCGCGCTCGCCGACCGGCTCGACGCCGCGCGTGACCTCGTCTTCCCCACGCGCGACACGCCCGGGACGCACCGCGACAAGACGCTCGTCCTGGCGGTGATGGAGCTCCGCGACGTCCTCCTCGCGAGCGCGCTCGACCTCGATCGGCTCGGCGACGACGCGTTCGCCGTCGAGGTGCGCGCGCGTCTCGCCGGAGCGCTCCGCGCCATCGCCGGTGCGCTCGACGCCGCGCACGACGCGCTCCGCACCGGCGTCGCTCCGGCGGAGCCGCCGCCGGTCGCGATCGACGCCGACCTCGCCGTCGACCCGGACGATCCGCGACGGCGCCTGCTCCCCGCGCTCGTCAATCGTGTGCGTCACCTCGCGGACGACGTCGCGTCGATCCACCGCGTCCTCCGCGGCGGTCCCGACGACGCCGCGCTCTCCTTCGCGCCCGCCGAGCTCGCGCGCTTCGTCGCCGACGACCGCTGGCCGCTCGCGACGCTCCGCGAGGACCTCGACCCCGACTCGCCGGTGCTCCGTCACGCGGTGCGCGTCGGCCTCGCGCTCTCCACCGCGTACTTCCTCGCGCGCGCCCTGCCGTGGGCCACGCACCCGTACTGGATCGTGCTCACCGTCGCCGTCGTCCTGCGAGGCACGCTCGATCAGACGATCGCGCGACGCAACCAGCGCGTCGTCGGCACGGCGATCGGCTGCGCGCTCTCGCTCCTCGTCGCCGGCCTGCTGCCTCCGGCGGCCTCGCGCCTGCTCTTCCCCCTCGCGGCCGGGACCGCGCACGCGTTCGTGCAGGTCCGCTACGTCCTCACCGCCTCGGCCGGCACGGTGATGGCGCTCCTGCAGGCGCACCTCGTCACGCCCGGCGTGCCGTTCGCCGCCGGCGAGCGCCTCGCGGACACCGTGACCGGGGCGCTCCTCGCGTGGGCCTTCAGCTACGTCCTGCCGTCGTGGGAGCGGCGCCGCCTGCCGGTCGCGATCGCGCGCGCGCACGAGGACCTCCGCGCGTACGCGCGGCTCGCGCTCTCGACGAGCACGGGCGTCGACATCGACCAGCGCATCGCACGCCAGCGCGCCTACGAGGCGCTCGAGGCGGTCTCCGCGGCGCTCCAGCGGAGCGCCGTCGAGCCGAGGCGCGTGAGGCCTCCCGCGCGCGCGGTCCTCGGCTTCGTCGACGAGGCGCAGCGGCTGATGGCGCACCTGTCCTCCGTGCGCCTGCTGCTCGTGCGGCGGCGCACGCAGCTCGAAGGCGCCGAGGCCCGCGCCGCGATCGCGGACGCCCGCGCCGCGA
>JBDHVD010000249.1:0-12404 GCA_039809525.1 Labilithrix sp. | reverse complement strand
TTCACCGGCGCCGAGCGCGATCGCGAGGGCGCCTTCGAGGCGGCGGACGGCGGCACCGTCTTCCTCGACGAGATCGGCGAGCTCCCGCTCGAGCTCCAGCCGAAGCTCCTCCGTGCGCTCGAGCAGCGCGAGGTCCGCCGCGTCGGCACGACGAAGGCGAAGCGCGTCGACGTGCGCGTGATCGCGGCCACGCACCGCGACCTCGAGCGCGAGGTCAACCGCGGCCGCTTCCGCGAGGACCTCTACTACCGCCTGGCGAAGGTCGCGGTCCGCGTCCCGCCGCTGCGCGACCGCATCGAGGACCTTCCCCTCCTCGTGAGGACGTTCCTCGCGTCGATCGATCCGAACGGCGTCGAGCGCTTCTTCGATCGGCTCTTCTCGCCGAGCGTGCTCGCCGACATGCAGGGCTACGACTGGCCGGGCAACGTGCGCGAGCTCCGCAACTTCGTCGAGCGCAGCACGGTCCTCGACGACGTCCCGCCGACGCGCCGGAGCGGCATGATCCCCGCGGTGCGCATCGGCGACGGCACGACGGCCGATCTCCCCGCGTCGCGTCCCCCGGTCGATCGCTCCCTGCCCTTCCGCATCGCCAAGGAGCGCGCGGTCGAGGCGTTCGAGCGCGCGTACATCGGGCCGCTGCTCGAGGAGTGCCAGGGCAACATGAGCAAGGCCGCCCGCACCGCGCGGATGGACCGCATGTACCTGCACCAGCTCGCGCAGAAGTACGGCTTCCGCACGAACCGCAAGGACCAGGCGAACAACGGCTGAGATCAGCGCGCGCGGGCGCGCACGAGGCGCCGCTCCGTTCGCGCGACGTCGACGAGCTTGGGGCAGAGCCCGACGCGGAAGTCGGCTCTGAGCAGGCCGCCGTTCTGTCGCGCCGCGCGCTGACACGCGCCGAGGTCGCCGCGGCGCGCCGCGCTCTCCATCGCGTGCAAGATGGCGTCGCCGCGCTCGGCATCCTCCGCGACCCGCGCGTCCGAAGCGCCCCACGTCACGAACGCGTCCGGCCGCGCGGACGCGAGCGCGCTCCGCAGCTGCTCGAGCCGCTCGGCCTCGAGCGGTCGCCGCGCGCTCACCAGCGTCGTCCGTGCGAGCGCGGCGCGCACCTCGCTCGTCTGCGAGAGGCCCGGCGACTCGTCGAGCACGTCGAGCGCCTCGCTCGTGAGCTTCGACGCCGTGAGCGTCCCGATCATCGTTCGATGGCGGTCGAGCGCCTGCGCGCGGTCGAGCGCGGCGGCGATCCGCGCGCCCGCTTCGCCGTCGTCTCCGCGTGCGAGCGCCGCGCGAGCCGCCGCCACGTCGGCCTCGCCCGCGCGGAAGACCGGCAGCGCCAGCGGACGAGCGACCGGCTCGAGCACGCACGGATCGGCGGCGCCCGGGTTCGCCGCGCGGAAAGCCGTGCAGCGTGCGTCGCTCCACGCGCGCAGGGATGACGTTCGCGCGCGCGCGATCCGGAAGTACGCGGCGCCGCCGGCGACGAGCACGCCGGCCGAGAGAGCGAGGGCGACGGCGGCCCCTCGCAGGATGAAGCGGTTGGTCATGCCCGTGCCTCGAGCGAAGCACGTGCCACCCAGAAATCGCGGACGATCCGGGGGCCGGAGCCGCCGGCCGCGACGTTCTGTCAGCGCCTGATCGCCCGCGTTGCCACCTCGACAGAGTGGTGCAGCGCACGCCACGACCTTGTCGATCGCGCGTCCACTCGGACGGTCCGTCGACAGCGCGGGGACCCGATCTCGCGTACTTCGGGAGCGGCACGACCCTTGGATGAGCCATGTCCGGGAGGCAGGGACATGATCAAGCTCGCTTCGTTGGTGGTGGTCGCGGTGGCGCTCGCCGGCTGCGCGGTCGACGGGACGGATCCGGAGCCGGCCGATCAGACGCCGCCCGCGCCGGCGCAGGAGGAGACGAAGGCGACCGACCAGGCGCCTCCGCCCGTGGTCGACACCGGCACCACGACGAACGTGCTGAAGACGCGCCACGACTGATCGGCGCCCGGGACAAAATGAGAACGGCCCGGGTTCGCCGGGCCGCTTCGTCTTCGTGGGCGCAGCAGGATTTGAACCTGCGACTTCAACCGTGTGAAGGTCGCACTCTACCGCTGAGTTATGCGCCCAGAATGCGAGCGAGGACATACCCCACCACGCGCGCCGTTTCAAGCGCCCGGTAGAGATCAGCGCTTGGTCGGAGCTTCGCGGGTCTCCCGCGTCTCGCTGCCCGCGGGCTTCAGGCCGGCCTCGCACGCGTAGGCCCCGGCCTGCGCCTTCAGCGTGCCGTCGGCGTCGCGCTTGAAGAAGCGCAGCGCTGCATCGACGTCCTCGGTCGCGAGGGCGTGCGATCCCGGCCGCGCGCACCAGGCGTGGGGCCATCCGGCCTTGCCGAGGCCCTCGTGGAGCTCGCGCATCTTGCCCGATTGGTACGGGTCGTCGTGCGCCGCGACGAGGAGCACGGGCGGCGGCTTCGCCGTCTTCGGCGGCGGGACGAGGCCGCCGCCGTTCACGATGGCGAAGCCCTGCGCGGGGAACAGCCCCTCGGCCGCGAGGTACTCGGCGAAGAACCCGCCGTTCGAGAAGCCGAGCACGTACCGCTTGTGCGTGCCCCCCTCGAGGAGCGCGTCGACCTGCCAGAGGACCTTGTCCCATTCGGCGACGACCGTCTTGAAGGGCTGCGGATCCTCGACCTCGGTCGGCCAGCAGAAGTGGTCCTTCAGCTCCGCCTTCCATGCGCAGTAGCCGCGCTTTCCGCGCGGGATGACCACGGCGAAGCCGCGCCGCGTCGCCTCGCGCACCGCGGACCATTCCTCGGGCGAGCCGTGGCCCTGGTACATGCCGTGGAGGTAGACGAGCACGGGCGTGTTCGCGTCGTGCGCGTCGGGGATGGCGAAGCACGTGTCCTGCGGGCCGACCTCGAAGCCGTCCGGGCACCAGGTCTCGGTGTGCGTGAGGACGCTCTGCGTGGCCTCGGGCGAGCTCTTGCACCCTGCGAGCGTCGCGAGCGCGACGAAGGCGATCGAGGCGGTTCGCACGGATCGAATCTACCCGAGTTGCTCGAGGATGCGCGACCACAGCTCTTCGCGGCCGGCGCGGGTGTCTGCGCTCGTGCCGATCACGCGCACCCCGGCCTCCTTCGCCATCTTCGCCAGCGTGGGCTTCTGCGCGTTGCGCGAGACCTTGTCGATCTTCGTGGCCGCGATCACGACCGTCAGGTCCGGGCGGAGCGCGAGGAACTCGAGCAGATCGCGCTCCTCCTGCTCGACGCCGCGCCGGTCGTCGACGAGGAGGACCACCGCGCGGAGGGTCTCGCGCTCCTGCAGGTAGCTCTCGAGGAGCTCCTTCCACGAGGCGCTCTCGCTCTTCGATACCTTCGCGTAGCCATAGCCCGGGAGATCGACGAACGCGAGCTTCGGCCCTCCGGCGACGGCGACGTCGAAGAAGTTGATCGCGCGCGTTCGCCCGGGCGTGTTGCTCGTCCGCGCGAGGCCCTTCCGGGCGAGCAGCATGTTGAGGAGGCTCGATTTGCCGACGTTCGAGCGGCCGGCGAAGGCCACCTCGGGCTCGCCCGGCGGCGGGATCTGGTCGGGCTTCGCGGCCGCTGCGGCGAACTCCGCCTTGGCGATGCGGAGCTCTTTCTTCTCGGTCTTGTCAGTCACGGGACGGGCAGCTTACTCCGGTTTCGGCAAACGACAGGGCTGGCGTATCATCCGGAAGGGTGGGCAGCGAGCGCGCGGCGATGCCCGAACGGGTGGGGCGATACGAGATCGTGCTGCCGATCGCGAAGGGCGGCATGGCCACGGTGTACCTCGCGCGCGCCTCGGGCGTCGGCGGGTTCGACCGCTACATGGCGCTCAAGCTCACCGCGGCCCACCTCCGCGACGATCCGAGCTTCGCGAAGCACCTGATCGACGAGGCGAAGCTGGTCGCCCATCTCCGGCACACGAACGTGGTGCCGGTCTACGACGTCGGCGAATGCGAGCACGGCGTCTTCCTGGTGATGGAGTACGTCCCGGGCGACAGCCTCGCCGGGCTGCGCCGGCTCGCGCGGGCGAGCGGCGGCGAGCTCCCGCCGCGGATCGCGCTTCGCATCCTCGCCGACGCGCTCCTCGGGCTGCACGCGGCGCACGAGCACGCCGACGAGGACGGCGAGCCGCTCGGGCTCGTCCATCGCGACTTCTCCCCCCAGAACATCCTCGTGGGGACCGACGGGATCGCGCGCCTGACCGACTTCGGGATCGCGAAGGCCGCCTCGCGCGTGTCGAACACCGGGGCCGGGCTGGTGAAGGGCAAGCTCCGCTACGTCGCGCCGGAGCAGGCGCGCGGCGAGCCGCTCGATCGCCGCTGCGACGTCTGGGCGGCGGGCGTCATCGCGTGGGAGATCCTGACGGGGCGGCAGCTCGTCTCGATCGACGACCCGTCGTCGGCGCCGATCCCGAAGGACGATCCGCCGCGCGTCCGCACCGTCGCGGGCGACGTCTCCGAGGCCCTCGACGCGCTGGTCGGGCGCGCGCTCCGCATCGCGCGCGACGAGCGGCTCGACAGCGCGCAGCGGTTCGCGCGCGAGCTCACCTCGGCGGCGCGCGCGGCGGGGCTCCTGGCGGAGCCCGACGAGGTCGCCGAGCACGTTCATCGTCTCGCCGGCCCCGAGCTCGCCGAGCGCAAGGCGCGCCTCGCCGAGGCGCGACGCCAGCGCAGGATCGTCGCCCCCGACGTCCGCACGATGATCGGCATGGGGGCCGCCGCCGCGCCCGCGCGCGCGCAGCTCCCGTCGCTCCCGGAGGTGCCGGTGACCCCGCTGTCGGTGCCCGAGCCTCCCGGATCGGAGCTCGGCATCGAGGTCCATCTCGGGCCGGATCCTGCCGATCGCGCGAGCGAGAACGTCCTCGGGCCCGCGACGTCGATCGCTCCGGCCGACGAGAGCGTGCACGAGGTCTACGAGTCGCCGGTGGCGCCTCCGCGATCGCTGCTGCGCCGCGCGCTCGACGCCGGCCTCGCGCGTCTCTCGCCGTGGACGAGGACCAAGTCGATGATCGCCGCCTCGGCGGGCGCCGCGGTCGTCGTCGCCGTGCTCGCCGCCGCCCTCGCCTCGCCCACGCGCGGAGGCGAACGCGCGCGCGAGGCCGCCCCGCGCGCGTCCGGAGAGGCAAGCGCGCCGATCGCGTCCACGGTCGTCGTCCCCGCCCGACCGGCCGGCGGCTCCGTGGTGCACGACGTCGCCGAGGAACCGGCGCCGATGCTGCACGTCACGGCGAACGCGCCGATCGCGAGGGTGTCGATCGCCGGACGCGAGGTCGACGCCGAGATCGCCGCGCCGACCGTCGGCGTCGAGCTGACCGCCGAGGACGAGGGGCGGACGCTGAAGATCGTCGTCACCGCGGCGGACGGCCGGACCGCGACGGCGACGGCCGAGCCGGGCACGCGCGAGCTCGAGGTCGCGTTCGGCGGCGCGCGCGCCGTCGTCGCCCCGCCTCCTTCGCCCAAGGAGAAGCGCACGTGGCCGAAGCGCGCCCCGCGGTGATCAGCGTCGAACGAGGCGCCGGCGGATCGGCTTCGCGATCTCGCCGAGCTCCGGCGAGCGGAGCCCCCACGCGACCACCGCGAACAGGCCCGCGAACACGAGCCCGGCGACGATGCCGGGGAGCCTGCGCCCTTCGATGATCCGCGCCGTCGCCCACGCGGCGACACCGGCGACCGCCGAGGCCGCGCCGATGCGCGCCAGCGACGCGAGGATCTCGCCGAGGTAGAGGTGCTCGAGCCGCCGGCGCAGGCCGTAGAAGAGCAGGACCATCTGCACGGCGCTCGATCCGGCGATGGCCATGCTCACGCCGACGTGTCCGAAAGGCCCCCGGAGCGCGAGCGCGAGGACGATGAACGCCACGAGGTCGAGCGCGCTCACCACGACCGGCGTCCGCGTGTCGCCGAGGGCGTGGAACGCGGGCACGAGCTGGCGGACGGCCGCCACGGTGAAGATCGCCCCGCCCTGCCACGCGAGCGCGCGTCCGGTCTCGTGCGACGCCAGCGCGTCGAAGTGACCACGCTCGAAGACGAGGGCCACGAGCGGCTCGCCGATCGCGACGAGCGCGACGCTGCAGGGCACGGCGACGAAGAGCGACAGGCGCATCCCGTGCGACCACGTCTTGCCGAGCTCGACGAGGTCGCCCTTCGCCGCGAACGTCGCCAGCGACGGGAGCGCCGCCGTGGAGATCGCCATGACGAAGATGCCCTGCGGGAAGTCGCAGATGCGCGAGGCCCAGTAGAAGTAGCTCTGCGAGCCCTCCGGCAGCTCCGAGAGGAAGCGCCGCGAGAGGACCAGATCGACGTAGTAGATGCCGAGGCCGAACGTCATCGGGACGATCCGGCGGAGCATCTCGCGCACGTGCGGATCGCGGAAGTCGAAGACCGGCCGGCTCGCATACCCGATCGCGCGGAGCGCGGGCCACTGCGCGATCACCTGGAGGAGGCCGCCGAGGAGGACGCCGATCGCCAGCGACATCGACGGATCGATGCCGCGCGCAGCGAGCGGTCCCCGGAGGGCGAACGCGGCGAAGACGACGCCGACGTTGAAGAGGCCGGGCGCGAACGCCGCGACGCCGAACCGCCGCTTCGCGTTGAGGGCCGCCATCCCGAGCGCGGCGGTGCCCATGAAGAAGATGTACGGGAACATCACGCGCGTCAGATCCGCGGTGAGCTCGAGCTTCCCCGGCGAGTCCCGGTACCCGCCCGCGAACAGCCACGTCAGCGGGCCGGCGAGCGCGATGCCGAGCACGGTGACCACGACGAGCGCCGAGAGCGACACCGCGCGCGCCCGCGCGAAGAACGCGCGCCCGGCCTCGTCGCCGCCCTTCGCGAGCCGCTCGCTGAGGACCGGGACGACCGCGCTCGACACCGCGCCCTCCGCGAGCAGCTGCCGGAGCGCATTGGGGATGGTCAGCGCCGCGGCGAAGGCATCGGTCTGCGTCCGATCGAACAGCGCGGCGATGACCACGTCGCGCCCGAAGCCGAGCACGCGCGAGAGCAGCGTGCCGAGGCCCACCACGCCCGCGCGGCCGACGAGACGCTCGCGTTCGGCTCGACCTTCCTCGCCGCTCAACGCTGCGCTCACATGCGCGGGAGCTCGCCCCGCTCGTCCTTCGCTTCGCCGGGCCGGCACTCGTCGCACTGACAGAGCGCGCGCAGGTACTTGTACGAGTAGAGCCCGCTGCCGTGCCCGTCGAACCAGGTGAGCCGGAGCGCGTAGTTGCCGACCGGCTCGATCGCGTCGAGCTCCGTCTGGGTCTCGCTCGTCGGCGTGATGAACGAGATCGTCCCGGAGTGCCCCTGGCAGCCCGCGCACGGGCAGTAGCCGCGCAGGATCTCGTGCGGGTAGATCCCCTTGTGACCGTCGGCCCAGTCGATCTCGGTCACCTTCGCGCCGCGCGGGGATCGCACGGCCTTGCAACGCGTCCGCGGGTCCATCTCATCCCTTCTTCGCATCCATCCGCGCGCGGATGTCGTCGACGTTCGCGAGCCCGGTGGTCGCGCCCACGTGCGCGACGACCTTCGCGGCGACCTGATGCCCGGTCTCCATCGCCCGCGTCCAGAGCTTTCCGTCCTTCCACGCGGCGCTGCCCGGCTTCGCGTCCGCGCGGACCAGCACGGCGAGCACGCCGCCGAGGAACGCATCGCCCGCGCCGGTCGCGTCGATGCAGCGCACGCGCTTCGTCGGCGCCGTCGACTGCCCGTGCGCTCCGACGCACGCGGCGCCGTTCTCGCCGCGCGTGAGGATCCACGTGGCCTGCTTCGCGTTCTCGTCGAGCCACGACAGGCCGCGCTTGCCGGCGATCGCGCCGAGGTCCTTCTCCGACGCCTTGAGCAGCACGGCGCGCTTCGCGAGCTCCTTGCACGCCGCGCGGAGCGCATCGGCGTCGAGCCAGAGATGCGGCCGCGCATTGAGGTCGAACACGATCGCCGCCTTCGCCTTGTCCGCCGCGGCGAGCAGCTTCTCCGTGGCGGCGCGCGCCGACGGCAGGAGCGCCGTCGATCCGACGACCACGAAGCGCGCCTTCGCCATGGCGGCGGTGACCTTGTCCTCGCCGATGGTCACGTCGGCCGTGCCGTTCCGGTACGGGACGAACGACGGCTCGCCGGTCCCGTCGCGCGACACGAACGTGATGCCCGTCCTCGCGCCCTTCACCTTCACCACGTGCGTGGTGTCGACGCCGGCCTCCGCGAGCTGCGCCTTCAGCGCCTCGCCGAGCTTGTCGTCGCCCACCCCGCCCGCCGCCGCCGACGCGATGCCGAGCCTGCCGAGCGCGACCGCGGTATTGGCCGACGCCCCGCCGAGGTGCCGCGAATACGTCCCCTTGTCCGCTTCGAAGAAGTCCCAGAGCAGCTCCCCGAAACAGACGACGTCGCTGGCGGTGGTCACGGAGCGATGCTGTCACGAAGGGATCAGCGCGACAAGCTCGTGGGCTCGAACCCGGCATGCGCCGCCATCGCGTCCTCGACGATGTCGACGAGCTCGCCGGCCTGACCGCGCGCGAGCACGACCCGCTCGCCGCGAACCACGCGGAGCGCGAGGTCCCGGAGATCGCCAGCGATCGTCCGGCGGGCGCCGCCGCAGCTCGAGCAGACGAGCCCCCCGCCGGCGGCGTCGACGTACGCCGCGCGCCCCTCCGGGCACGCACGCCCGCAGCGGACGCACCGCTCGAGCTCGATGGCGTAGCCCACGTCGGCGACCAGGCGTAGACCGAACGATGCGAGGTGCTGCGCCACGGGCACCCCGGGCTCGCGTGCATCCAGCACGTCGAGCAGCGCGCGGAGCGAGGCCCAGGCGCCGGGCTCGGGCGTGCGCGCGGGGCACAGATGGCGGACCCAGCGAAGCGCGTGGCCCGCCGCATCCATCGCCTCGAGGTCGCTGGTGATGCCGATCCTCGGCCGGCCGATGCGCGCCTCCTTGAGCACGCAGAGCTCCTTGCCCTTGTCCTCGAGCGTCACGTAGAGCTCGTGGATCGGCTCGAGCGCACCGGCGAAGCGCTTCGTCGACCGGCGCGCCCCGCGGACGATCGCCCCGAGCTTGCCGCTCTCCTCGGTGAAGAACGTCGCGACGATGTCCGCCTCCCCGTACGGGACGCTCCGCACGAGGAGCGCGGCGGACTCGATGCGCTTCACCCGATGGTCATAGCGTGCGCGGGCGCGGCCTGCGACAGCTCCGGCGGCATGTCGCGACCGCGGGGCTTCAGCACGATGGACAGCGCGAGCGTGAAGAGGATGAGGAGCAGGACGAGGGCGATCGCGACGCCGAAGCGGCGGCCGTGGCCCTCGCGGGCGGCCTGCACGGGGGACGCGACGGGCAGCGGCGTGACCATCGCGACGCGACGGCTCGCGGTGTAGCGCGCGACGATCTCGTCGGGCACGAGGCCGACGGTCTGGGCGTACGACTTCAGGAAGCCACGGACGAAGACCTCGCCGGGAAGATCGTCGAAGTGATCGTGCTCGATGGACTCGAGCGTGGCCACCGGGATGCGCGTCACGCGCGACACCTCGGCGAGACCCATGCGCTTCTGCTCGCGCTGGCGCCGGAGGGTGGTTCCGACCGTCTCGATGCTCACGTCTTCCTCGCGTAATTCGGGTTCACTGCGATGGGAGTCGCGTCGCTGATCTTCGCCATCTCGGCAGCGCACCGCTTGCCCGCGGCGGTCTCCTTCGAGATCTCGATGCAACGCGCGTAGTCCTGCCGGGCGTCCGGCAGCTTGTTCTGCTTCGTGCGCACGCGCCCCCGCGCCTCCCAGGCGTCCTGGAGATCGGCGCAGGCCGGGTCCGCGGTGACGGCGCTCGACAGGCTCTGCTCGGCGCCGGCGAGATCGCCCTTCTTCTCGAGCGCCAGCCCGAGGCGATAGTGACCGACGCAGAAGCGCGGCTCGGTGCCGACCGCGTTCTTGAGCGAGGTGATGCTCGCGTCGATCTGGCCGTCTTCGAGCTGCGCCCAGCCGAGGTTGCCCCACGCGAAGTACGGGTTCACGTAGGCGGCGTCCTTCGTGAGCGGCTCGAGGACGGTGATCGCGTCCTTGTACTTCTTCTCGTTGATCAGGACCGTGCCGAGCATGTTCGTGGCGTCCCGGAACTGCGGGTTGGCCTTGAGCGCGGCGCGCGCGGCCTTCTCGACGTCCGCCAGCTTGCAGTCCGGCGCCTCGAGGCCGCGGTTGGTCTGACAGAAGGAGATGAGGACGACGGCCACCATGTAATGGGCCTTGTCGTTGTCCTCGTTCAGCTCGGCGGCCTTCCGGGCGTGGTCGAGCGCCTCGCGCGGCTTGCCCTTCTGGAAGAGATCGCGCGCGAGATCGTACTCGGCGTCGCTCTGCGTCTCCGGGCTCTTGGCGTTCGGCTGGCTGCTCGACTTGCCCGTGCACCCCACGGCGGAGAGCGCCGCGATCGCGAGGGCGAACGCCGCGGTTACTGCGACTCGGGGGAGAAATGACGAGCGCGACCGCATCCGGATAGGGGAGGACGGGTTTAAACCACCATGGAAGCGCCGTCAACCCTCGAATCCACAGCAGCAACGCTGCGTCAGCGCTCAGGATTTCGGGATTGCCGCACCTCCTGGTGACGCGGCGCGCTACCCGAAAATCCTCAGCGTTCCGCGCGTTCGCCCCGCAGCTCCTCTTTCGAGCCGAGCAGGGTGTAGAGGCGGCGGAGGGCGTCGACGTCCGGGATCTCGACGCGCTCGCCGACGATCCGCAGGTATTGCTGGTCGCGGAGGCGCTGCACCGCGCGCTTGACCGTGTCGACGTCGAGCCCGACGCGGCTCGAGAGATCGACCGGCGACATGCTCAGCTCGGCGGCGCCGTCCTTGCCGCGCGCCATCTTGAGCAGCGCGCTCACGACCTTCGACTGCGTGTCCTTGAGCATGAGGACCTCGATCTGGTCCTCCGCATCGCGCAGGCGCTTCACGAGCTGGGTGAGGATCCGCTCGGCGACCACCGGGAAACGTTCGAGGATCGAGCGGAGCGCCGCGCGATCGAGCGTGAGCACGACGCCGTCGCTCAGCGCGATCGCCGTCGACGTGCGGACCGCACCGTCGATCAGCGCGCCCTCGCCGAAGAGGTCCCCGCCGCGGAGGACGGAGAGGCTCCGCTCGACCATGCGGACGCGCTTCAATAAGCGAATGCGACCGTCGTGGAGCACGTAGGCGTGGCCCGCCGGCTCGCCCTCGCGAAACAGGACGTCGCCCTGGACGAACGGATGGCCGTACTGCTCGACGAGCGCGCGGGACGCGACGTCGTTCCTGTCGAGGTCCACCAGCGTATCGCCCACGAACAGCCACGTTAGTGGATTTGGCGGCGCGCGCCAAAGATGGTCGAATGGCGTGGCCGTGAGGAAGGCCAAGGAATCGCGCGCGACGAAGGAGACGAGCATCACCGTCGAGGTCGATCTCGACGGCTCGGGCGCGGCCACGATCGACACGCCCCTGCCCTTCCTCTCGCACATGCTCGACCAGATCGCGCGCCACGGCCTGTTCGACCTCGTCATCCAGGCGAAGGGCGACGTCGAGATCGACGGCCACCACACGACCGAGGACATCGGCATCGTCCTCGGACGCGCCTTCGCCGCCGCGCTCGGTGATCGCGCCGGCATCGCGCGCTACGGCTGGGCGACCTTGCCGATGGACGAGGCGCGGGCGACCTGCACCCTCGATCTGTCGGGGCGCCCCTTCTTCGTCTGGGAGGTCCCGATGCCGAAGGCGAAGCTCGGCACGTGGGACACCGAGCTCGCGGAGGTCTTCTTCGAAGGCTTCGCGCGCGGCGCCGCCTGCAACCTCCACGTCGTGCTCCACGCGGGCACGAACCTCCACCACGTCACCGAGATCTGCTTCAAGGCCTTCGCGAAGGCCCTCCGCGCGGCCTGCGCGATCGACCCGCGCGCGACCGGTATCCCGTCGACGAAGGGATCGCTTGCGGGGTAGTTCGCGGTAGTTCGGGGTTCAGGCGGGTTCGGGGTTGGGAGCCGGGTCGGGAGTCACGCGCTCGCGGCTGCCGATCGCCCGCGAGGATCGCGACGCGAGAGGGTTCAGGGTTCGCGGTTCGGGGTTGGGAGCCGGGTCGGGAGTCGCGCGTTCGCGGCTGCCGATCGCCCGCGAGGATCGCGCCGCGAGACGATCGTGCTCGTGGGGAACGCGCGCGTCGGCAGGCCGAAGACCGTCGTTGCCTACGAGCATGGCGACGTCACATCGCGATCCTCGCGGCGATCGGCAGCCCTCGACTCCCCGACCACCGACCCTACCCGGAACCTTGAACGCCCGAACCCCGAACCCTCTCTCTCGTTCAGGGTTCGCGGTTCGGGGTTGGGAGCCGGGTCCGGAGTCGCGCGTTCGCGGCTGCCGATCGCCCGCGAGGATCGCGCCGCGAGACGATCGTGCTCGTGGGGAACGCGCGC
>JBDHVD010000248.1:0-12414 GCA_039809525.1 Labilithrix sp. | reverse complement strand
ACGGTGACGAGGGCGCGTGCATGGCCGCGGTCGCCGGGCTCCGCGAGATCGGCGCGGTCGACGAGCCCGCCGCGAGGCATCTCGCGCCGCTCGTCGCGCCCGGCGCTCGGACGTCCGCCGAGCTCCGCCTGAGCGCGCTCGCGGCGCTCGGCGCGATGACCGCAGGCGCGCGGCCGGTCGCGGTCCCCGCGCTGGTGAAGGCGCTCCGCGATCCGGCGGCGCCCGACGCCGCGACCGTGCTCGCCGCCGCGCGGGCGCTCGTCGCGGTGATGGGCCGCGAGGCGATGGCGGTGATCCACGAGCGCGCCGACGCGAGCCCCGAGCCGCTGCGCTCGGAGCTGCGGGCGCTCGGTCGATCGCTCCCGCCGATCTAGCGCGCGAACCGGCGGAGGTACTGCTCGAGCGCGACGATCACGAGCGCGTGCGTGATCGTGCCGTCGTCGATCCGCGCGGCGATCTCGTCCTTCGGCAGGAGGACGACCTCGAGGTCCTCGAGATCGTCGAACGACGTCTCGCCCGCGAGGCGCGCGCCGCGCGCGAGGTACGTGTAGCAGCGGTTGCCCTGGAGCGCGGGGTTCGGCTCGACCACCGAGACGAGCTCGAGGGCTCCGGCGTCGTAGCCGCTCTCCTCGCGGAGCTCGCGCCGCGCGGCCTCGAGCGGGTCCTCGCCCGGATCGATCACCCCGCCGGGGATCTCGAGCGAGAGCGCGTCGGTCCCGAAGCGGTGCTGCCAGACCATGACGAGCTCGCCGTCCTCGGTCTCGGCGAGGACGTTGCACCAGTCGGGCATCTGGAAGACGTACACGTCGCGCGGGAGCACCTCGTACGAGAGGCGCTCGACGCGGAAGACGCCGTGGTCTGCGACGAGCGTGCTCGCCGCCCGTTCGAGCTTCCGCAGCCGTGTGGGCGCGATACTTCGTGCCATGCGGAGGGACTTTTACGCTAAAAGGACCGCGGCTGACCATGGGAGCCCCCGCGAAGACGGCGAAGCCGACGCAGTCGAGCGACGTGATCGAGAAGGTCATCGTCACCAACCGGCGCGCGACCTTCGACTACGCGATCGAGGAGAAGTTCGAGGGCGGCCTCGTGCTCGTCGGGAGCGAAGTGAAGTCGATGCGCAACGGCAAGGTCGAGCTCGTCGACGCGTTCGCCACCGTCGAGCGTGGCGAGCTCTGGCTCAAGCAGATGTACATTGCACCTTTCGAGATGGCGAACGCGTTCCCCCACGACCCCCGCCGCGCGCGCAAGGTGCTCGTGCACGCCAACGAGATCGCGCGCATCGACAAGGCGGTCTCGCGCGAGGGCATGACGCTCGTGCCGCTGCGCCTCTACTTCAAGCGCGGCAAGGTGAAGGTCGAGCTCGGCCTGGCGAAGGGCAAGAAGGTCCACGACAAGCGCGCCGACATCGCGAAGAAGACCGCCGACCGCGAGGCGCGCGCCGCGATGGGCCGGGCGCGCAAGGAGCGCGGCTGACGATGATCGCCTGGGCGAAGGGCGGCACGGCGACGTTCCTCGCGGCGGAGGGGGAGAGCGTGGTGCTGCGCTCGACCATCCCGTCGCCGCCCGGCTCGCGCCTCGAGGCGACGTTCGTCGACGAGCCGCGGTCGGCGCTGCGCATCAAGGTGCACGGCAGCAAGAAGGAAGAGGACGGCTCCTTCACCATCAAGGGCCGCCTCGTCGACGCGACCCGCGAGACGCGCGAGCGCGTCCACGGCCTCGCCGCTCAGGGCTGAGCGTCGGGCGCGCCGGGCGCGCTGCACGGCGTCGTGCGGACCGCCCAGCGCCGCGCGCTGTCGCGGTCGACGTACGCCGGCGACGCCTTGAAGTGGTCGTCGTACCGGCGAGGCAGGACGAGGAGCCCGTCGCGGGGCTCGAGCACGTGCCACCCGGGCTCGATCGTCTTCGCCGGCCCGTACGCGGTCTCGATCTCGACGAAGCAGATGTCCTGCGCCTCCGCGTCCGGTGCGACGACCCAGCCGTCGTGGTGGCTGCGGAGGAGCACGAGCTTCGCTCCCGCGGTCTCGACGACGTGATCCGCGCCCTTGCGCACGGTGAGCTTCCGCACGTGCGCGTCCTCGAGCCCCGACGTCCTCGCGTCACCCGTGACGTCCTCGCCGTCGATCGCGATCGGTCGCGCGTGCGTGTCGACGACGAAGACCGGGACGAAGGTCTCGACCCAGACGGCGGACGCGACGACGGCTCCGAGCCCGGCGATCGCCGCGGCGCCGCAGGCGATCGCCCACGCACGCGAGGGCGGCGGCAGCTCGGGCACCGGCGTGGCCGGCGGCGGCACCCAGCCCTCCGATCCATCCGGGAGGCGCCACCAGAACATCACGCCTCCGAGCGGCGTCGCAGGCCGCGGCGGAGGCACCGCGCTCGCGGCGAAGACGAGCGCAGACGCCGTGGCCGCGCCGGCGAGCACCGCGACGAGGAGCGCGCTCGAATGGCGGAGGTCGCGCGCCGCCGGCACGATGCCGGCGAGGAGCACGACGGCGGCGGCGATCGCCGCGAGCGGCAGGCTCCGCCGCTTCTTCCGCGCCCGATGCTCTCGACCGCGGCGGTGGCGCGCGTCCCGCACAGCGCGCAGACGTACTCGAGCCGCGTCGCGAAGGTCGCCTGGGCGTGGTACCGCTTCGCGAAGAGCACGAGCCACCACATCGCGACCGTCGTGGTAGCGCACCATTTACAGCGCGTCACCGCTGAGGCAGAAACGTGAGCCTCATCATGGCGAAGCGCGCACCGGGCCGGGAAGAACGCGAGCCGCGCGCCGTCGAAGCCGAGGTCCAGGTCGAGGACGCGCGCTTCGAGCGATCGCTCCGTCCGAAGACGCTCGACGACTACGTCGGGCAGACGAAGCACAAGGAGAACCTCCGCGTCTTCGTCGAGGCGGCGCGGCGGCGCGGCGAGCCGCTCGATCACCTGCTCCTCTCCGGACCGCCCGGGCTCGGCAAGACGACGCTCGCGCAGATCCTCGCGCAGGAGATGGGCGTCGAGCTGCACGCCACGAACGGTCCCGTCGTCGAGCACAAGGGCGCGCTCGCGGGGCTGCTCACCAAGCTCGGCAAGAACGACATCCTCTTCATCGACGAGATCCACCGCCTGAACCCGGTGGTCGAGGAGTCGCTCTACCCCGCGATGGAGGACTTCCGCATCGACGTGATGACCGGCGAGGGCGCGTTCGCCTCGTCGATCCAGATCCCGGTGCAGCCCTTCACCCTGATCGGCGCGACCACACGCACGGGCCTCCTCACCGCGCCGCTCTTCTCGCGCTTCGGGCACATCATCCGGCTCGACTTCTATCCGGAAGAGGACCTCGCCCGCATCGTCGAGCGGAGCGCCAGCCTGCTCGAGATCGGGATCACGCGGTCGTCCGCCCTCGCGATCGCCAAGCGCTCGCGCGGCACGCCGCGCGTGGCCAACCGGCTCCTCCGGCGGGTGCGCGACTTCGCCGAGGTGCTCGGCTCGGGGGCGATCGACGACGCGATCGTGCAGCGCGCGTGCGACCGCCTCGACATCGACGCCGCCGGCTTCGACGAGATGGACCGGCGCCTCCTCCGCGTGATCATCGAGGACTACGACGGGGGGCCGGTGGGCGTGGAGACGCTCGCGGCCGCGCTCGGCGAGCCGCGGGACACGGTCGAGGACGTCTACGAGCCCTACCTCCTCCAGCAGGGCTACCTCGGCCGCACGCCCCGGGGCCGCATCGCGACCCGGCGGGCGTACGAGCACCTGAAGGTCCCTTTCGCCGGGACCGTGGTCCAGAAGCAGAAGGACCTGTTCGGGGAGGAGTAAGCTGCGGCCGTCGTGCTCGGGCTTACATCGGCGCCTATCCGTTGCCGTCCCGCCCGATGGACCGATAGACTCGAGATGTGAGCGGCGGACCGGTCCTGGTCGTCGACGATGACATGGTGTCCCGCCATGTCCTTGGGCAGGCGCTCGCCAACGCGAAGCTGGAGCATGTCGCAGTAGGCTCCGGCGCGGAGGCGCTCCAGCAGATCGAACGCGTCCATCCGTCGATCGTCCTGCTCGATCTCGTGATGCCGCCGCCGGACGGCTACCAGATCCTGCGGATCCTGCGCGCGCGCCCGGAGACGAAGGACCTGCCCGTGGTCGTGCTCACCGCGCTCGACGCCGAGGACGAGATCGCCAAGGCGTTCGAGGCGGGCGCCGACGACTTCGTGCGCAAGCCGTTCAAGCCGGTCGAGCTCGTCGCACGCGTCCGCGGCCAGCTGCGGCTGCGGCAGGCGATGGAGCAGCTCGGTCGCAAGGAGAAGGACGCGCAGGTCGTCCTCGAGCTCACCCAGGCGCTCGCGTCGAACCTCGACTTCCGCGGCATCCTCTTCACCGTCGTCCAGCGCCTCGCCGAGGTCGCCCGGGTCGATCGCGTCTCGATCGTGCTCGTCCGCGAGCAGGAGAACGTCGGCTACGTCGTCGCCGCCTCGGACGACGAGCAGCTCCGCGACCTGCCGATCGATCTCACGAAGTACCCCGAGGTGCAGCAGGTGCTGGCGAGCGGCCAGCCCTTCGTGGTGGAGGACGCGGCGACCCATCCGCTCATGGAGATCGTGCGCAGCTCGGGGCAGGGCAAGACGGCGTTCGCCTCGCTCTGCATCGTGCCGATCCTCTACGAGGCGAGGCCGATGGGCGTGCTCTTCCTCCGATCGCGCCGCGCCGGCTCGTTCGGCGAGCGCGAGGTGGCGCTCTGCCGGACGATCTCGTCGGCGATGGCCATCGCGCTCCGCAACGCGCGCGTGCTCCAGTCACTGCGCGACCAGACGCAGCAGGTCGCGGTTGCGCGCTTCGAGGCCGAGCGGCGGATGCGGTCGCTCCAGCGCTACGCGGACTTCTTCGAGAGCTCGGCCGACGGCATCGTGGTCATCGACGCCGACGGGCGGCTGCTCTTCTCGAACCCGAAGGCCCGCGAGATCACCGGCTACGGCGAGGAGGACATGCGCCATCGCCGGCTCGGCGACATCTTCGCAAACGGCGGCGGCGAGCTCGCCCACGACCTGCGCGTCGGCTTCCTCCAGGGCAACTTCCCGCGCGACATCGACATCCGCATCAAGACGCGCGACGGCCGCAACGTGATCTGCAACGTGAGCTTCGCGAGCGTCCTCCGCGAGGAGGGCGCCGTCCTCTGCTCGTTCCGCGACGTCACGCGCCAGCGCGAGGTCGAGGCGGAGCTGCAGAAGACGAAGGACTTCCTCCAGCGCGTCATCGACTCGTCGGTCGACGCGATCATCAGCGCGGATGTGAGGGGCCGTGTGGTCCTCTTCAACCGCGCCGCCGAGCGCATCTACGGCAAGCAGGCGGCCGAGGTCGTCGGCTCGGACGTGCGTGGGCTGTACCCCGAGGGCACGGCCAAGAAGATCATGAAGATGATCCGCGCCGGCGGCGGACGCATCGAGGGCCTGAAGGTCGACATCGTCGACGCGCTCGGCGCGATCGTGCCCGTGTCGTTCTCCGGCGCGCTGATCCTCGAGGGCGAGACGGCGGTCGGCAGCGTCGGCATCTTCACCGACCTCCGCGAGAAGATGCAGATGGAGCAGCGCCTCCAGGCGGCGCAGGAGCAGCTCCTCGCGCAGGAGCGCCAGGCGATCGTCGCCGAGCTCGCGGGCGCCGCGGCGCACGAGCTGAACCAGCCGCTCACCAGCGTGCGAAACTACGCGACGCTGCTGCGTCGCCTCTTGCAGTCCGGAACGAACGCCTCCACCGCCGCCGAGGTCATCGAGAGCGAAACCGAGCGCATGGCGGAGATCGTCCGGAAGATCGGGAAGATCACCAAGTACGAGACGAAGAGCTACGTCGGGAAGCAGAAGATCCTCGATCTCGATCGGGCGAGTGAAGAGGGCGTTCCCGTGGCGGAACGCGTGGAGGATCCTCCGCGCAGCACGCCTCGGGTCGCCACCGTCACCGCGCTGCCGAGCGAGCGGGAGTGAGGAGAACGATGACGCGAGCTGCGAAATTCGACAGCCACGAGTCCTCGGAGAGGGTGACGGTCTCTTCCGTCCCGATCAGCCGCGAGTCACGCGTGTCCTCGCGCGCGCTCGACGTCGATCCCGGCTACATCGATCGCCTGCTCGTCGCCGCCGTCGACCTCCCGATCGCGCGCGGCGAGGCCGCGGTCGTCGAGTTCCTCGTTCGCGCCCTCGGCGAGATCTTCCCCGAGTACGGCGTCGGCGCCTGCTTCGTGCCGCCTCCGCCGAGCTCCTCGCGCGACGGCCGCTACTCGCCGGTCGAGCAGCAGCTCTTCAAGTACGTCCCCGAAGGCGAGGAGAGCCGCGGCGTCGGCATGGACCCGACGCGGCTCTTCCCCGGCTTCGCGTTCGAGCGCGTGCTCGACGTCGACGACGACGGCACGACGCTGCACCTCGCCTCCGACGGCAACGACCTCGAGGACGACGACAGTCCTGCGCTCCACGTCGCCCGGCGCGCCGCGCTCGCCATGCGCCGTGGTCTCTCGCTCGCGCGGAGCCATGCGAAGGCGACCGAGGACGCGCGCGATCTCCGCGCCCTCAACTCGCACATGGTGCAGGCGGAGAAGCTCGCGAGCCTCGGACAGCTCGCCGCCGGGGTGGTCCACGAGCTGAACAACCCGCTCACGTCGATCGTCGCGTACACCGACTGGCTGATCCGCAAGCAGGGGCCGAGCGGCGATCCCGACAGCCTCGAGCGCCTCCGGCGCATCGGCGAATCGGCGAGCCGCATCCTCCGCTTCACGCGCGATCTCGTGGCGTATGCGCGGCCCTCGAGCGAGGTGCCGGTGCCGGTGTCGATCCACAACGTCATCGACCAGGCGCTCGCGTTCTGCGAGCACGTGCTCGCGGAGCACGGCGCGAAGGTCGAACGGAGCTTCGGCGACGGCGTGCCACCGGTGCGCGGCATGCCCGAGCAGCTCGCGCAGGTCTTCGTCAACCTGTTCACCAACGCGTGCCACGCGATGCCCGACACGGGCGGCCTCCTCGCGGTCGCGAGCGCCCTGTCCGACGACGGGAGCAGGATCAGCATCCAGGTCGAGGACAACGGTCACGGCATCGCGAACGAGCACCTGACCTCGATCTTCACCCCGTTCTTCACCACGAAGGGCGACGGGCGCGGCACCGGCCTCGGGCTCTCGATCGTCCGCAACATCCTCGACAACCACGACGCCGAGATCCGCGCCGAGCGCTCGCCGCTCGGGGGCGCGCGCTTCGTCATCGTCTTCCCCGTCGGCGGCTGATCCTTCAGCGCACCGGCGGCGGACGCACGCTGCTGCCGCGCGGCGGGGCCGGAGGAGGCGGGCCCGGATCCCACGTGAAGCGATCGATGACGTACGGATCGCCCGCCGCGAGCATGTCGTCCTTGCCGATGGTCCACGCCTCGACCTTGCCGTCCGGATGGATGCACAGCCGGACGAAGTGCTTGAACCCCGGATGCCCGAGCACGGTGAACGCCTGCTGGTGCTCGAGGCCGAGGACCGCGAGCGCGGTGAGGTAGAGCCCGAAGACGAGCGCGCCCACGAGCGCGGACGTGAGGATGACCGCGCTGTCGCTCGCGAGCCCGACGCCGCCGCGCGCCGCGGGCAGCGCGAGGTGCAGCGCCATCGGGAGGACGCCGAGCGCCACGCCGAACGGCGCCGCGAGCATCGCGATCCGCTTCTTCGCCTCGCCCTGGTGCGCGGTGAAGTAGAGGACGAGCGCGAGGACCGCCGAGATGACGGTCGAGGTCACGACGAGCGAGGTGGTGCCCTCGTGCGCGGCGCCGAGCTCGATCGACGCGAGCAGCGCGAGCGCGAGATGGACGACGAAGCCGCCGCGGCCGAACATCAGGCGGAGGGGCACCTGGAGCGCGAGCTTCCGCGAGGCCTGCGCCGACGGATAGACCACGTCGGGCGCGCCCTTGGGGTAGGGCGCGATGCGTGTGCCATGCAAGAATGCGCCGCCGCCGCCGGCGATGACGTGGATCGACTTGCCGAGGTTGCGCCGCTCGTAGTGGTGGAAGTCGCCCGCGAGGTAGAGCACGCGATCGCGCTCGAGGCTCAGGCGGCAGGCAGCGAGCATCTTCGCGCCCGGATCGTTGCGCACGCCGTAGGCGAGGGCGGGATCGCCCGCGGTGAAGAGGATGGCGCGCGTCGGATCCTGCTTTCGCCGCCGCGTGAAGAACGCGCGCTGGCGGAAGTCGACCGCGCCGAGCTGGCGATCGGCGCCCCACAGCTCGAGCCCGGGCGTGAGCGGCAGCGCGAAGTAGCTCGCCTCCTGCACCGGCTCGTAGCCACGGAGCACCAGCCGGCGTCGCCGCTTGATCGGCGTGCCCTTGAAGAACGCGCGGATCGACTTCGACGCGTCGACGACGATGCGATAGAGGCCGCCGACCTCGTCGAGGTGGAGCTGGCGCGCGACGAGACCGACCTTGCGGCCGGGGCGCTTGCGCATGGTCTTGCCGATGCGCGAGGTCGGGTCACGATCGTCGGCGCGGAACGGCTCGTCGTAGCGGCGCCGGAACAGGCGGCCGAACCCGTCGAGCCCGTCGTACCAGTCGTGGTTCCCCGGGACGCCGAGCACGACGCGCTTCCGCGCGCTCGCGCCCACCTTCCGCAGCTGCTCGTTCCACGGCAAGACGAGGCGCTTGTAGATCTCGTCGGCCGTGGCGACGGGATACGAGACGTCGCCGCCGAAGACGAGCACGTCGCCGCGCGGCAAGAGGAGGCGCGTGCCGTCCTCGCCCTCGACGTCGTAGGTCGCCGAGAGCATCGCGCCCACCGCCGCGGAGACGTCGCGGTCGTCGCCGGTGTCGGCCACGAAGTCGATCCACACCGCCCGGCCGAGCACCTCGGTGAGCGAGCTCGACCCGCGCGTCGACGCGCCCGGCGCGAGCACGCGTACGGTCGAGCTGAGGAGCCCGTCGGGCGAGTTCGGCCTCATCCAGTCGCGGGTGTCGACCGACTCGGTCGCGATCGCGCGGGACACGAAGTTCCGCAGGTGGCCGAAGAGTGAAGTGATGCCGTACCAGCGGATGCCGTACGGCGGATGCGCGCCCTGCCGGAACACCAGCGGCGCCGGCCGATCGCCGCGGAGCTCCAGGCGGACGGGTGGGCTCAGCAGGGTCGAGCTCGGCGGAGCTTCGTCGCTCTCCGCGCTCTCCTCACCGGGCTCCGGGCCGGCCTCGAGCAGCACATGGAAGAGGATAGCGTTTTTGGGTTACCCTCGCTGGGCGCTCATGCCGATCTTTCGCCGCAGCATCGCACTCGGTGTCCTCTCCGCGATCGCGCTCGTCACCGCCGCCGGCAAGGCGGGCCCGACGAACGTCCGTGGAAAGATCACGGGTCACGACAAGTTGGTCCCCGAGGTCTACGCCGAGGCTGCGAAGCCCGAGTCCAAACGCTGGACGTGGCGGGAACCTTCGCCCTCGGTCCCGAACCAGTTCCGCGTGCTCTCGGCGAACCCGTCGAAGGACATCTGCATCGCCGCCACGACGGGGGCGAACCAGGAAAAGCAGGAGTTCCGGATGACCGTGACCGGCGGGCGGGTCTTCCCCACCACCATCGTGGTCACCCCGAACACGCACCTCGTGTTCAAGAACTTCGACCCGTTCCCCCACCGCCTCTACGCGGTCGGGCAGCCGGCGTTCAAGCCGGAGAACCTCGCGCCCAACGGCACCCGCGACTGGGCGGCCCCCGGCCCGGGGAAGTACGAGATCCGCGACGAGCTGTTCCCGAGCGTCCGCACGTTCGTCGTCGTCGATCCGCAGGTCGTCGCCGTCACCTATCCCGGTAAGGACGGCGCGTTCGGCTTCTCGCTGCCCGGCGGCGAGTACGTGCTGAAGGCGTTCTTCAACGGCAAGCAGGTCGGCAAGGCGATCAACTTCAACGCGAAGGACAAGGGCGTCCTCGACCTGAAGGAAGCGCTGAACGTGGGTGAAGGGGCAGACGCGAAATGATGATCCTGTCGCGCATCTGGTACGTCATCCTGGCGATCCTCCTCGCCGGCGCGTACTACGTCGTGTCGCTCGCGGTCGGCCAGTACAACCGCCGCAACCGCGCGGCGATGGACGAGACGCTGAAGGCCGACAGTCAGGTCGTCAAATGGGCGCTCGACGTCGACGCCCGCCGCCGCCTCGACGCGCTGTTCCTCGCCGCGACCGATGCCGGCGTGGTGAAGTCGATCAAGGGCGCGAACGCGGCGAAGGAGTCGATCCCCGTCGCCTCGCGCGACGAGGGCGCGCGCGCGCTCCGCGCGTACAACGAGAAGCTGAACGAGGCCTTCAAGAGCGACGTCCTCTTCGCCGTCGATCGCGAGGGCCGCATCGCCGCGCAGGTCGGCTACGACCAGGTCAACGCGTTCCCCGAGATCGAGCTCGGCGGCTACCCGGCGGTGAACGACGCGCTCCACGGCTTCCTCCGCGACGACACCTGGGTGCTCGGCGGGAAGATCGCGCGCGTGGTCACGCGCCCGGTCGAGGACGAGGCGGGCCAGCCGCCGCTCGGCGCGGTCGTCGCCCTCAAGTGGACGGACAACGGCTTCGCGCGCGAGATCGGCAAGCGCACGCGTACGAACGTCGCGTTCTTCGCGCTCGGCCAGCGCGTCGCGTCGGCCTCGACGGTCGAGGGCTTCGACGAGAACGCCTTCGAGGCGATGCAGGGCGAGCTCAAGGCGATCACCGACAGCGATCAGTTCAAGAAGGAGGGCCGCACCGACGTCCGTCCCCTCGGCGGCGACGACAAGGGCGGCGTGCTCTTCGTTCGGCTCCCCGGCGACACGTGGGAGCTCGGCGGCGGCTTCGCCGTCGCGCGCAACCAGGTGAAGATCGACTCGCCCCTCGGCTTCATCCAGGGCGCGGACGACCAGGACAAGAAGAACGTCAAGATCTGGCTCGTCGCCGTCGTCGCGCTCGGCGCGATGCTCATCGGCATCCTGTTCTCGTTCCTCGAGCACTCGATGCCGCTGAAGGAGATGGCCCGCCAGGCCGCCCGCCTGAAGAAGGGCGAGATCGACGTCTTCCAGCTCCCGCGCTTCCGCGGCGGCTACCGTCCAATCGCCGCCGACATCAACGACGGCATCCAGCGCGTCGTGGAGAAGGGCGGCGGCACGGCGCGCAAGCCCGCCGACCTCGAGTCCATCCTCGGCCCGGTGCCGGCGCAGCCGAGCATGAGCGCGTTCTCGTTCCCGATGGCCGATGGCTCGGCGCCTCCGCAGACCGCGCCGAACCTCCCGGGCTCGGGCGCCGTCCCGCCCGCGGCCTCGTCGACGGGCACCGCGAACCGCTTCCCCGGACCGCCGGGCCCGCCCTCGCGTCCGAACATCAACGTCCCGTCGGCCCCCTCCGCGACCGGCACCGTGAGCGGCCGCCCGCCGTTCCCGCCGGGCGATCGGACCGCGCCGCTCGGCGCCGCGCCGCCTCCGCCGTTCCAGGCTCCGGGCGCCCCCGCGCCGGGCGCGCACAGCGCGACGCTCGCGGCCTCGCCCGCGGCTCATGCGAAGCCGACCGCGCCCGCGCCGTTCCCGACCCCCGGCGCCGGCCTGAAGGTGCCGAAGGAAGAGGACGAGCAGACGATGGTCGCTCAGCCCTCGGCCGATCTGATCACCGCGGCCACGGGCCAGAACCAGGCGCTCGCGGGCGGCGATCCCGCCGCCGAGTGGCAAGCGGTCTACGAGGAGTTCGTCCGCACGAAGCGTGAGTGCGGCGAGCCGACCGACGGCCTGACGTTCGAGAAGTTCCAGCAGACGCTGAAGAAGAACCGCGACGCGCTCATGCAGCGCCATGGCTGCAAGCGCGTGAAGTTCTCCGTCTACGTGAAGGAAGGCCGCGCGTCGCTCAAGGCCACGCCGGTCCGCGAGTAGAGACAACCGACCTCCTTGCGATCCCGCAAGGAGGGGCCACCGCCTCCGCGGCGCGCGGCAAGAGTCCTCGCGCTCCGACGTTCGTCGCCGCCGCTTTGGCGCACGCGGTCCACGAGTGCTCGGGCTCGACTCCACGAACGAGGCCTCTCACCTCGGCGAAGCCGAGCGCGCGTGAAGTCGTCCCGGTCGATGCGCTCCGACTTTCGTCAACGCAAGTACGTGCGGGCGAGGTTCGGCGAGACGTCGATGGCGATGCGGCGCACGAGTGCTCGAGCTCGACTCCGCGAACGACGTCTCGCACGTCGGAGAGAGGCAGAGCGCATGTGAAGTCGTCCCGGTTTCGATGCGCTCCGACTTTCGTCAACGCAAGTACGTGCGGGCGATGTTCGGCGAGACGTCGATGGCACGAGTGCTCGGGCTCGACTCCGCGAACGAGGTCTCGCACGTCGGCGAAGCCGAGCGCGCGAGCGTCTGCGTCGACCCGCTCGCGGTGTGAAGAGGCGTCTTTGTGGCGAGGAGAGGCTGGGAGCTCGGCGGCGGGGCGTCGTCGCTCCGACTTTCGTCAACGCAAGTACGTGCGGGCGAGGTTCGGCGAGAC
>JBDHVD010000247.1:0-12506 GCA_039809525.1 Labilithrix sp. | reverse complement strand
GTTGGGGGTGGATCTTCATGTTCCACTACAACCTCGTCCCCTGGTGCGCGCTCTCGTTCGAGGAGGGGATACGCAAACGCTGGTGGATCGTCGCCGGCGGCTTCTTCATGGCGTGGCTGGTGCTCGGGGGCGGCACGTACGTCGCGCCGTACACCGGGGTCGTCCTCTTCCTCCTGCTGTTGAACGAGACCTACCGCGCGGTGACCAAGCGCGAGGGCAGCGAGGACGTCCGGTGGTGGCGCCCGCTCCTCACGCTCGCCCTCATGGGCGTCGTCGCCGTGGGCCTGTCGGCGATCCGTCTCCTCCCGCTCGCCGATCTGCTCGCGAGCCACTCCCGGCCGGTGGAGCAGAAGGATCAGACGAGCCCGATGTCGATCCTCGCGATGCTCGCCGTGGGTCGCGAGCACGGCTGGGCGCAGGGCGCGGGCGACTTCTACATCGGCTCGTTCGTGTTCCTGATCGCCGTGCTCGGCCTCGTCCTCGCCGATCGTCGCGCCGCGAAGATGTGGCTCATCGCGCTCGTCTTCGCCGCGTTCGCCGCGGGCGAGTTCATCGAGGACGCGCCCTACATGCTCATGCGGAAGATCCCGGTGCTCTCGCAGCTCCGCTTCCCGGTCCGCATGCTCACCATCACCGGGCTCTTCATCGCGCTCGCGAGCAGCCGTGCGCTCACGCGCATCGAGGACGCGCTCCCTCGCGCGGTCGACTGGGCGTTCGCGCGCGTGCGGCGCCTGCGCGAGCGGTTCCCCGACGGCACGCCGCGGGGCGTCGCCATCGTCGCGGCGATCGTCGCCACCGGCGTCTCGGGCTGGATCGCCCTGCACGCGGCGAGGGACGTCATCGACCACACGATGATCCAGCGCGGCCAGATCTACGTGATGGACCCGCCGCTCGAGTACGACGACCAGTTCCGCCAGGCGCGCGGCAACCGCTGGGACGCGCACGTGTGGCCGTTCGCGAGCCGCGGCTCGCTGCACTGCTTCGAGGAGCACCAGCTCTTCGAATCGCCCTATCTCCGCGGCGATCTGAAGCAGGAGGAGTACGGCGCGCCGGGCACCGACACGACGGTCGAGCGGATCTCCTGGAGCCCGCACCGCATCGTCGTCCGCGTGAAGTCGTCGGGGCCGGGCCGCTTCCTCGTGAACATGAACCACGCGCGCGCGTGGTCGAGCGACGTCGGCGATCTGCACTCCGACGGCGGGCTCATCAGCGTGAGCGTGCCGCCGGGCGAGCACGTCGTCACGCTGACCTATCGCGACTGGAAGGTCACCGTCGGCAGCTGCATCACCGCCGCGACCATCGCGCTCATCGCGTTCTTCGGCGTCCGGCGCCTCCGCCGGCGGGGCCAGGCGCTCGCGCGCTTCTGGCGCATGCTGCCGGGTGACGACACGAAGAAGGGCGGCGGCGGCAAGACGGACGGCGAGACCGAGCCCGCCTGACGCTCACTTCTTCGGCGCGAACGCGCGCAGCACGTGCACGCTCGAGTCGCGCTTCACCTCGTCGAGCCACTGCCACGACACCAGCGTGATCGGTGCGTCGCTCTCGAGCAGCACCTCGTTGATCCCCGAGTCGAACGCGTTCGGACCGACCGCGAGATCGAGCGTGCGGTCGCCGTCGAAGCGGAGCTTGCCGAGGTCGTGGGTGCGGAAGACGCTGGCCGTGCGGATGCGGAGCTCGGCCGAGCCTCCGTTCGTCGGGCGCGCGTGGACGCGCACCTTCGTGACCCACGGCCAGTACAGCGCGACGAGGAAGCGGCCCTTGCCGTCGACGACCGGGCTCGTGCTCGTGAGCGTGTCGGACCAGTAGCAGCCGGGCGGGCTCGCGAACGACAGCGTGTCCATCGACACGGCGAGCGTGCGGTACTGCTTCTGGAAGATCCCGTCCGTCGCGAGCTGATCGAAGACCTTGGGCGGCGCGCGATAGCGCATCCAGAACGGCACCGTCATCGGCAGCGAGAAGGGGTTGCCGACGCTGTCGTAGATCCACGTGAGGCCGAACGTCGTCGCGCCTCCGTAGAGCTGCGGCGCGGGCACCGGGCGATCGAACGGCAGCCCCGCGGGCCCGACCTCCCACGTGACCAGGATCAGCGGGGCGAGCAGCGTCGCGGCGACCGCGCCGGCGGAGACGCGCCGTCGCTTCAGCCAGCGGAGGAGCACGACGAGCGACGCCGCCGCCGCCACGATCAGGCCGGCCGCGAGCGATCCCTGCACGCGCGCGCCGAGCGTGCCGCCGCCCGTCCAGGTCAGCGCCGAGGACGCGACGTAGAACTGGGCGACCATCACGACGACGATCGTGGCTGCGAGCGCGCGCCTCCGCGACTCGAACAGCAGGACGAACGATCCGATGATCGTGAGCCAGAGGAGCGGCGTCCAGTAGAGGAAGCCCGACCGCGCTCCGAACAGGAGCAGCCAGGGATGCGCGTGCGCGAGCTGCACGTAGAGCTTGCCCTGGGGGATCACCAGCGGCGACGCGTAGAGCTTCCAGTAGACCGCGATCTGCGCGGCGAACACGAGCAGGGACCCGACCGCGAGGAGCGCGAGACGGAGCGCGGCGGTGCGCGCCGCGGCGCGGCGATCGGCGCGCGCCTGCCACGCATAGGCGAGCACGGACGCGACCGCGACGAGGATCCAGAGGCCTTCCTGCGGTCGCATGAGCGCCGCGAGGCCGCTGCCCATCCCGGCGAACAGCCAGCGACGTCGCTCGTCCGGTCGTTCGTCCGCCCGGACCGCGAGGAGCAGCGCGATCGCGACGCTGAGGGCGGCCCAGAGATGCGAGTAGTACCAGCTGAGCGAGCCCGAGACGTTCAGCGGCGAGGCGAGCCCGATCACGAGCGCCGCGAGCGCGCACGCCGGCTCGGGATACCAGCGCCGGGCGATGCGGTAGCCGAGCCAGATCGTCGCGCCGAGGGCGACGGGCGCGAACGCGCCGACCCACACCACCAGCGGCCCGTGGCACCCCTGCTTCACCGCCTCGGGCGCGTTCGCGGCGATCTTCACGACGTGCTTGAGCACCCAGATCAGCGGCGACAGATAGACGGACGGCCCGGCGTAGAACGGGTTCGCCGGGCGATGGCCGCCCTCGTCGATCCCGACGCCCCACGGATCGCCGCACATCGCGTAGTCGTTCGTGAGGTCGACGTCTCCGTCGAACGCGAGCGAGCGCGCGAAGACCCAGGTGTAGAAGCCGTCCCCGTCGGGATGGCTCCGAGGGTTGTTGGAGAAGAAGCGGACGACGTGGCAGACGAAGACCGTCAGGATCGCGAAGCCGCCCCAGCCGCGCCTGTCCTCGGGCCATGCGAGACGCCGGAGACGCCGCGCGAATCCCTTCGGCCAGCCCATCGCGCTCCCATGCTATTCGATCGCCGATGGACCGCGACGAGAACGTGGACGAGAGCGATGGCCTGCTGACGCCGCGCGTCCGCGCGCTCGGGCTCGCGGCGCTCTCCATCGTGGTCGCGCTCTACGGGTGGTGGCCGATGCTCGAGGGGTGGAAGAACACCCAGGGCGGCGACGGCCAGTACTTCCACAAGCTCGTCGAGGCCTTCCGCGTCGCCATCGTGCGTCACCACGAGCTGCCGCTGTGGGATCCGTACGAGTGCGGAGGGCGCCCCCTCTGGGACAACCCCCAGAGCCTCGCGGGGGCGCCGCTCGTGTGGCTGTCGCTCTTCATCGGCACGTCGTCGGCGATGAAGATCTGGTACCTCGCGCATACCGCGGGCGGCTTCGCCTCGATGTGGATCTTCTGCCGGAAGGAGCTGAAGGTCGGGCTCGCGGCCGCGTTCGCCGCGTCGGTCGCGTGGGCGTGCGGCGGCTTCCACATGCATCACTACTCGGGCGGCCACGCGGCGTTCGTGACCTTCGAGCTGATGCCGCTCGCGCTCTTCCTCTGGCGCCGCGCGGAGGGCAACGACCGCATGGCGGTGTGGCTCGGCCTCGTCGTCGCGCTCATGGGCTACGAAGGCGCCGCGCTGCCGCTCCTCTACTTCGCAGTGCTGCTCGGCGCCGAGACGTTCACCCGCCTGTGGCCGCTCGCGCGCGTGGTGAAGATCGCGCGCGCCGGGGTGATCACGCTCGTCGTCGGCCTCGGCGTGGGAGCGGTGCGCCTGTTCCCGGTCATCGATCAGCTCCGCGCGCACAAGCGTCCGCTCGGCGCCGACTTCGATCACATGACCGCGCAGTCGCTGCTCGATGCGTTCGTCAACGGCTACTACGCGCACCTGCACCGGATGCCGAACCACGTCTACGTCTGGGGCGAGTACGCCGCCTACGTCGGCTGGCTGCTCCTCCTCCTCGCGCTCGCCGGCATCGTGCTCGCGGGACGCGAGAAGCTCTGGCTCGCGGCGCTGCTCGCGATCGGCATCGCGCTCATGATCGGCTACCAGGGGCCGCTGTCGCCGTGGGGCATCCTGAACAAGTACGTCTATCCGCTGAAGGAGATGCGCGTCCCGTCGCGCTTCAACGCGCAGGCGTCGTTCATCCTCCTCGCGTACGCGGCGATCGCCACCGACCGGATCGTGGCGCTCGTCCCGAAGCTGGCCGATCGCGTCCCGAGGCTGCCGCGCGCGGCGGTGCCCGTCCTCCAGGCGATCGTCCCGATGTTCGCCATCCTCGGCGCCGGCGACGTCCTCGGCCACGGCCTGAACCTCGCGCACGAGTACCCCACCGGAGCGCCGATGCGCGCGGGGATCCGTCCGACGCCGCGCATCTTCTACGGCGGGGCCGACTCGGTCGGCTACATCGAGCAGCCCCAGCAGAACCGAGGGCGCCTCGCGTGCTACGAGCCGTGGGCGCCGTACGAGGGCGCGCCGCTCTGGGAAGGCGACCTGCCCCAGGCGAAGGGGACGACGCCCGGGATCGTCGTGAGCAACGTCACCCGCACGCAGAACACGTTCGAGCTCGACGTGCAGGCGGATGCGCCCGGTCGCGTGCTGCTCAACTCGTCGTTCGATCTCAACTGGCGCGCGAGCGTGGGTACGCCGGTCGAGCAGAACAAGCAGCTCGCGCTCGACGTGCCCGCCGGCGTCCACCACGTCCGGATGTACTACCGTCCGCGCCTGCTCATCCTCGGCGCGATCGTCACCGCCGCGTCGATCGCGGCGGTCGTTTGGTTCTTGCGACGCAGGCGCGCGTGACCGCATCGTGCTAGCTCCCGGGGAGGGGGCGTGCGGATGGGGGAAGAGCTCGAGGGCCTGCTCACCGAGGTGTTCAACCGCGTCGGCTTCGGGATGGCCGTCGTCGACCGAGGCCATCGCTTCCTGGCCATCAACCGCGCGCTCGCGGGGCTGAACGGCCGCGCGCCCGAGGCGCACCTCGGCCGGAAGGTCGAGGAGATCGTGCCGGAGCTCGCGGCCAAGTTCGGTCCGACGATCGACCGGGTGTTCGCGACGGGCCAGCCGGTCGCCGCGCTCGAGGTCGTCGGCGACGCCCCCGGCATCGCGGGCGACGTACGCGTCTGGGACACGACGTACACGCCGATCGTCCGCGACGGCGAGGTGATCGCCGTGGCCTCGACGATCTCCGACGCGACCGCGCGGACGAACGCCGAGACGGCGCTGCGCCAGAGCGAGGCGCAGTTCCGCGCCATCTGCGAGGCGTCGCCGATCGGCATCTTCCTCACCGACGCGAACGGAGCGAGCCTCTATTCGAACCCCGAGAACCTCCGGCAGATGGGGCTCACGCTGAGCGAGGCGACCGGGGCGGGATGGCAGCAGGCCGTCCATCCGGACGATCGGCAGCGCGTCCGCGACGGGTTCTACGCCGCGACGAAGCGTGGCGGCGTCTACGAGGCGGACAATCGCTACCTCCGGCCGGACGGCGCGATCGTCCACGTCGCGGTGAAGGCGCGGTCGATCCACGACGGCGACGTCCTCCTCGGCTACGTCGGCATGGTCGAGGACATCGGCGACCGGCGCGCCGCCGAGCGGGCGCTCCGCGAGAGCGAGATGCGCTTCCGCGAGCTCGCCGAGAACATCGACGACGTCTTCTGGCTGGCGGACGCCGAGCGTGTCTACTACGCGAGCCCGGCGTTCGCGAAGGTCTGGGGCCGCCCGGTGGAGGGGGTGCTCGGCTCGACGGAGAAGTTCTTCGCGACGATCCACCCGGATGATCGCGCGCGGGTCTTCGCGTCGCTCCGGCCGCCCACGCGCACCGAGTTCGAGTACCGCATCCTTCGTCCCGACGGCGAGGTGCGCTGGATCCGGGATCGGACGTTTCCCGTGCGTGACGAGGCCGGTCGCTTCATTCGCAACGTCGGCATCGCGACCGACATCACGCCACGCAAGGCGCTCGAGGCCGAGCTGCTCCAGACGCAGAAGCTCGAGAGCCTCGGCCGCCTGGCCGGCGGCGTCGCGCACGACTTCAACAACCTCCTCACCGTGATCCTCAGCCAGACGAGGCTCGCGGCACGCGCCTTCGCGTCGGGGAAGGCGGCGACCGAGGAGCTCGGGCAGATCGAGGAGGCCGCGTCGCGCGCCGTCGATCTCACGCGCCAGCTCCTCACGTTCGCGCGTCGGCAGGCCTCGCATCCGACGCCGCTCGATCTCACCGAGGTCACCGGCGGCATCGAGAAGCTGCTCCGCCGCGTGATCGGCGACGACGTCGAGCTCGTCGTGCACCTCGATCCGCACGTCGGGATCATCCGCGCCGATCGCGCCCAGATCGAGCAGGTGCTGCTCAACCTCGCGGTCAACGCCCGCGACGCCATGCCGGGCGGCGGGACCCTCACCATCGAGACCCGCAACGTCGTGCGCGACGGGGCCTCCGCCGCTCCCGGCCCGTACGTGCTCCTGCAAGTGACCGATGATGGAGCCGGCATCGCGCCGGAGGACGTGCCGCACATCTTCGATCCGTTCTTCACCACGAAGGCGCCCGGCGAAGGCACGGGGCTCGGTCTCGCGACGTGTTACGGCATCGTCCAGCATCACGGCGGCGAGATCGACGTCGAGAGCGAGCCGGGCAAGGGCTCGTCGTTTCATGTGTACTTTCCACGCATCGACGCGCGTCCCGAGAGCCCGACGCTGCCGGAGATCGTCTCGTCGCCGATGCTCTCCGGCTCGGAGACGGTGCTCCTCGTGGAGGACGACGCGCTCGTCCGCGCGGCGGCCGCGGCCGCGCTGCGAGGCCATGGCTTCGCCGTCGTCGAGGCGAGCAGCGGCGAGGAGGCCCTCGGTGTGCTCGCCCGGGAGCACGTGGACGTCGTCGTCAGCGACGTGGTCATGCGCGGCCTCGGCGGGCGAGAGCTCGCCGATCGGTTGAAGGTCGAACGACCTGACCTGCCCGTCCTCCTCACATCGGGCTACGCCGAGGACATCGGAACGACGCCTTTCCTCCCCAAGCCGTATGTCCCTGCGACCCTCGTGCAGCGGGTTCGCGAGCTGCTCGATCGTTGACCGGGCCGAATGGGATAGCATCGTCGTCCGGAGCCCGACGACGCATGGATTACCTGTACGGAGACTCGACGCCGTCGCCGCTGCGGTCGAACTTCCTCGAGTTCCTGCGGGACGCGATGGACTTCTCGGTCTTCGTGCTCGACGCGGACGACCGCATCGCGCGGGGCAACGCGCAGCTGCGCGCGCTCGAGGCGGAGTCGGGCGTCGAGCTCGAGCGCCTCGAGCGCCTCGTCGCGCTGGTGGCGCGCGCGATCAAGGACGGAGAGAAGGGCGCCTCCGACTCTCCCGCGTCGCGGTGCGCCGCTCGCCTCGGAGCGGCGACGACCGAGGTGCACCACGCGACGATCGAGGAGGTCCGCCGGCAGATCGCGGAGACGACCGCGCAGGCCGAAGCGGCCGAGTCCGCGCTGCGCACCGCGTGCCGCGAGGCGCTCGCCAAGCTCCTCGCGGCGCACGAGCCGCACGAGGCGTCGATCACCACGCGCCTGACGACGCGCGCGGCCGGGCCGTTCGATGCGAGGCTCACGGGGGAGCTCGCCATCGGGCTCGCATGGACCTTCGAGCTCGGCACCGAGCCGACCGAGCTCTGGCGCGCGCCGCTGCGTGTCGACGCGGTCGCCCCGCAGCTCGAGATCCGTGCGCCGCAGATGACCGGATGGATCAGCAAGGAAGTGAAGGTCCGTCCCCAGCGCATCGACCGGCACTTCGTCACGGAGCTCGTCGACGACGCCACGACGGTCGTCGTCAAGCTGCGCACCGAGATCGGCGCCGATGCGGGCTTCGACCTCGAGGTCGATCCCTCGACGAAGCAGGTGAAGGCGGCGCGCACCGGTGCGCCGACCGACGAGTCGATCGGGCCCTTCGAGGTCGCGGAGGAGGACGTCGCGCCGCTCGTCGCGCTCGCGGACAAGCTCCGGACGAGCGCGCGGGCGCTGAAGCCGGGCAACCTCGTCGAGGCGACCGTCGACGGCGAGCCGTTCCGCACGCAGCCCACCTTCGCGGTGCTCGTCGAGCGCCTGGTCGGCATGATGACCCCCGTCGTGCGCACGATCGCGGAGCGGTCGCTGACACCGAACGAGCTCGTGCTGCGCCGTCTTCTCGGCGACGACCGGCGCGAGGAGCTGTTCGTCCCGAAGGCGGTCCTGCGCGAGAAGTACGCCGTGCTGCCGGCGCCGCTGGCGGCCCTGTTCGCGCCGCTCGCGCTCGATGCGCCGGCGCAGGCGACGCCGCGGGCCACGTTGCCGCTCGAGGATGCGCCGGCCGTCCGCGCGCAGATCGCGCGGTCGGAGCCTCCGGCGCCGCGCGTGCCGACCGCGCGCCCGCCCGTCACCGACGCGGCCGCGGTGCCGCCGCCCGCGAGCCCGCCGGCGGGATCGACGCCCGAGGCGCGGCTGTCGCATCCGGGATCGGAGCCGTCGATCGAGATCACCGCCGAGCTCGACGACGACCTCGAGCCCGAGATCACCTCCGAGGAGGTGCTCGCGGCGGCGCCGCAGCCTCCCGAGCCGACCCCGCTCGCGGCCGCGGGCGGCACGCGAAACGAGCCGCTCCGCGCGTCGCTCAAGCAGATCGCGCTGCTCGCGAGGAGCGGTCGCACCGACGAAGCCTACGGGCGCTACGCGAGCCTGTTCGAGAGCGCGCCGTTCGCCGACTACCGCCCCGACGATCAGCGCCAGGCGCTCCGGCTCATGGTGCTCGCGAAGGCGCCGCCCGACGATCGGACCGAGGCGGTCCTCGGCGCGTACCGCGCGGCGGTGGCCCGGCTCGAGGCGCTGATCGCCGCGCTGAAGGAGCCCGCCGACTACGAGCTGCTCGGCGTGGCGTACACCGTCCTCGACGACGCGACGGCGGCGGAGAAGGCGATCCGCGCGGGGCTCGAGCTCGAACGCGAGCGCAACCCGAGCTCGGACCTGTGCGGGAACCTGATGCGCCGCCTCAGCGCGCTGTGACCGCGGCGTAGTCGGCGGGCGCGATCCAGCCCATCCGGCCGAACCCTTCGACGAACCGGACGTCTTCGATCGCGAGGCGCCAGAACGCGAAGTCGCGGAACGAGGCCCACGCCGACGCGTCGGGATGCGCCGCGAGGTACGTCGCGCGCGCCGCCTCGACCTCGGCGCCGGGCACGCGCGCGCATTGCCCGAGCAACGTCACGCGCGGGCCCGCGAGGCCGCCCTCGCCGGCGACCAGGATCGACGCGAGCGGGGAGGCCTCGAGGTTCTTCGTGTGCTCGGCGAGCGACGACAGGAGCAAGAGCGGCCGCCCCCCGTCGTCGACCGCGAGCGCGACGAGCGATCCGAACGGATGGCCCGCGGGCCGCGTCGCGATGGTCGAGAGCGTCGCGGTCTTCGCGGACGCGACGAGCGCCCGGGCCTTCTCCACGTCGGTCTTCATGCGATCGGCTTAGCCGATCACAGCCCGACGTCGAAGCTCCGCCAGATGCTCGTCGTCCCGTTCCAGTCGCCGAACCAGAGCTTCTTGTTCGCGTGGCTGAACGTGAAGTTCGGGTACTGTCCGGTGAGCGCGCCCGTGAGCGTCGCCGACTTCACGCGCGTTCCGTCCTTGCTCCAGGCCGAGAGGACGTTACCGGTCGTGATCGTGAGGTAGTAGCCGGAGATGACGACGAGGTGCGAGTTCGCGCCGTACGCCTCCTCGCCGGTCAGCGTGCCCCAGCCGGTGAGGGTCACGGACGGCAGCGCCGTGCCGTCGGCTTGCCACCGACGCACCGTGCCGCCGGGCGACAGTGCGACCAGCTCGGTGCCCGCCTCGTTCCACACGACGCTGCTCTCGCTGTCGGGCACCGGCGCTTGCAGCGTGGCGAACGTCGTGACCGCGCCGTTCACGTCGATCGTCTCGATCGTCGCGCTCGTGTAGGCGCGCGAGTAGAGCTGCGCGCCCTCGCCGCCCTTCGTGAAGACCGAGCGGTAGTCGCGGTTGGTCTGGTAGCTCGCGAGGACGTTGAACGCCGCGAGGTTCGCGTCCACCTTGACGATCTCCCGGCCTACATGTGCGAGGCGGGCTGCGTCTCGCGCGTCTCGCGCGCTCGCGCGTTTCGCGCGCTGCTCCGCCGCGCGAGCAGCTTCGGATCGCGCGACTGCCCGATCTCCTGGCAGCAGTACATGCAGCGGAAGGAGATGTGGTGCGGGCGCGGGGTCATCCCGAGCATGCTCAGCATGATCCAGCCCCAGGTCGTGAACTCGGGCTCCTCCTGGATGGCCGGGTCGCCCCGGCGATGGCCGCAGTGACAGGTGCGATCGCGCATGGGAGCACGCGCTGCACGCGCGATGCCGCGCGCCGGCACCACGGAAATCCCGCGTGCGCGCGCACGGGCTGCCGAAGATCCGGCGGCCCCTGCCGGAAATCCGGCGGTCACAGCCCGAGCGTCTTCATCCGGTACTGGAGCGTCGCGCGGCTCGTGCGCAAGAGCCGGGCGGCCTCCGACTGGTTGCCGCCGGCACGGCGCAGCGCCTCTTCGATCAGCGTGCGCTCGTAGGCGCCGACGCGCTCCTTGAGCGATCCGTCGGCGGGCTCGCTCGTCCGGTCTCCGAGATCGGGCAGGTCGGCGACGGTGATGCGCGGCCCGCGCGCGAGCACCGCGGCGCGCTCGAGGACGTTCTCGAGCTCCCGCACGTTGCCCGGCCAGTCGTACGCCTCGAGGTAGGCGACGGCCTCGTCGTCGATTGCCCTCGCCGTCCGCGCGAGGAAGCCCTCGGCGAGCGCGCGGACGTCCTCCCGTCGTTCGCGCAGGGGAGGGATGCGGAGCGGGAACACGTTCAACCGGAAGAACAGGTCCTGCCGGAAGCGCCCCGCGCGCACCTCGGCCGCGAGGTCCCGGTTCGTCGCCGCCACGATCCGCACGTCGACGCGGACCGGTGACGTCCCGCCCACGCGCTCGACCTCGCGCTCCTGCAACACGCGCAGGAGCTTCGCTTGCAGCTCGAGCGGCAGCTCGGTGACCTCGTCGAGGAAGAGCGTCCCGCCGTGCGCGAGCTCGAAGCGCCCGAGCCTCCGCTGCGCCGCTCCGGTGAACGCGCCCTTCTCGTGCCCGAACAGCTCGCTCTCGACGAGCGACGGCGCGAGCGCCGCGCAGTTCACCTTGATGAGCGGCCCCGTGCGGCGCGGGCTGCCCTCGTGGATCGCGCGCGCGAACAGCTCCTTGCCGGTGCCGGTCTCGCCGAGGAGGAGCACGGTCGACGTGGTCGGCGCGACGCGTGCCAGCTGGTCGAGGACGCCGCGGAGCGCCGCGCTCTCGCCCACGATCCCCGTGGGGCGCGACTCCTCGAGCTCCTCCCTGAGGTACGTGTTCTCCGCCTCGAGCCGCTTCATCAGCGCGTCGACGCGCGCGAACAGCGCCGCGTTCTCGATCGCGATCGCCGCCTGCGCGGCGAACACGCCGAGCCGCTCGAGGTCCGCCGCGCCGAGCTCGGTTCGCGCGAACATCGCGAGCACGCCGAGGAGCTCCTCGCGGTAGACGAGCGGGTAGCCGGCGAACGAGGCGAGACCGTTCTCGCGGATCCAGTCCTGATCGGGGAAGCGCGGATCGCCGGAGAGCTTCGTCGTGCACAGCGGCGATCGCGTCTCGGCGATCTGACCGATCTTCAGCGCTCCGATCGGCACCCGGCCCCGCGAGCCGTCGAGCCGCTCGCTGAGCCCGGCGCTCGCCGCGAGGCGCAGCGTCTTCGGATCCTCCGGCTCGATGAGCCAGATGCGCGCGAGCGCCGCGCCGAGGTCGCGGGCGAGGCCGCGCGTGATCTCGCCGAGCACCTCGCCGAGATCGAGCGAGCTCGCCATCCGCAAGGTGACGCGCCCGAGCGTCGCCTCGATACCCGCGGCCGGTGCCATGCCGGCGAGTCTATCGCGTCGTGCCGCGATGGATCGCGCGCGCGCGCGGCCCGCGTTCGCGCGCAATTCGCGCAACGGGCCGCGAAAACGCGTCGATTTATCGCCGGCGTCCGGCTGGCTCTCGTCTTGCGTCCGTCGCGACGTGACGAATTCGAGAGAGCTGGTTTACACGCTCGCCGTCGCCCTCGCGGCGACGCGAGGCCTCGCGTGCGGGGGCGACGAGGAGCTGGCCGCGGTCGACGGCACCTCGCCCGCGGCAGACGCCGGTGCACCGGCGGAC
>JBDHVD010000246.1:0-12507 GCA_039809525.1 Labilithrix sp. | reverse complement strand
CGCGCCCGACGCCTGCCACTCGCGCGTGACGGTGGAGGCGAGCGCGGGGAAGGCGACGCCGCCCCCTCGCCGCTGCGCGTCGCGCGGGACGTCGACCGAGCGCACGACCGTCTGACCCTGCTTCCACACGAGCGTGAACTTCGCCGGGTCGGCGGTCTGCACGTGGAGCTTCGTGTCGTCCTTGCAGTCGCCTTCGCACGGCGGCGTGCCCGGCGGGTTGCCCGGCACCTGCGCGTCGGCCTGCATGCGCTGCGAGTGGACCCATACCGCGGTGATGAGGAGGAACGAGATCGTCACCATCAGCAGATCGATCATCGGGATCATGTTGATCTCCGAGTCGAGCGACTTCCGTCCCCTGCCTCCGCCGCCTTCGACGTTCACGCCGGCCATGCACGCACCTCCAGGTGCTCTACCGACCGCCGATCCCGCGCCGAGGTTCCCGACAAAAGCAGACGCGCCTGCGAGTGCAGTGACGGCGGCGAATTCCTCCGTCGCCGGCGCTCACGGCGTGTAGAGGCGATCGAGCCAGTGCAGCGCCTCGATCGTGCCGGCCTCGCGCAGCCAGGGCTGGTCGTGCGGTCCTGGGATCACGCGGAACGTATGCGGCACCTTCGCCTGCGCGAGCTCCGCGTCGAGCACCTCGCTCGACGAGCGAAAGTGGTCCTGCGTGCTCGTGAGGATCAGCATCGGCTTGTCGCCGGTCGTCTTCTGCGCCGCTCCGACCTTCGCCGCGTAGCCCTTCGCCGCCCACGTGCCGATCGCCGTCTGGAGCCCGGCCCACGCGCCGAACACGTGCGGGAGCCGCACGAGCACCTCGAGCGAGACGTAACCGCCGAGCGACACGCCGCAGAGATACGTGCGCCTCGGGTCGTCGAACACGCGCGTCTCCGTGCGCACGCGCGGCAGGAGCGACGCCTCGATCCACCGCGCGTACGCGTCGACCTCCGCCGGGCCCTTCGGGTTCGGCATGAACGGGCAGACCATCGCGAGGCCGCGGAAGGGACGCGTCGCGAGATCGGTGTTCACCTCGTCGAGGCGCGCGTCGGTCCATTCGCCGCGCGTGCTCGTCCGCTGGATGGGGGGGCGCTTGAGCCGCTGCCACGCCGAGCCGAGCCCGTACTTGTCGAGCCACGCGTACGCCCCGAGCTTCTCGTCGACGGTCTCACCGAGGCCGTGGAGGAACACGCCGACCGGCAGGCGCTGGTCCGGCTGGAGGAAGCGGGGCACGATCAGGAGGAAGCGGCGGCCGCCCTCCCGGAGATCGAGCAGCCGGAGGTTCCGGAGATCCTCGTCCTCTTCCCGGGGATGGCCCGGCTGGGCTCTCCCGACGCGATGCAGCAGGAGGCTGCCCGCGATTCCGCCGAGGAAATCGCGCCGCCGGAGACGAAGAAAAATCTTGCGCGGGGGCCGTTCCCAGATCATTACACGGGCCCTCGGGGACGATGTGGGTAACCGGTGCCCCAGGGGCACCATCCCATGTTGCATCCCCGTGAAATCAGGAGCAAGGAGCTACCCCTCATGCGCCACGGTCTCCGCTACGTCGCCCCGTTTGCCCTTCTGGCCGCCGGCCTCTTCGTCGCTTGCAGCAGTGAATCGAAGCGCAGTGGTTTCGGCGCCGAGGAAGACAAGGACGCGGGCGTCAGCGGACAGCCGGGCTTCACGCCGGGCCAGGAGCCGTGCGCGGGCCTCGAGTGCAAGCGCGTGGCTTGCGGCGGCGGCGTGACCACGACCCTCACGGGCAAGGTCTACGATCCGGCCGGCTCGAACCCCCTCTACAACGTCCAGGTCTACATCCCGGGCGGCGCGGATCCGGACGGCGACCTCCCCCCGTTCCCCGATTCGACGGTCGACGGCATCTCCTGCCAGACCTGCAACACGGTCGCGCTGAACCCGCTCTCGAGCGCGCTCACCGACGCGCACGGCGAGTTCACCCTCGAGAACGTCCCGGTCGACAAGGACGTCCCGGTCGTCGTCCAGATCGGCAAGTGGCGCCGCAAGTTCCACATCGACATCACGGACAAGTGCGAGGCCAACAAGGTCCCGGACAAGACCTTCAAGCTCCCGAAGAACGGCAAGGAAGGTGACATGCCGCAGATCGCGGTCACCTCCGGCTCGTGCGACGCGCTCGAGTGCATGCTCCGCGGCATCGGCATCGACGACAGCGAGTTCGTCCAGGGCCACGGCGGCTCCGGTCACGTCCACGTCTTCAAGGGCTCCGGCGGCATGATGGGCACCAGCGCCCAGACCGAGCTCTGGAACGACGAGGCGTCGCTCAAGAAGTACGACATCACGCTCCTCTCCTGCGAGTGCGACGAGCACCCGGAGAACAAGGGCGGCACGGGCCCGGGCGCGCGCGCCTCGATGTACGAGTACCTCAACGCGGGCGGCCGCGTGTTCGCGACCCACTACCAGCACGTCTGGTTCAGCCAGTCGCCGCAGGACGAGATGAAGCAGCTCGCCTCGTGGGCCGACGGCTACGGCGGCGACGGCGAGTACGACGTCAACACGACCTTCCCCAAGGGCGAGATGATGGCCGAGTGGCTGAAGGAGACGGGCGCGTCTCCGACGGTCGGCAAGATCCCGCTCAAGGCCGTCCGTGGCTCGGTCACCGAGCTGCACGATCCGGCGGTGCCGTGGATCCTCAAGAACGGCTCGCCCGGCGCGAAGTTCTTCACCGTCAACACGCCGATCTCGGCGCCGGTCGAGGAGCAGTGCGGCCGCGCGGTCTTCAGCGATCTCCACATCACCGACGCGGCGGGTCCGTCGTCGATCGGCTCGTGCCCCATCTCGGCCGGCGGCCTGAACGGCCAGCAGAAGGCGCTCGAGTTCATCTTCTTCGATCTCTCGGCGTGCGTGCAGGACGACAAGGTCCCGCCGATGCCCCCGAAGTGATCGGCGCGAGCCTCGCCTGAGCGACCGAGAGGCGGCTCCTCCATCCGGAGGGCTGCCTCTCTCGCTTTTGTCTACGCGATCGGCGTCCTCCATCCGTCGCCCAGCGCGAGCTCGAGCAGCTCGGAGGGCACGGACGGATCGTCCTTGTCGATGACCACCCACGCGCGCGCGCCGTCGGGAGCGACCGCGAGCCCCTCGGCCTTGTCGACGAGCGGCGCGCCTCGCTCGTCGGTGACCTCGGCGACGGCGCACGCGCGGGCGCGGTCGTCGAGGCGGCCGATGGAGACGCCGCTGACCGGACCGTCGCGCGTCGCGTCGGGGCACGCCTCGGCGCACGCGAGGAACGCGAGGCCCTGGCTCGTCGTCGCGCCGTCGGTGAACGTGAGGCGCACGCCGTCCGTCGCGGTCCCGAGGTCCCACGCGACCACGTCGCGGAGGACGGGGCAGGGGCCGTCGCCGTGCAGGTGGCGGAGGAGCGCGCGCGCCTCCACGCGGGCGGTCGCGTCGATCGCGTCGCCCGCGCCGTTGCCGCGCTGGAAGAAGACGACGTCGCCTCCGTCGAGCGCGCTGCCCTCGACGTTGAGCTCGGATCCGGAGAACGTCCGATCGGCGCGCATCGCCGCGTAGAGCTCCTCGGCTCGCACGAGACGGACGTCCTCGCCGCGCGCGACGAGCACGCGATCGCGCACGTCGCTCGAGCCCGAGCCGAAGGCGATGACCGTCCCGTCGGGCAGCGCGATCATCGCCTCGAGGTCGAGCTTGCGCTTCTTGTTGCCGCGCGAATCGTCGAAGAGCCGGACGCCGTCGGCGGCGGGGAAGGGCACGTCGAAGGCCGTGCCGCTCGCGAGGTCGACGACCGCGAGGAAGCTCGCGTCGTCCTGCACGATCGCGAGGCGTCCTTCGCCGATGCGGGCGAGCGCGGAGCCGGCGCGGACGTGGGCCGGTCGATCGAGCGACGCGTCCGCGCCGCGCGCGTAGAAGAGCGGCCGGCGCGAGACGACGCGCGCCGCGAGCGACGCATCCGTCCGCGCGCGGACCTTCATCGCGACTCGTAGGTCTTCAGCGCGGGCAGCTCGAGGACGGTGAGGAACCCGCCCTTGCCGCAGCCGGTGTCGATCACGACGACGTTCTCGCCGACCCACATGTCGAGCGGGTCCTCGGGCGTGAAGCTCGAGAGCTCGGGCGGGAGGTTCTCCGTCGCGGTGTGCCCGCAGACGACGCGCTTGCCGCGATAGCCCTGGAAGAAGCGCATGGTGCGCACCCAGAGGAGCTGGGTCGGGTTCTCGGTCTCCGACGGATGCAGCCACTTGCCGTCCTTCTCCACGAGGCCGGCGTGCACGTAGATCGCGTGCTCGTCCTCGTAGAAGTACGGCAGCATGTTCATCCAGTCGACGACGTCGTCGGGGAGGAACTCGCCGTGCTGCATGGTCGTGAGCTCCTCGCGGGTCGGCAGCTCGTTCTCCTTCCACGGCTCGCCGCGGTACGAGCGCAACGTGGCGAGGCAGCCGTTCGCCACCGGGATCACGAACTCGGGCCATCCGCCGGACGCGACGCGGAGCCAGCCGTCTTCGTGGTTGCCGCGGAGGCAGACGAGCTTGCCGGGGACCGTCTTCGGCAGCTCGTTGCGGATGAAGTCGACGACCTGCGCGCTCTCGCGCCCGCGGTCGACGTAGTCGCCCATGAGCACCATCGTGTCCTTCGCGTCGAGCGGAGGCAGCTTCGCGAGCGTCTTCTTCAGTGCGACGAGGTCGCCGTGGATGTCGCCGACCGCGAACGTGCGGTTCGCCATGGGACGGCTAGGATAGGCGGCGTGTCCTCCTTGCGCGAGTACCTTCGCGAGGCGCCGTTCGCGCTCTCGATGTCGTCCGGCTTCTTCTCGTTCTACGCCCACACCGGCTTCCTGACGGTGCTCGAGGACGAAGGGCTCGCCCCGACGCGCGTGTCGGGGTCGAGCGCGGGCGCGCTCGTGGGCGCCGCCTGGGCCGCGGGGCTCGACGCGCCGGTGCTCGCCGGCGAGCTCGAGCGGCTGCAGAGGAAGGACTTCTGGGATCCCGGCGTCGGCGCCGGCCTGCTCCGCGGCCGGCTGTTCCGCGATCGCCTCCGGCGCCTCCTCCCCGCGCCGACCTTCGAGGAGGCCCGGACGCGCGCGGCGGTCTCGGTGTTCGACGTCGCGACCCGGAAGACGCACGTCGTCGATCGCGGCGAGGTCGCGCGGGCGATCTGCGCGTCGTGTGCGGTGCCCTTCCTCTTCCAGCCGGTGTGGATCGAGGGCCGCGCGTACCTCGACGGAGGGATCCGCGATCGTCCGGGGCTCGACGGCATGCCGCGCGACGAGCAGCGCGTCCTCTTCCACCACATCGCCTCGCGATCTCCGTGGCGGACGCGTCAGGGCGCGGCGATCCCGAAGCGCGACGGGATGGTCACGCTGGTGCTCGAGGACCTCCCGCGCTCCGGGCCGTTCCGTCTCGACGAAGGACGGCGCGCCTACCGCGTCGCGCGCGAGGCGACGAAGCGCGCGCTCGATCGACCGATCCCGCCGGACGGGATCGTCGTCGTGCGCTGACGTCCCTCAGGGCGAGGGCGGGATGGCGCCCAGCGAAGAGTGGACGTGGGTGAACCGCCAGTCGGGGCCGCGCCGCCGCGCGACGAACGTGGCGCGGTAGCGGAACGGTCCCGTCGTCCGCCCGCCCAGGTGGATGGTCTGATCGAGCTCGACGGCGCAGTGCCCGACCGTGGTCGTCGCCAGGCAGTCGGTTCGGAGGAGCGTGCTCTTCGTCCTCAGGTCCTGCGTCTTCCGCGCGTCCTCGAGCGTCTCGTAGTACCGGCGTGCACCCGCGAGGCCGTCGGCGCGGACCGGACGGTTGTCCGGATCGAGATCGAAGAGGATCACGTCGTCGTCCAGCTTCGCGACGATCGCGCCGAAGTTGCCGCCGTCGAGATCGACGATCAGCCGGGCGACGTCCGATCGGAGCGACGCGGCCGCCTGTCCGTCCCACTCGGCCCGAGCGGCGCTCGTCGTCATCGTCGTCCCGACCGGCTGCTGCCGGGTGCCCCCGCCGCACGCGACCGCGATGACCGCGGCGCAGGCGAGCCTCGCGCTCGTCTTCATGTCGTCCCCCCGTTCGCGCGAAAGCTAAGGCCGCGCCGCGCGACGGGCACCGCGATCAGCGCGCGAGATGGGCCCCGCGCCGCGCCGGCGAAGAAGTCGGCCCTCGCTTCGGGCGGCATCGCATCCCACCACGGCGTGTCGATGACCCCGGGAGCGCCGCCTGGAGCGACCCGAGGTGCGCGAAGAGCTTCGCCTCGAACCCGGCTCGTAGATCCGCGAGCGCGAGGCTCTGGATCGGGCCTGCGCCCGCTCCGCCGCTCAGGGCGAGGACGAGGTGGTCGATCGACGAACGAGCGAGCGGTGGCTTCGCCGATCCCGGAGCTGCCGCCGAGGACGACCACGTTGCGCGCGCTTGACATTAAGGACCTCCTAAGTTCCTGGAGGCCGCATTCGCGATCGCTCGCGAGGGCGGCTACGCGGCGCTGACGATGGACGGCCTCGCCGAGCGTGCCGGCGTGGGGAAGCAGACCATCTATCGGTGGTGGCGCTCGCGGGCGGAGGTCGCGGTCGACGCGCTCCTCCACCGCGCGTCCGATCGGATCCCGGTGCCCGACCGCGGGACGCTGCGGGCCGATCTCACCGCGTTCCCGTCGCGCGCGGCGCGCGTCCTCGTCACGTCCCCGTGACGTGCACCCGTCGTACGCCGGGATGTTTCTCGACCGCCTCGATCAGCGCGGTGAGGCCGAGCTCGATGGGCATGGTGACGTCGCACGTCAGCGACGTGCGCGGCTTGTCGTCGAGCCGCCGCTCGTACTCGACGTGGGAGACGGCCGCGCCGAGCCCGGCGAGGTCCTTCATCATCGCGTCGATCGGCGTCTCCGCATCGAGGACCAGCACGAGGCGGCGCTTGGTGACGCCGTCGTTCTTGTCCTCGAAGCGCCGGAACACGGTGAGCGCGACGATGCCCATCGCGGTGACGCCGGCGCTCTCCACGTACATGCCCGCGCCGGCGCAGAGCCCGATCGCGGTCACCAGCCAGAGCCCGGCGGCGGTGGTGAGGCCCTGCACCGTCGCGCCGCTGCGCAGGATGGACCCGCCCGCGAGGAAGCCGATCGCGGACACGACCGATGCGGCGATGCGCGAGGCGTCGACCTCGATGCCGTCGCCGTGGCCGAACCGCTGGTGGTAAGCGAACTGCGACGACACCACCATGAACGTCGCCGACGCGAGCGCCACGAGGAGGTGCGTCCGGAGCCCGGCCGGGCGGCCATGGCGGTCGCGCTCGTAGCCGATCACGCCGCCGAGCGCGGCGCCGGCGGCGATCCGGAGGAGGAGCTCCCAGTGCGCGAGCATCGCGATCCCCTGCTCCTATGCGAAGAGGAGGCGGAAGGTGAGCACGCCCAGGCCCGAGGCGGTGACCTCGCTGCCGACGAAGCGCTGGATGGTCCACGGCAGCACGTCCGCGAACGGCGCCGGTCCGTCGAGGTGCCAGCACGCAGCCGTGAGCTCGTAGCCGAGGACGAGCACGAGCCCGCCGATCATCACCTCGAGCCGCATCGGCTTCCGCGCGCAGCCCCACACGAAGGCGAGGATGCCGAACACGCCGACGAGATCGTTGACGAGCTGGCGCGGATGCTCGCAGATCCACGGGAGCGCGGCGGCATCGTGACGGAGCAGCGCGTGCACCGCCGCGACGCCGAGCACCCCGCCCGCCGCCTGCGCCAGGACGAGGCCGTGGAGGGAGCCCGGCCCGCGCGCTGCGCGGAACACGCGAACGGTCCCGAGCACCGCGGCGACGGCGGCGACGGTCGTGGTGAGGTTCGCGCCGACCGCGCTCGTCAGTGTCGATCCGGAGACGCGCTGGATGACGATTCCGTAACTCACGAGCGCGCCGAGGAGCACGCCCATCGTGATGCCTGCCAGCAAGTTGCGGCGCGAGGCCGCCGACCCGTCTCCGTTCAACGCTCTGCCTTCCTCGCGCGCTCGATGCGCGCGGCGAGAGCAGAACATAGCACTTGCGACCGCTACGTCACGGGGGCGGTGAAGCACGATGCGCCCATCCCGTCCGGCGAGACCGCGCACGAGCACGGACTGGGCGCCGGTCGTCGGAGCTCGATCGACGATCGCCTCGCCCTCGAGCGTGGGCCGCGCTTCGCGTCCTACGACGAAGAGCCTATTTTCACCCCCGGATCGCCGCCGCCGCCACGCCGATCAGGCCTCGCCACGACGGCGCCGCCTCGAAGGCGACGAGCCGGCGGCCGATCTCGAGGAGGTTCCGGTTGTCGACGAACCATGCGGGCGTCGGCCGGATGCGGAACGGCGCGCGCAAGACGCTCTTCTCGGGGTGATCGAAGAGGAACGCGTTGTGCACCACGCCGGTCCCCGACTGGATGTCCTCCGGCGTGTGCCCCGGATACGCGCCCCAGCTCGGCGACACGAGCCCGTAGATCGCGCCGGGCCAAACGTTCACCCCGACGCCTCCGTAGCGGAGATCGGCGATGGCCTGCTTCACCGCGCCGTCGTGCTCCTCCTCCGTCGCGGGATGGACGAGCAGACAGCACGAGAGCGTGCCCCAGCACTTCTCGTTCGCGAACGCGACGGCGCGCTCGAGGAACAGCGGCACGTCGGTGTGCCCCTGCTTCTCGGCGTCGAGCGTGACCTCCGCGAGCACGCCGCAGAAGGCCTCGTGGGTGAGCGCATACTCTCCGGCCTCGGCGGGCACGTCGGGGATGACGGTCCACGGCACGACCTCCTCCGGCGCGTCGGCGGGGACGCCGCCGAGCACGTGCGCCTTCGGGTAGCTCTCGAGGAACGTGCGATAGCGGTCCCGCGCGCCCGGGTAGTACGCCTTGCGCGGAGGGAGCTTCGCGAGCTCGCCCCGCACCGCCGCGAGGAACGCGTCGCGCTGGAGCCAGCCGCGCGCGGTGACGATGACCTTCGCCGCGTTGCAGTTGAAGCTCGCGTTCTGCGCCACCATCGACGCCACGTGGCGCGCCTGGAAGCGGATGTCGCGATCGGACCACGGCCCGGGCACGACGATCACCGGCGTCACGCAGCCGAGCTCGGCCGAGAACGGCTTGGTGTTGGCGCGCTCGCCCCGCTTCTTGCCTTCACCGCCGCCCCAGACGATCGCGTCGTACGTCCGATCCGATCCGGTGACGTGCAGCGAGCCCACCTTCGGGTGGTTCGCCGCGTGACCGCCGACGTCCGCGCCGCCGTAGACGATCGCGAGCCAACCGCCGTCGACGAGCGCCCCGAGCGCCTTCGCCAGCACGGGGCCGAGCGCCTCGTTCACCGGGTTCATCTTGAGGAGGACGACCTCGTCCTCGACGAAGAGTTTGTAAAGTGCATCCATCGGCGGGATCGACGAGACGTTGCCGCCGCCGAGCACGAGGCAGACGATGCCCTCCTTCTTCCTGCCGTCCGCGCGATAGACGGCGCCCTGCGTGGGGCGCTCGCCGCGCGCGATCCACACGTCCGCGGTGACGCCGGTGAACATGACGCGCTCCATCGCGTTCGCGGGGAACACGCGCGCCACCGCCCGCCCGTCGCTTCGCGTGCGGATCGTGGCCTTCGGCGCGCCGTTCGCGCGGAGCGCGTTCGCGAGGAGCCGCGCGTTGCGGATGGTGGGCATCGGACCGGCGAGCCATTCCTCGCCCGCGGCGACCTCGTCGGGCGCGAGGCCCTTGATGCGCGCACCGGCGGCCGCCCACTCGGGCGCGACCGCGAGCGCGTCCGCCATGATCCGCTCGAGGAGACGGATGCGCTCGGCGATGGGGACCGCGAGCCATTCGTCCTTCTTCGCATGGAGGCGCTCGATCGCGGCGTCGACCTCGGCGATGGGCGTGGCGGGCATCGGCGGGTGGGGCGCGGGGAAGGGCATGGGCACGCAGCTTAGCGCTACGCTCGTCTCGATGGCGCTGGTGGTCATGGATGGTCCGATGGGCACCCAGCTCGCCGAGCGCGGTGTGCCGACGCCGCCGCCCGGCTGGAGCGCGTACGCCATCCGCACGCATCCCGACGTCGTCGCCGCGATCCACGCGGACTACGCGCACGCCGGCGCGAGGCTGCACCGCGCGAACACCTTCCGCGCGCAGCCGCGGCTCTTCGGCGACGAGTTCCGCACGCTCGTGGCCGAGGCGGTCGCGCTCGCGCGGCGCGGCGCCGGGAGCGGCGGCGTCGCAGGTTCGATCGCGCCGATCGCCGACTGCTACCGTCCCGACCTCTCCCCGCCAGCAGCCGAGGCGCGGCCGCTGCATCGCGCGATGGCCGAGGCGCTCGCGGCGAGCGGCTGCGACCAGCTCGTCTGCGAGACGTTCCCCCACGCCGGAGAGGCGCGCATCGCGGTCGAGGAGGCGGTGCGCACCGGCCTGCCGGTCTGGGCCGCGCTCACCGCGGGGCCCGACGCCTCGCTCATGACGCCCGCGGCGATGGGCGACGCGGCGCGCGCGTGCGCCGACGCGGGTGCGGAGGCGGTCCTCGTCGCGTGCACCGCGGCCGAGGCCACGTTGCGCTACGTCGAGGCGATCGCGCGCGCGGGCGTGCCCTTCGGCGCCTACGCGAACGCCGGCATCCCGGCGGGCGCGATGACGCCCGAGCGCTACGCCGCGCTCGCGCGCACCTGGATCGCCGCGGGCGCCACCATCGTCGGCGCATGCTGCGGGACGGGCCCGAGGCATCTCGCGGCGCTGATGCAGCAGACGTAGCGATCCGTCGCGCAGCAGATCGCCCGCTTCGTGCGCCGCGGGGGAAGCGTCGTCGCGGGCTACGGCTCGATCGGCGGATTGGAGATCGCGCCGCTCGGACAGACCTCCTGCGGAAACCGCGTCTTGGTGATCTCGCAGCTGCCGGGGCACTCGGCGTGACACCGTCCTTCGACGCACGGCACCTCCGGGCCGCATCGCCCTGCAGACTCGGCCTCCGACGAGCCCCGGCAGTCCTCCGCCGTCGAGCAGGAGGCCCGAACAGCGTGGCCATCGGCTCGCTCCACGCGTGCGGTGAACGCGACGGCGGCCCTCATCGCACCGTGGATGTATCCCACGCCGTCCGCGCACGCCAACGGCCCGCGCCCCCGGAGGTCCTGCGTCTCTCTGGACGAAGGGGCTCACGCATGGCGATGACGCGGCGCAACGCGCGTCGCGCTCCCCAGGCCCCCTCACGAGGCGTCCGCGACGATGCGCCCGACGATGCCGCGGGCGGGGAGCTCCGCCGCCGTCAGTCGAGGCCGCGCGCGCCCTTGGCCGCATCGCCGAGGACGATCGGCCCGTGGATCTTCTTCCATCCGACGCGAAGCAGCCACGTCCGCGCCTCCGGTGGCCGCCACGGTTCACGCGTGCCGATGAACGCCTGCATCATCTTCGCCGGGATCCCCGCCCAGCCGTCGAAGCCGAGCGCCGAGGAGCGGCGATCGAGCACGAAGCGCGAGGCGCCACGCTCGCCGTGCTTCACCGCGTTGGTGAACAGATAGACGAGCACGTTGCGCACCTCGCGCGGCGTCGCGAGATCGCGCCGGTGATAGCGGTCGCCCCAGACCTTGCCCTTGGTGCGTCCGAGCACGTCGCGGTTGAAGCGCCGCGCGAACGCGATGACCACGCGGCGGACGCCGGACGACAGCGCGCGCTTGTCCTGCGCCTCGATCATCAGGTGCACGTGGTCGCCCTGGATCGAGTAGTGCACGACCTGCCAGCCGTCCTCCTTCGCGCGATCGATGGTGCCCTCGAGCAGCTCCTGGACGGTCTGGTTACGCAGCGAGGGCAGCCCGCGCGCCACGCGCAGCGTGACGTGCACCGGATGGCGGTGATGGTGCTCCGGCCGCGTGCGGTGCTTCACGAGGCCGCGACGCGCGTTCTCGGGACGCGGCTTCCGGCCCGCGCCCTTCCGCCGGCCGCCGCGGCGCCCCTTCGCGCCGGTGACCGCGAGCTCGAGCTGTCCGCTCCTTCGTGCCGCCCCGCCCATTTTGATTGGGCGATACTAGCCACGGTCGACGACCGATGCAAGGCCCGGACACCCCCGTCGCTTCGCCTCCGCCGTCGTTGCGTTCACCGTCTCGACGCGGCGGCCTTTGCATCGCCCGCTGCCGGGCGACTTCGGCGGGCGGCGCCCTCGGCACGCCTCGGCCGCGCGACAACGGGGCAGACGATCGAACACAGGAGGAAGAAGGAAGACGGCTTCCCCGAGGCCCTCGGATCGTTCGCCACGCCGCGGAAGGAGGCCACGACTCTTCGATCGGGCGGCGATGCATCTCGCTGTCGACGACCTCGGCGCGCGACGCCCTCCGCAGGCCTCGGCCGCGTGGGGAACGGAGCGGACGATCGAGCAAGAAGAGGAGGAAGAGGGAAGAAGGCGCCCGCGCGGGTTCGCCACGCGGGGGAACGAGGCCGCGACTCTTCGATCGGGCCGGCGATGCATCTCGCCGCCGGGCACCTTTGCCGGGCGACGCCCTCCGCAGACCTCGGTCGCGTGGGGAACGGAGCGGACGATCGAACAAGAAGAGGAGGAAGAGGGAAGGAGGCTCCCGCGCGGGATCGCCACGCGGCGGAAGGACGCCACTCCTCTTCGACGCGGCG
>JBDHVD010000245.1:0-12527 GCA_039809525.1 Labilithrix sp. | reverse complement strand
CTCCCCCCGACCTACGTGCTCGCCCGCGTGAGTCGCCTGCGGCGAACGGCTCGCTCCGCTCGCCGAAGACACGCTCCGTCTCCCGACACTCGTGCGCGCCGCTCCTATGGACGCTTCACGTTCACGCCACCGGTCTCAGGTGGGGGCCTAGCGGCCCCCCTCGCTCGCTTCGCTCGCGAGCCTCCCCCCGACCTACGTGCTCGCCCGCGTGAGTCGCCTGCGGCGAACGGCTCGCTCCGCTCGCCGAAGACACGCTCCTACGGACGCTTCACGTTCACGCCGCCGGCTTTCGCCGCCGGGTCGTTGGCTTCGGGGACCGACTCGGTCGTCGCCTTCGGGTTCATGACCTCGAAGAAGGCCTGCGCGGCCTGCTTCTGCCAGGCGCCCTGCTCGGCCTTGAGCGCCATGAGCACGCCCTTCTCGCCCATGAACTTCAGGATGTCGATCGCCTGCGTGCGCTTCTTCTCGTCGGCGCCCTTGGCGTCGCGCATCAGGCGCACGCGCATCTGCACGCGCGTGACCGAGTGCGGGCCGTTGTCGTAGTCGATGCCCTGGATGGCGCGCGACAGGATCAGCTTCGGCCAGTCCTGGAGCGAGTCACGCACGCGGACGCGCGTGGCGGCATGCGCGTTCTCGATCCAGCGCGCGACGTCGCCGTGCTCGTAGTTGAAGTCGGACCAGTAGCCGAAGGTCTGGTTGTAGATGACCTTCAGGTCCTCCATCGCCGCGGGGTCCGCGTCGTTGTACGTCGCCATCATGCGGCGGACGCTGTCGGTGTCGCCGCCGATGAGGATCGCGAGCGCCGCGTCGCTGCGCGTCGCCGGGTTCTTCAGCTTGTCGAACATCGCGGTCGTCGTCTGCGGGGACATGCCCGAGAGGCCGATCGCGCGCGCCGCCTGGTGCTGGACGTCGAGCTCGTGGTTGCCGTCGATCAGATCGATCAGGCTCGCGTTCGCCGCCGGAACGGGGCGGTGGATGAGCGTCTCGAGGTAGCAGGCGCGAATGAGCTGCGTCTTCGGATCGGGCTTGTCGAACTCCTTCACCTTCTTGACGACTTCGTTCATCTGCTCGTCGGTGGCGACCCACGAGAGCGAGAAGCAGGCGTCGAGGCGCGACTGCTCGTTGTTCTGCTTGTCCTCGATGTACTTCACGAGGACCGGATACGCCTTCGAGTCGCCCCACTGCGCGAGGCCGTAGGAGGCGCCGACGCCGATCGCGCGGAGCACCATGCCCATGACCGCGAGGCCGCCCTGGAGGAGCGACTCCATCGTCGCGTCGACCTTGTCCGGGCGCGCGCGGAGCTGCGACTCGAGGATGCCCCACGACTGCGGGTCCTTCATCCAGCCGACGTAGCGGAGCGCGCTCTGCGCGGTCGCCCAGCCCGGCGGGAAGTCCTGCTGCCCCTCCTTGGGGAACGGCAGGTTCGGCTTCGCCCACTGGCGCATCTTCGGCAGCGCCTCCTTCGCGTCGGCGGCCGCCATGAAGCGGAGGCCGTTCGCGTGCGGCTGCGGAAGGTCGGTGATCCAGAAGTAGACGCCGTCGTACGCCTGCTGGCGGATCTCGTCGCGCTTGTCCGGATAGAGGATCGCGAGGTCGGCGAGCATGCGCGCGGACACGACGCGCTCGTTGTCGTCCTGGCGGTACTCGGGATCGAGGTCCTTGTTGTACAGGTTCAGCGGGCTCTGCTTCATGCGCCACGCGAGCGTGGGCACGGCGCGGAGATCGCCGACCTCGGCGAGGCGCAGCGCGGCCTCGGTCTTCCAGTGCGGGTTCTGCGTCGACTCGATGTACTGCGCGAGGAGGTCGCCCGCGCGCGGGTCCTCCGTCGAGCGGATCATGTCGAAGATCAGCTTCGTCTGGAACTTCTCGGTGTCGCGCTTCGTCTTGTCGACCGAGCGCAGCGCGAGGACGAGGCCCTTGCCGCCGACGCCGTCACGCAGCGCCTCGAGGAACTTCTGACGCGAGTCCTTGTCCGCCTTCGAGAGCGCCTCGAGCAGCGGCTGCATCGCCTGCTCGTTCGCGATCTTGCCGAGACCGACGGCGGCCTCGCGCGCGACGTCGACGCTCTTGTCCTTGACGAGCTTGATGAGCGCGTCGGCCCACTTCGGCTCCGCGTTGCGCGAGAGCACGGTGGCGACGAGCTGGCGCACGCTCTCGCTCTCGTCGCCCGCGAGCGACGCGAGCTTGTCGAGCGACACCATCGCCGCGAGCTGCTCGGGATCGAACGCCGGGCTCTTGTCGAGCCGCTGGACGCTCGAGAGCTTGCCCGCGCGATACTCCTTCATCACGTCGTCGAACGCCGTCGGCTCGTGCAGCGCGGCGAGCGCCCAGGCGATCTGCGGGCGGTCGGCCTCGGTCGACTCCTTGAGCGCCTTGAGGAGCGCGGGCTTCGCGGAGTCCGCCATCGGGGTGCCGTACTCGAGGAGCGCCTGCGCCGCGGTCCCGCGCACCGCGTGATCGATCGACTCGAGGCCCTTGATGACGAGCGGCAGGCCCGCCTGGTCCTTCGCCCACGCGAGCTGCGCGAACGCCTCCTCGCGGAGCTTCGTCTCGTCCTCCTGCGCGGCCCACTCGCGGTACTTCGGGAGCGCCTCGCCGATCGGAAGGAGGGCGACCTCCTTCTTCATCTGCGCCGCCTTCTTCGGATCGAGCTTCTCCGAGTCCTTCATCCCGCCGAAGACGACCGCGGCGCCGACGCCCGCGACCGCGAGGATGCCGACGAGGACCGCCCACACCTTGAAGCGGCCCTTCTTGAAGTTGCCGTCGTCGCCGCCGCCGTACCCGCCGCCGCCGCCGCCGAAGCTCGGGACGCCCGGATCGCCCGGCAGATCGTTGTCGTCCGGCGGCCACTTCGCCGCCTGGATCGACGGCGGCAGTTTCGGAGTGGTCGGGAACTGGACGTGCGGCTGGTGGTTGGGCCCCATGGCGGGCGGGACGATAGCGCACCCATCCGACAAATATCGAGCGCTGAAAGGGGTGGGATGCCGTCGCCGCGACGCGTCGCAGCTCTTCTACGGTGCCCGCGTGCCGCGCGCCTCGGCGGCGAGCGTCTCTGCCCGCTCCGGATCGAGGCCGAGCGTCTCGAAGAAGACGTTCATGAGAAGGTCCTCCTCCTTCGCCGCATCGTGATCGACGAGGGCGACGCGGATGCCGATCTTGAACGCGACCTCGCGCAGCTCCATCGGCAGCGTGGGTCCGATCGCCCGCACGCGATCGGCGATCGATCCGCCCGCGACGTTCTGCGCGAAGCGCGCGATCCGCGCGTCGACGCTCGCGCCGCCCAGGCGCGCCGCGAGCTCACCGAATGCGCGACGCTCCTCGTCGGTGAACCGGCCGTCGGCCGCGGTCATCAGGTACGCGAGCTCGAGGAGCGTCTCCGCGTGCTCGGCGTTCGCGATCGGCGCAGCGGGGAGGAGATCGACGATGCGCATCCCCGAAGGCTACACCCTCAGCGGAGGGCGGCCCACGCGAACATCAGGCCGGGCACGACCATCAGGACGAGCAGCATGACGAAGCGCTTGCCCTGCTCGGCGCCCACGGCCTGCGCCTCGGCCTCGAGCCGCTCCACCTTGTTGTCCACGACGGCGTCGCGCAGCGCCCGCGACAGCGGCGCGGCTTCGTTCGCCAGATCGAGCAGCTCGAACGTGCGATCGGCGAACGTCGCGGTGATCCTCCCACGCGGGATCACGCGCCCGGGCGCTCGTCGCGCGGTCTCGTCGAGACGGATGCCCGCATCCGCGAAGCGCGCCTCGCTCGCAGCGCCGATCCGGAAGGCACCGTCGATCCGGAGCCGCCGCGCATCGAAGTCGATCGCGACCCGTCGGCTCGACGGACGGAGGAACGCGACGGCGACGGCGATCGTCAGCGCCGCGTACCCGATCATGAAGACCCACCCGCCGGTGGTGAGGTGCGCGGTCCCGGAGAAGAACTGCACCCACGCGAGCGCGAGGGGCGTCGACGCGAACGCCGGGACGAACAGGAGGCCGGGCCAGCGCATCGGGACGATCGCCGCAGTGCGCTTGGCGGCGTCCACCTCGAGCTTGCGATCCCAGAGCCACGCGCGTGCGGCCATCGCCGCGAAGATACCGCGGGTCGCGCAAAAAATGAGGGTCGGCCCTTGTCCCGTCGAGCGCTCGCTCTACCTGATCGCTCATGTCTCGCGACGAACCATCAGGCGCCGCGCGCGAAGACGGATGCGACACCGAGGTCCTCCACGCCGAGCGGGACGACATCGCGCGACTCTTGCACGTGATCGAGTCCCATCTCGCCCTCGGCATGGACGGCGAGCGGTTCGACCGACGCGTGCTGCTCGACGCACTCGACCATCTCACCGAGTACGTCCGCCACGGTCCGGTCCGCGCCGCCTCGGTCGGCGAGGCGCGATACCGCGCGATGTTCGAGGCGGCGACGCGGCGAGTCGGCTGCGGCTACGACTGCGACTCGGAGGAGTCGTGAGGAGGTTCAAGCGACCATGATTCGAAACGAAACGCGCATGGCGCGTCAGATGCGGACCTGGGGCCTCGTGATCGGCGGGCTCGTCGCCGTCGCCATCCTCCTCGAGCTGCTCGGCTGACCGACCCGCGACGGGTCAGCGCACGCAGGGCTCGATCGGCGCGGACGTGGTCTCCGCCGGCGGCGGGTTCGTCTCGCCGAGCGTCGCCCCCTGCGAACCGTCCTTCGGCTTCGGCTCGTCGAACACCAGGTTGCCGAAGTCCGGCGGCTCCGTCGGCTCGGGGCCTGCGCCGGCATCGGTCGACGGCGGCGACGCGGGCTTCAGCGCGAGCGCCTGGAGCGCCGCGAGGTTGCCGTTGAACAGGTTCGTGTCGACGTTGCCGCCGATGCCGGAGACGCTGCCGCTCTCCGAGGTCTGCCAGATCTTCCAGTTCGTCCAGCCGCTCGGCATCAGCGGGCACGTCGCGCCGTAGTTCGCGACCCAGAGCGGGTACGCGCCGAAGCTCGTGCCGATGGTGCTCGACATGAACGCGGCGGTGTACACGATCGGCTTCACGCCGATCTTCGCCTCGACCTTCGCGAGCCACGCCTTCGCGCGCGCGACCACCGTGCTCGCGGCGAGCCCGCCGTCGGTCTCGAGATCGAGCACCGGCGGGAGATCGCCCGGCTGGAGGCCGCCCGCGGCGTTCAGCTTCGCGAAGAGGAGATCGACCTGCGCCTGCACGTCCTGCGTCGGACGGAAGTACTGGTAGACGCCGCGCACGAGGCCGGCCTTCTTCATCGCCGGCCAGTTCGTGCTGAACTTCGTGTCCGGGTAGTTCACGCCGTCGCTGACGCGCGCGAACGCGAACGACTGCCCGCCGGCCTTCACCGAGGCCCAGTTGACGGTGCCCTGGTAGTACGAGACGTCGACGCCCTTCAGCGTCGCGCCCGCCGCGCACGTCCGGAGCGCAGCGGCGGTGTCGCCCAGGCACTCGTTCGCGGGCTCGGCGTCCGACGAGCATCCGACCGTCGCCACGCCTCCGCAGGCGACGAGAAACCATCCGACGACAGCGCTGCTCGCGAGTCCGCGCGAAGTCCGCATCATTCCGGCGAGACCGTCAGCACGTCGTGTGCCGCCGGGCTCGCTCCGGGATCTCTCGACGAAACCGGGGTGTCGGCGATCGGCGGTCGATCTCTCACCGCGACGGTCCGCGATCGCTCCCGCGGGACCTCGCGAGAGCATGAGTACTTACGGATGTCTACGAGACGCGCACACGTGGTCCGAGACGCGACCGCAGCTCCATGCGGGCGCGCATCGCCCGCGCGACGTCCTCGGCGTCGAGGCAGCGATCGCGCTCGAGCGCGGCGTTCAGCGCGCGCATCGCCTCGTCGACGTCGCCGCGCTCGGCGAGCGCGCATCCGGCGACGACCATCAGCTCGGGATCGCCCGGCAGCACCGCGAGCCCGAGGCCCACGATGCGCATCGCGCGCTCGGTGTCACCGCTCATCGCGAGCCGCGTCGCCGTCTCGCGGGCGGGGCCGACCAGCGTACGCATGTCCTTGCGCGTGAGCGTCCGGCCGACGAGCGACTCGCCGAGCGCGCGCGCGATCGTGAGCAGCTCGGCGTGCGCGTCGATGCCCTCGCTCTGCGCGCGCGACACGAGCTTCGCGAGCCGCTTGCGCACGCGGTCGAGCGCGTCGTCGGCGGCCTTCGCCGGGGGCGCGCTCGCGCGGCTCGACGCGACGTGCCTCGTCGTCCGCAGGTGGACCAGCCAGCCCGGGAGCTTTGGGCGCCCGGCGGCCGACACGTCCGAGCTGCTCGCGGGCACGCCTTCGAGCAGCGATCGCGTATCGCCGTCGAGGTCGTGCGGCTCCCACCGCGCGCGATCGACGTCGAGCCGCCACGCGAGCACTTCGCCCGGGTACACCACGAAGTCGAGCGTCGCCTCGCCGGCCGGCGTGGTGGTCCTCACCCGATGACGTCCCGCGGGCACGCCGCAGAAGCCGCGCACGGCCTCCGTGGCGAGGCGGCTCCACGGCTCGCGCAGCTCGTCGACCACGCATCCGTCCCAGAGGTTCCCCTCGAGCACCACGAACGCGCTCGGCTCGCGCGCCGGTCCCTTGTCGCGCGTCCGCCGTCGGTTGCGCACGAGGACGAAGAGGATCGTCGCGACGAGAACCCCGATGGGGATCAGCGACCACGCGACGGAGGGCACTCGATCATCGTAGCGTGCCCACGCGTTTGCGCACGTGACACCGCGCTGCGTCGAAACGGCCGAGCTCGTCGGAAGACGTGGGACATGCGACGCGCGTCCCCGTCCTCGCAGGCGCCCGTCAGGGCCCGATCGCCGCGAGGCGCTTCGCGAGCCGCTCGCGCACCTTCTTCTGGCCCGTCGTCAGCGTCGCCTTCTCCGTCCGGGCGAGCGCCTCCTCGAGCGCCCTGCGCTCGCCTGCGCGATCGCCGCGCGCCTTCGCGACGTCCGCGGCGACCGACAGGACGCGCATCGCACGCGGTCCGTAGACCCGCTTGGCCGCCCGATCGATCGCCGCGCTCGCGTCGTCGAGCCGCTTCATCTCGAGGTACGCCACCGCGAGGCGCGCCGGCGGGTTGTAGTCGCCGGGGAAGTCCCGCTCGCTCGCGAGCAGCATCGGCACCGCGCGCTCCGGCTGCCCGAGCGCGAGGTACGCGCCGAGCCGGTGAGCGTCGAACACCGCACGCGCCTCCGGCGTCTTCGCCTTCGCCGCCTCCGCCTCGAGGAACGCGGCCCATCGCGTCGCGACCGCGCGGGCGCCTGCCTCGTCGCCACGCGCCCGCTTCGTCTCGACGACCTCCTCGAAGAGCGCGGAGCGATCGTCCGCGAGCAGCGCCCCCTCCCCTTCGCTCGCGTCGCGCAGCGCGATCTCCGCGAGCACGTCCGCCTCGGCCTCGAGCTTCGCGCCGCGCGCGCACGCGAGCCCGGTCGCCACGATGTCCGCGCGCGGCGTCCCACGCGGGAGCTTCGGCGCCTCGGTCGCGGCGAGCCTCGCGCACGCCGGCTCGTCCTGCTTCGACATCGCGAGCGTGCGCTCGTGCGCGGCGTGGAGCTCGGAGGGCTTCGCCGCGAGCAGATCGCGCAGCTCCTTCGCCGTCACCGTCCCTGCCCACCGGAGCGTCGGCTCCTCGTCCTCCGGCCGGATGACCCACAGCGTGGGAAGCGCCTCGTGGGTGAACTTCGCCACGAACGGGGCGTTCGACTCCTTCTCCGTGTCGATCGAGAGCCACACGTAGTCGTTCGCGATCGGAGCGAGCGACGGATCGGTGAGCACGTAGCTCCGCAGGCTCAGGCACGAGTGACACCACGGCGCCCACGCATCGACGAAGATCGGCTTCTTCTTCGCGCGCGCCTCCGCGAGCGCCCGGGAATAGTCGTCGTGGATGAACGGCAGCACCTCGTGCGACGCGCTCGAGGCGACGGGCCGGACCGGCCCCGGCTTCGAGCCGCCGCACGCCGTCGCCGCGGCGAGCGCGAGGCACGCCGCGAGGATGCGTGCCGCTACTTCTGGTTTCCGTTGATCGTGAGGTTCCACTGCGCGGTCGGTCCACACGGGCCCGACACGTGCCGGACCTCGACGGTCACTGTACGGTCGTCATCGGATCCGTTCGAGAACGTTCCGCCCTCGCCGAACTCGACCCCCGCGGTGTCGGTCGTCGAGGTCGAGGTCGAGCTCTTCGTGACCGCGGAGCACTCGCGGGTGTCGCTCCCCGGCACGTACACGTAGAGGTCGTAGTTCGAGCCGGCGGGCGAATTCAGCGTCGCCTTCATCCAGAGCTTCGCGGCGAACGCGCTCGAGTCGTCCTCGGTCACGCGCACGGTGAACCACTTCGAGCCGGTGCCCGACGCCGTCTTCACGTCCGAGCCGGTGTCGCCGCTGACGCTGCCGAGATCGGCCGCGCCCATGCACGTGTTCGTCGCGGCGCACGAGCCGGTTCCACCGCCGCCGCCGCCGCCACCACCACCACCGCCTCCGCCGGCGTCGGCGCCCGCGTCGGTTCCTCCGCCGCCACCGCCGGTGCCCGCATCGCCGTCCTCGGGCGCGCCCGCGTCCTCCTCCTTCTTCTGGGAGGGGTCGGGCATCTTCACGCTCTCGCCCTCGTCGGTGCCCGCCTCGAGGGGCGTGCTCGCGAGGTAGCCGACCTCGGGCTCGTCCTCGACGCCGTTGGCCGCGCACCCGATCGAGGTCGCGAGGCCGACGAGGAAGAGCGCGCCGACGAGCTTGGTGGTGGTCTGCATGGCCCGCCAGATTAGCGCGGCCGTTCGCTCTCGCTCGCCGCGGGCGCATCACCATCACGTCTCGAATCCGATCGGTCCTACATGCGTGACTGACCGGCGTCCGATGTAGTCTTCACGGGATCCGTAGCTGCTCCGAGCCTGTCCTTGCGCCTATTTTTCCCGCGCGATCGCGTCGTCGATCGCCGCCTCGAGCGCGCTCCGCGACTGCGCGCCCTCGAGGCGCGTGCGGCCCACGAAGAGGAGCGGGACGCCGTCACCGTCGACGGCGTCGAACGTCGCCTTGTCGCGCTCGATGCGCTCGTCGGTCGCCGGGTCGCGGACGCAGCGCTCGAAGCGATCGCGATCGATGCCGTGCGAGGCGGCGAGCTCGGCGCAGGCCTGCTCCGACAGATCGTCCGCCGTGGTGAGCGCGTGGAAGTACGGCGTCGGGTCGTCCGCGAGCGTCTCGGCGCAGATCGCCGCGCGTGCGGCGGTCCGCGCGTCGGGATGACGCCGGAGCGGCACGTGCTTGAGCACGACGCGCACGTGTCCCTTCCGCTCGTCGACGAGCGGCTCGAGCGCGGCGTGCGTGCGCCGGCAGAACGGACACTGGAAGTCGGTGAAGAAGATCACCGTCGCCTGTCCGCGCGGCGTCTTCGCCGCCTCGTCGGCGATCGCCGGAGGCAGCGCGGGGCGACACGAGACGGCGAGCACGACGAGGCAGAGGAGCGCGAGCCGCTGGAGCACGCGTCCTTCTACCTCGTCGGCCGCGCGCGCCGCTACAGCGTGACGACGCCCGTCCGGATCAGGTAGGCGAAGCGCTTCCGCTGCTCCTCGTCGAGGATCGCGTGGATCTTCGACAGCGCGGCGATCACCGCCTCGCGCAGGCGCTCGGCGCTCTTCACGCGAAGGTCCCCGCCTTCGCGCGCGCGGGCCTCACCGAAGCTCGCGCCCTCGATCGCGTCGGCGAACGCCGCCACCGTGCGCCGGTGATCGACGTCGCCCTGCGCGCGCTCGGTCTTGAGCTCGTCGATGATGCGCGCGAGGTCCGCCATCTGCGCCTCGGACAGCTCGAGCTTGTTCGCGAGGAAGCGGAGCGGCCGGCGGACGCCGAACGGTCCGCCGAAGAACGCGTCTTCGGGCCCGCCGAAGCGCGCCTCGAACGGCCCGTGCCCTCCTCCGCCGCGATGCGGGCCGTGCGCTCCGAGCCCGCCCGGACCGCAGGCGCCGTCGTGCGCCTCCGCCGGACCGCAGCCGCCCCCACGACGCGCGTGTTTCCACCAGAAATAGAATGCAGGATGCATATTTTCCTCCACTCGCCGGGGCTTTCTCGCACCCGGCGGGGCTTCTCGAGCGTGGGCGCCATGCCTCACGTCGTGCTCCTCAAGGTAGCCCACGATCGTGGACCGTCAACGCGAGCGTCGCGTGAACCTTCGTAAACGTCCGTGCGACCGGCGCGTCACACCGATGCTTCGGCGAGCGGCGGCGACGTCCGCGATGCGAGCTCGTGCACGACGAGCTCGCCCGCCGGCACGGCCTGGCGCGCGAGATCGACGAGGCGCGCGTGATGGGTGAAGAAGAGCACCTGCACCTTCCCCGCGACCTCCGCGAGGACCGAGAGCGCCGCGGCCGACCGCTCGTCGTCGAAGTGCACGAGCACGTCGTCGAGGACGAGCGGCATGGGCGCGGCGATCTCCGCGTAACGAAGGAGGCTGGCGAGCCGGAGCGCGAGGTACAGCTGATCGCGCGTGCCCTCGCTGAGCGCGGTCACGTCGACCTCCTCGCCGCCCGCACGAACGAGCCGGAGCGCCGGTCGATCGCGATCGTCGAAGCCCGCCTTCAGCCCGCTGTAGGCATTCAGCGTGAGCCGGGCGAAGAGCGAAGAGGCGCGGCCGAGCATCGGCCCCTGGTTCTCTTCGCGGTAGCGCTCGATCTCGCGGGCGAGGAGCACCGCGGCGAGCTTCGCGCGCGCCCAGCGCTCGACGTTGGCGCGCACGCGGGCGAGGGCCTCCTGCGCCTGCGCGGCCGCATCCGCGGCGTTCGAGTCTCCGCGCATCGCGCCGAGGCCCGCCTCGATGCCGCCGATCTTCTGCGAGAGCGACTGGATCTCGCGCTCGAGCACGTCGACGTTCGCGTCGAGGTCATCGATGGCGCGCGCGGCCGCGTCGGGATCGGCCGCGAGCACGGCGACGTCCTCCGGCAGCTCGCCGCCGCCGAGCTCGGCGAGGCGCGCGTCGATCTCCGCGAGGTCGCGATCGAGCTCCACGACGCGCTGTCGCTTGCGCTCGAGCGCCGGCGCGCCGTCGTCGTCACTCGCGACCGCGCGTGCGAGGCGCCGCGTCTCGTCCTCGAACGACGCGATCTCCTCGTCGATCGCCTTCGCCGCCGCGGTGGTCCGCACCCGCGCGTCGATCGCGTCGAAGAGATCGCGCATCGAATCGACCGCGCTCTTGATCTCGTCGGCGGAGGCCTCCCCCGACACGCCGACGAGCGCGGCGAGCTCCACGAGCTTCCGGCTCGCGTCCGCGAACGCCTCTTCGTCCCGGGCGAGCGCCGCGACGCGCGTCTCGATCTCCTCCTCGATGCGCGCGCGCTGCTTGGCCGCCTCCTTCGCCGCGCGACGCGCGTCCTCGGCCGCCTGCACGCGACGCGCGGCATCGACCACCAGCTCGGCGAGCTTCGCCGCGACGTCGCCGCCGAGCGCCTCCGCGAGCTCGCGACGCGCCGACTCGACGCGCGCCACGTTCTCCGCGAGCTCGCGTTCCTGCTCGACGAGCGTCGCGCGCGCGTCGACGATCGCCGCGCGATCCGCGAGCCACGTGCGCATCGCGGACGCCGTCGACGCGACCACCTCGGCCTTCGCGAAGCGCGCCCGCAGCTCCTCGTCGATCGCGCCGCGCGCCGCGCGCTGTCGTTCGACCTCCGCGTCGGCCTTCGCGCGGAGGCCCGCCAGGTGCTCGCGGCGCGCCTTGAGGCGTCCGAGCGCCGTCACCCGATCCGCCTCGGCGAGCATCCGATCGACGATGCCGTCCACCTCGCGCGCCGCCGTCTCGAACGCGCTCTCCGCCGCGACGCGCTCGATCGGCGTCTTCGCCGTACGGAGCGCCGCCCACCTCTCGTCGCGGGCCTCTCTCGCCCGCCGGAGCTCCTCGGCGTCCGGCGGCGCGAAGCCTCCTTCGTTCTCGGCGATCTGCCCGAGCACCTCGTCGAGATCGCGCGCGTGCTTGTCGCGCTCGTCCTCCGCGCGCGCCACCGCGAGGTCCGCCGCGTCGGCACGCTTGGCGAGCGCCTCGACCTCGGAGGCCGGCGGGACCTCGAGCGCGCAGAGCGCATCGAGCGCGTGCGCGTGGCCGCCGAGCGCGCCGGCCTTCGCCTCGAGCTCGCGGCGGCGGCGCTCGACCTTGGTCCGCTCCGTGGTGATGCGCGCCTCGAGATCGCCGAGCGCGCGCGCGCGATCGAGGGCGCGCACGACGGGCGCTTCGGCCGGCGCCTCGGCGGATGCGGCGGGCGCCTCGGCGGCGAGCTTGGCGAGCGCTCGCTGCTGCCGTTCGATCTCCACCTTCGCGTTCGCGATCGCGACGGCCCTCTTCTCCCGCTCCGTCGCCAGCTTGAAGATCCGCGCCTCGCGCGGCGCGTCGAGGCGCATCGCGTCGTTCACCGCCCGGGGATCGACGCCCGCGCGCCGGCCCGCCTCCTCGACGCGCGCCGAAGCAGCCGCGAGCTCGGACGCGAGGCGCTTTCTCTGCTCGAGCGCGCGCTCGTGCTCCGTCATCCGGCGCGCGAGGGCCTCGATCGCCCCGGCGTGCTCCGCGATCGCCTGGAGCGACGCGCGCTCTGCGGCGA
>JBDHVD010000244.1:0-12580 GCA_039809525.1 Labilithrix sp. | reverse complement strand
GAACGGCGTCGTGCAGACCCGCAAGTACATCTGGCACTCGATCGTGAGCAAGCCGTTCGCCGAACCGGTCCCGTCCAGCAAAGTCTGCTCCGGCGCCGCGGGGCAGAGCGTCGACTACCAGCAGCTCTCGAAGCTCACCGGCGGCCTCATCGACGAGGTCTGCAAGACCGACTACTCGGGCGTCCTCGACAACATCGCGAAGAACGTCGTCGAGAAGCTCGGCTGCGAGCTCACCTATCCGAAGGCCGAGGCCGCGGATCCGACGAAGCTCGTCGTCCAGTTCACGCCGTCGGGCAAGCCGGCGCAGGCGCTCACGCAGGTCACCGACGTGTCGAAGTGCGCCCAGGTCCAGGACGGCTGGTACTACGACGACAACGCGAACCCGACGAAGATCATCCTCTGCCCGACCATGTGCACCACGGCCAACGCCACCCCGGGCTCGAAGCTCGAGGCGCTGGTCGGGTGTAAAGCGCCCGCGCCGCGCTGATCACCGAACGCACAGGCCCATGCGCCCGGCCTCGGTGTCGCGAGGCTCGCAGTGCATGCCGCCGATGCAGTGGATGAAGGCGCACGGGTCGCGCTCGCAGACGGCGCGCAGCGTGCCGTTGGGCTCCGCGCGCTCCACGCACTGCGTTCCCGACAGGCAGTGGATCATCGTGCAGGGCGAGACCACGCAGCGGCCGCGCACGTTGCCGGCGTCGTCCTTCTCTTCCACGCAACGCGTGTTGGCGAGCGGGCAGCGGAGGAGGCTGCAGGGATCGGCGACGCACACGCCGTACGTCCGGCCGGCGTCGACGTCTGCGTCGCGTACGCCGGCGTCATCGCGCGGCTGGCAGCGCATCCCGCGCGGGCACGCGATGAACCCGCACGCGATGAGCTCCTGATCGTCGCCCTCGACGGCCTCTCCGGAGCGATCGGTGGAGCCCGCGGTGCACGCGACCGCGCCGATCGCCAGGACGACGGACACGACGAGCGAGGCCGTCTTCCAGGCGCGCCGAGGCATCCGGAACGATAGCACCCGATGTCGGTCCGGCAACGACATGCCGGGTTCGTCACCCGAAGCGGGACGTCACATCAGGTTGAACGTGCCGCGCCTGACGAAGTGGCCGTCGCCCTTCTTGCCCACGTACTGCCCGTTCTCGATGACGACCTTGCCGCGAGAGAGGACGTGCGTCGGCGCCCCCACGACCTCGCGCGCCTCGTACGGCGAGTAGTCGACGCGCATGTGCGTCGTCTTCTCGCTGATGACGTGGCGCTTCTCGCCGTCCCACACGAGCACGTCGGCGTCCGCGCCGACCGCGATGGTGCCCTTCTTCGGGTAGAGCCCGAAGATCTTCGCGGGCGCGGTGGCGGTGATCTCGACGAAGCGGTTCATCGAGATGCGGCCCTTGCGCACGCCGCCGTCCCAGAGGAGGTAGAGGCGCGTCTCGACGCCGGGCATCCCGTTCGGGATCTTGGCGAAGTTGTCCTTGCCGAGCTCCTTCTGCCCCTTCTGGCAGAACGGGCAGTGATCGGTCGAGACGACCTGGAGGTCGTGCGTCTTGAGCCCGCGCCAGAGGTCCTCCTGCATGTGCGCGGGGCGGAGGGCCGGCGTGCAGACGTACTTGGCGCCCTCGAAGTCCGGACGCGCGAGATCGTCCTGCGAGAGGAAGAGGTACTGCGGGCACGTCTCGGCGTAGGCGGGGAGGCCGCGGTCGCGCGCCTCGACCACCTGATCGAGCGCCCGCGTCGCGGAGAGGTGGACCATGTAGACCGGCGCGCCCGCCATCTCGGCGAGGCAGATCGCGCGGTGCGTGCCCTCGGCCTCCATGATCTGCGGCCGCGTGAGCGCGTGGTAGATGGGCGCGGTGTGGCCCTTGGCGAGGGCCTGCTGCACGAGGATGTCGATCGGGATCCCGTTCTCGGCGTGCATGCAGATGAGCGCGCCGAGCTCGCTGGCGCGCTGCATGCCGCGGAAGATCTGGCCGTCGTCGACGTAGAGGACGCCGGGATAGGCCATGAACATCTTGAACGACGTGACGCCCTCGCTCACGATCTGGCCCATCTCCGGGATGGTCTGATCGTTCACGTCGGTCATGATCATGTGGAAGGCGTAGTCGATCGCCGCCTTGCCCTCGGCCTTGCCGTGCCACGTGTCGAGGCCCTTGCGGAGCGGCTCGCCCCGCGTCTGCATGGCGAAGTCGACGATGCACGTCGTGCCGCCGTACGCCGCCGCGCGGGTGCCGGTCTCGAAGTCGTCGGACGCGTTCGTCCCGCCGAACGGCATGTCCATGTGCGTGTGCGCGTCGATCCCGCCGGGCAGCACGTACTTGCCGGTGGCGTCGATGGTCAGGTCCCACGGCCCCTGCGGCGCGGCGCTCGGTCCGAAGATGGCCGCGATCTTGTCGTCGACGATCGCGACGTCGGCGGCGTACGTGTCGACCGCCGTGACGACGGTGCCTCCCTTGATCAACGTGCGCTTGGGCTGGGTCATGGTCCGCACGAGCGTACGTCAGCCCGCGCGGCCCTGGAAAGGGTCAGGGACAGTCGTCCCCGGCCGTGGTCGTCTTCGCGACGTACCACTTCCCTCCCCGCTTGAAGCACGCCTTGATCTCGTGCTTCCTCGTCGAGTCCTTCACCCACATGTTGTCGAGCTCGGCGCGGTCGTCGCCCAGGACCGACACCTTCCCGACGCACTCGACGCCCTTCACGTTGAAGTTCGCGACGCCCTGCGCGCCCTCGCGGAAGACGTGCGCCTCGGCGAGGCCGCACGCGGTGTCGCGGTCGAGCACCCTCGCCGAGGGCCGATCTCCGAGTCGCTTGTCGATGGCGGCCGCGCGCGACTCGGCGATGGCCTTGTCCTCCTCGGTCGCGCGGTTGATGAGGACGATGCCGCCGATCGACGTGAAGAGGGAGACGATCGCGAGGACCAGGCCCGCGGTCGCCGTGCCCGGCACCGGCGCCTGGGCCTCACGCGCCAGCGCGCGCGCGCGGAACCCCTGCACGATGCCGACGATGCCGAGCGGCGTGCAGAGCATGAGGATGCCGAGGATCCCGAAGATCAGCGCCTGCGTCGCCGTCGCCGCGAGGCGCGCGCGAGCCGCCGCGAAGTGCGCGTGCTGCGCGTGCGCCGACCAGTGCGCCTGCGCCTGCTGCTGCTGGTGCGCGGCGACGCCCGCGGGCGTGGTGAAGCGGCAGTACGGGCACGCGAGCGCGAGCGGGTCGATCATCGCCCCGCACTGGGCGCACTTCTGCGGGGTCATTGCGCGTTGATGATCCCGCAGCCCGCGCGGCCGCCTGCATTGCCGACCGGCTGCGAGCCGTCGTCGGTGCCCTGGTGGAAGATCACCGCGTGTCCGACGGCGGAGAGCGCGCCGCCGTCGGCGCGCACGGTGAACCCGGTGACCGCCGGGAGCGTCGCCGTGCCCGTGCCGTCGGCGCCGATGGTGATGTTGCCGAAGTCGCCCGGGTGATGGGTCGGGCTCGTCGGCAGGCCATGCCCGGCGTCCGCGGGGTTCCAGTGCCCGCCGGCGGCCATCGCCGCGCCGGCGTCGGTCGCGTCGCAGCTCGATCCTTCGTGGACGTGCATGCCGTGATCGCCCGGCGTCGCCCCGCTGATGGTGATCGCGACCTTGATCGATCCGTTCGTCTCCTCGAACGCGACCGAGCCGGTGACGCTGCCGGCGTCGGCGAGGCCGGTCGGGGCGAGCGTCGCCGCGGCCTTGTACGTGACGGCGGGGGCGCCGTCCGCCGTCGCGTCCTTGCCGCCCCCTCCGCCGCCGTCGGGCTGGGCGCGGTTCGGATTGCCCGCATCGGGCTCCGGCGGTGCGGCCTGCGGATCGTCGGAGCAGCCGTACGCGATCGCAGCGGCGAGCAGCGATCCGACGAAGAGGAAGGACAGCGGGCGGCGCGGCTTCGGCATCACCCTCGAAAATACACCACCGCGGCGGGCGTCCGTAGCGCTTCTTCTCGGGCGAGTCCGGCTAGCATGCGCGGTCATGAAGGTGCTCGTCGCGGACAAGTTCGAGGACTCGGGGCGTCGCGGGCTGGCGGAGATCGGATGCGAGGTGGCCTACGAGCCGGACGCGACGGGCGACGCCCTCGCCGAGGCGATCGGCCGGACGCGCGCGGACGTCCTCGTCGTGCGCTCGACGCAGGTGACCCGCGCGATGCTCGAGCGAGGGACGCTCTCGCTCGTCGTGCGCGCCGGCGCGGGGGTGAACACCATCGACGTCGACGCCGCGAGCGAGCGCGGGATCTGGGTGGCGAACTGCCCGGGCAAGAACGCGGTCGCCGTCGCCGAGCTCGCGTTCGGTCTCGTCCTCGCGCTCGACCGGCGCATCGCGGACAACGCCGTCGATCTGCGGAACGGCGTCTGGAACAAGAAGGAGTACGGCAAGGCCAGGGGCCTGTTCGGCCGGACGCTCGGCGTCCTCGGCACCGGCACCATCGGGCGCGAGGTCGTCGCGCGGGCCAACGCCTTCGGGATGAAGGTCGTCGCATGGAGCCGGAGCCTCGACGACGCGAAGGCCGCCGCGATCGGCGCGCGGCGCCTCGGCAGCCCGACGGAGGTCGCCGCGGCGAGCGACGTGCTCAGCGTGCACGTGGCGCTGAAGCCGGAGACGCGCGGGCTCGTGAGCGACGGCGTGTTCGCGTCGATGAAGCCGGGTGCGATCTTCGTCAACACGTCGCGCGCGGAGGTCGTCGATCAGGCGGCGCTCGAGCGCGCGGTGAAGGAGCGCGGGATCCGCGCCGGGCTCGACGTGTTCGCGGAGGAGCCGTCCGGCGGGAGCGGAGCGGTCGACGCGCCCATCTTCCGGCTGCCCGGCGTGATCGGGACGCACCACATCGGCGCCTCGACCGATCAGGCGCAGGACGCGATCGCCGCCGAGACGGTGCGCATCGTCCGCCTCTTCAAGGAGAGCGGCCGGCCGGCGAACGTGGTGAACCTCGCGCGGAAGACCCCGGCGACGCACCTGCTCGCGATCCGGCACTACGACCGCGTCGGCGTGCTCGCCGCGGTGTTCGGGCAGCTCGAGCGCGGCGGGATCAACGTGCAGGAGACGGAGAACATCGTCTTCGAGGGGGCGCGCGCGGCCGTGGCGCGCATCCACGTCGATCGCGCCCCGGGCGAGGACGTCCTCGCGGGCCTCCGCGGCAGCGAGCACGTGCTCGACGTGTCGCTCGTGGCGCTCTGACGCTCGAGCCCACCCGCACCCACCTCGTTCGATCGGACGAGCTTTCCGATCGCGGCGTCGTGCCTATTCTGAGAGGAGAGCATGGCCGACCCGAAGGACGAGCGTGAGGACGACGACGAGGCGAAGACCCGACGGCTCATCGCCGAGAACATCCGCCGGGTCGAAGAGCTGCTCCGATTCCTCCCTCTCCCGGACGGCACCGTGAACGACATCCGCTCGAAGATCGCCCTGCTCCGCACGATCCTCCTCGAGCAGCGCGCCCCTGCCCTCGCCCTCGTCGGACGGCGCGGCGCGGGCAAGTCGTCGCTCGTGAACGCGCTCTTCGGCGGCAAGGTCGCCGAGGTCGGCCACGTGAAGGCGCAGACGGGGCGCGGCCGCTGGTTCGATCACAAGACCGAGCGCGGCACGCTCAGCGTGCTCGACACGCGCGGCATCCAGGAGGGCTCGAGGCCCGCCGAGGACGACGCGGCGAAGGACGCGCTCTCGTCGATCGTCGTCGAGCTGAAGAAGAAGGCGCCCGACGTCATCGTGTTCCTGGTGAAGGCCACCGAGGCCGACAGCGCGATCGACGCCGACCTCGCCGCGCTCGAGCGGGTCTACGCGGAGATCGAGCGCCAGCACCGCTTCCGTCCGCCGCTCGTCGCGATCGCGACGCACGCCGACATCCTCGAGCCGAAGGCCACGCGCCTGCACCGCGCGAGCGAGGAGCCGAGCGAGGACGTCGAGGAGAAGCTGGCGCGCGTGTCCGAGGTCGAGCATCACCTCGAGGACAAGATCAAGGCGCGCGGCAAGCTCGGTCCGCACCTCGTCTGGACGCGCGCGGTGTCGACGTACATGTCCTTCCGCGACGACGGACGCGTTCGCGCGGACGAGCGCTGGCGCGTGGACGAGCTCGTCGGGACGCTGTTCAAGCACCTGCCCGAGGCCGGCCGGGGCACGTTCGTCCGCATCGCGCGCATCCGCGGCCTGCAGGAGGAGCTCGCGTCGAGCCTCACCCGCGCGACCGCCGCGATCTGCGCGGGCGTCGCCGCGCTGCCGATCCCGGTCGCCGATCTGATCCCGATCACCACGCTGCAGATCACGCTCGTCGCGGGGATCGCCTGGCTCTCCGGCCGTCCGCTCGACAAGCGCGCCGCCGGCGAGTTCCTCGGCGCGATGGGCGCGAACGTCGGCGCGGCGTTCCTCTTCCGCGAGGGGGCGCGCGCGCTCATCAAGTTCGTCTTCCCCGGCGCGGGCTCGATGGTCTCGGGCGCGGTGGCCTTCGCCGGCACGCTCGCGGTGGGGGCGGCGGCGCGCGAGTTCTTCCTCCGCGGCGGATCGATCGAGGACGCGAAGCGCGTGTTCGCCGACGAGAAGAAGAAGGCCGAGGACGAGGCGAAGTCCGGCGAGACCGGCGACAAGCCGAAGGACGACTGGAACATCAACTGACGCGCGGATACCCTCGCGCGCGATGCGGCGCGCGTTGCTCCTGGTCCTCGCGATGCTCGTGCCCGCCGGCTGCCGGCAGAACGACGATCCCGACGGCGCGCGGGCGCTCTACGCGAAGGTGAACGAGGGCGCGGGGTTCCGCTCGTGGCGGCGCGCGCCCGGGTTCCCCGAGCGCAAGCCGAGCTTCACCGCGCACGCGCGCGCGGTGGAGATCTTCGTCAACGAGCCGATCGCGGGCGCGCTCGACGGTCCGGATCCGGTGACCGAGTGGCCGGTGGGCTCGATCGTGGTCAAGGAGGGCTTCAGCGGCGACCGCCGCGTGCTCGTCGCGATCATGGAGAAGCGCGCGCCCGGACGCGGCCCGGACGCGTGGTTCTGGACCGAGACCGACGGGGACGGCGAGCCGCTCTACTCGGGGAGGCCGGCGGTCTGCGTCGACTGCCACGACGAGCGCGCGCGCTACTCGGACTGGGTGTACAGCTTCGAGCTGCCGCGCTAACACCTTCGATCGATGTCGGACGCGATCTCCGCGCAGCTCGAGGCGGCGCTGCTCCGGGAGCTCACCGAGCAGTACCGCCTGCTCATCCACTGCTACTTCCGCGGCGGTCTCCGCCTCCCCCAGCTCGCGCTCGTCTCGTCGCGCACGCGCCTCGGCCGCTGGATCGCGGCGACGCGTACCGTCGAGGTCTCGCGGTCGCTCGTGCTCGAGCAGCCCTGGGGCGTGGTCGTCGAGGTGCTCAAGCACGAGATGGCGCACCAGTACGTGACCGAGATCCTCGGCGTGACCACCGAGACCGCGCACGGCCCCGCGTTCCGTGACACCTGCGCGCGGCTCGGGATCGACGCGGCCGCGGCCGGCATGCCGGTGGCGAAGTCCGACGACGGGGCGGCGCCGAACGCGCAGCGCGGCAAGGTCGCCGAGCGGATCGCGCGGCTCCTCGCCCTCGCCGAGAGCCCGAACGTGCACGAGGCGGAGGCGGCGATGGCCGCCGCGCAGCGGCTGCTCCTCAAGCACAACATCGAGCTCCGCGAGGCGCGCGCCGCACAGGGCTACGCGTGGAAGCACCTCGGCAGGCCGACGGGGCGCACGTCCGAGGCCGAGCGCGTGCTGTCGCTCCTGCTCGGCAAGCACTTCTTCGTCGAGGCGATCTGGGTGCCGGTGTACCGGCCGCTCGAGGGCAAGCGCGGGAGCATCCTCGAGGTGTGCGGGACGCCGGAGAACCTCGAGATCGCCGAGTACGTGCACGGCTACCTGCTCGACACGGCGGAGCACCTGTGGCGCGAGCACAAACGGCTGCTCGGCATCCGCTCCGATCGCGATCGCCGGACGTACCTCGCGGGCGTGATGAGCGGCATGAACGAGAAGCTCTCGCGCGAGCAGAAGAAGAGCGAGGAGGCCGGGCTCGTGTGGATCGCCGACGGCGATCTCGACCGGTGGTTCCGCGTGCGCCATCCGCAGGTCCGTCACGTGCGCTACACCGGCCAGCCGCGGACCGAGGCCTACGCGCACGGGCGGGAGGCCGGAAAGAACATCGTCATCCATCGCGGCATCAAGGACCGCGCGGCCGAGCGCGGCCTGCGCCTCGGTCCGAAGTCCTGACCCGTCGCTCGAGCCCGCCATGCCGTTCACCCTCTTCGAAACGCCGATCGGCCCTTGCGGGCTCGCGTGGAACGACGCGGGGATCACGTTCGTGCAGCTCCCCGAGGCGACGCCCGACGCGACGCGCGAGCGCCTGCTCGCGAAGGCCGTCGACGCGGGCGACGAGGACCGGGGCCTCCGCGCCGTGCCCGCCTGGGTGAAGGACGCGGTCGCGCGGGTGCGCGCGCACCTCGCAGGCAAGCCGCAGGCGCTCGCCGAGCTTCCGCTCGATCTCTCGCGGGTGACGGACTTCGATCGGAAGGTCTACCGCGCGCTCCAGGCCGTGCCCTCCGGGCGCACGACCACCTACGGCGATCTCGCGAAGGCGGTCGGATCGCCGGGCGCGTCGCGCGCCGTCGGCCGCGCGATGGCGACCAACCCGCTGCCGCTCCTCGTGCCGTGCCACCGCGTGCTCGCGGCGGGCGGGCGGGCCGGCGGCTTCTCCGCGTACGGCGGCGTCGTCACGAAGGAGAAGCTCCTCGCGCTCGAGGGCGCGCCCGGGCAGACCTCCCTCTTCGCCGGCGACGCGCCGAGGCTGCCGTTCGACGGCGAGGAGGCGGTGCGTGCGCTCCGCGACGGCGACGCGGTGCTGCGGAAGCTCGTCGATCGCGTCGGTCCGTTCGCCCTGCGGCTGAAGGCGAGCGAGGACACGTTCGAGTCGCTCGCCGAGTCGATCGCCTACCAGCAGCTCACGGGCAAGGCCGCCGCGACCATCTTCGGACGGGTCCGCGCGCTCTACCCGGCTGGCCGCCTCGTGCCGGCGCGCGTGCTCGCGACGAAGGACGACGTGCTCCGCGGCGCGGGCCTGTCCGCGGGCAAGCTCGCGAGCCTCAAGGACCTCGCCGCGCGCGCCGACGCCGGCCGCATCCCGACGCTCGCCGAGCTAGCGAAGATGGACGACGAGGCGATCGTCGAGCGCCTCACCGAGGTCCGCGGCATCGGCCGGTGGACCGTCGAGATGCTCCTCATCTTCCGCCTCGGGCGCCCCGACGTGCTGCCGCTCGGCGACTACGGCGTGCGCAAGGGATTCGCGCGCGTCTTTCGCCGGGGCGCCGCGCGCGAGGAGCTGCCGCCCGTCACCGAGCTCGCGCGCCGCGGCGAGCGCTGGCGGCCGTTCCGCTCGGTGGCGAGCTGGTACCTCTGGCGCGCGCTCGAGCTCTGAAGACTGCTGCCTGAACGCATCATTCACGGCGCCGCTCGACTCGGGTTACGCTCCCGTACATGCCGCCTTCACCTCGTCGTTCCGGGGAGCACGAGCTCTCGGAGGGGATGCGGCTGCTCGATCGGTACTCCATCCTCGACCGCATCGGCAGCGGCGGCATGGCGACGATCTACCGCGCGAGCGACGACCGTCTCGATCGCGTCGTCTGCGTGAAGCTGCTCCGCACCACCCTCGTCGAGGGCTCCGGGTCGACGAGCGGCCGCGCGGTGTACGAGGCGACGTACTCGCACTTCCTCAAGGAGGCCCTCGCGCTCTCGAGGCTCCAGCACCCGAACACGCTGCGCATCTACGACTTCGGGTATCTCGGCGGGACTGACAAAGGTGCGCCGTTCCACGTCTCCGAGTACCTCGACGGCGGCAACCTCGAGACGCACGTGCGCCTGCGCGGTCCGATCTCCGGCGAGGAGACGCTCGGCATCCTCGAGGGCGTGAGCGGCGCCGTCGCCGAGGCGCACGAGCACGGGATCATCCATCGCGACATCAAGCCCTCGAACATCCTGTTCGCGCGGGTGCGCGGCGAGCTCGTGCCGAAGCTCGCGGACTTCGGCATCGCGCACAGCGACGTGAAGAAGCGCGATCAGGACCAGGGCGGCGAGTCGGTGAGCACCGTCGCGCTGTTCTCGCCGCGCTGGGCGGCGCCCGAGCAGCTATGCGGATCACCCGAGGGCCCGCGGACCGACGTCTACGCGATGGGCCTCCTGCTCGTGTTCATGCTGTCGGGCAGCGTGCTGTTCGGCGACGAGGACGTGCGCGTGACCTTCAACGATCGCGTGCGCGGCGACACGCTCGTCACCGCACGCCTCGCGCAGCTCGGGTTCTCCGGCGAGGTGAAGCGCGTGCTCCTGCGCTCGATGACCGCGCGCCCCGAGGATCGGATCGCGACCGCGCCCGATCTGTTCGCCGCGCTGCGTGACGCGCTCGGGGTCCGCGCCTCGACGAGCGTCGCGCCGTTCCCCGTCCAGCCTCCGCCGAGGCCCGCGCCGCTGCCGCCGCCGCCGCCGATGCCCGGCGCGCCCGGCGGGCTCTCGCTCGAGGCCGACGGCGCCGGGGGGATGGGTCCGTCCGCCGCGTCCGCCGAGCGCGTCGTGACCTACGGCGAGCGCCGTATCAGGTACGTCCATGTCCACGAGAAGCTCGACCTCTCGTTCCTCGACGACGAAGGCGGCCAGGTGCGCGTCCGCGTGACGATGCTGCCGGGCCCGGCCGGATCGACGACGTTGAACATCAAGGGGCTGACGTGCTTCGTCTGCAAGAAGGGCGGCCGGCCGACACCGGCGACGAGTGTGAGCGCCCAGACGAGCCCCGACGGATCGCTCGAGCTCGTCTCGACCGGGCGGCAGGTCCTCGGGGAGATCACCTGGTCGTTCGGTCAGGCGCAGCCTCAGGGCCGCGTGTTTCTCGTGGACGGACGGACTCTTCTGATACCCTATTCGGAAGCGCAGCAGGCGGTGGCACTCATGTTGAGCCACGGCCAAGACGTCGTGGTGATGTGTCGACGCTGATCGACGCCGAGCGGACGCGGGGAAGCGGTGACGCAAAAAGGTTCGCCGGGCTTGCCGCCCGGGATCGAGGACGAGGAGGACGAGAGGACGACGGTCGGCGCGGCCCCGGAGCCGATGCCGAACGTTCCCTCGCCGCTCGGCGCGCCACCGAAGCCTAGCTACGGGCGGCACAACACGCCCACCGCCTTCAACCCGCAGGGGCTCGCTCCCGAGTCCGATCGCCGAGCGGGACCGAAGTCGCAGTCGATCGCCCGTCCCTCCGGCCCCTTCGGAGCCGCGTCGCCGGCGCCGCCGATCCCCGACCGGGGCTCGTCGGGACCGCAGCCGCTCATGCAGCACTCGGGCGCGCACTCGGGGCCTCCGCCGATGATGGCTCCCATGGGGCCGCCCGGGCAGTCGGGGCTCATGCCGTACGGATCGCCGGGCGGTCCGGGCAACCCGCACGAGATGTCGTTCGCAGGCCCCTCGCCCGTCGCCGGTCAGACGATGACGGGATCGCTCGGCGGGCTCGCGCCGTCGGGGCATCAATCGCTCGCGCTCCGCGCCGACGGGCAGCCGACGGCCAACCGCGCCGCGGCGTTCCACATCACGCGCTCGCGCGCCTACTCGTTCGTGCTCGATGCGCGCGGTCAGCCGATCGAGCTCGGCTCCGGCCGCTTCGCGAAGGTGTTCCTCGGCGAGGAGCGCTGGCTCGAGTCGAAGACCGACTTCCGCCGGCCGATCGTCATCAAGATCCTGCAGAAGGGCGTCTCCGAGGAAGACCACATGCGCTTCCAGATGGAGAAGGAGCTCCTCGAGCGCGTGCAGGGGCATCCGAACATCGTCGAGCTGTTCGCCTCCGGCGAGGCCGAGGACCTCGCGTTCCTCCCGCCGTCGATCCGGGACAAGTGCGATACGGAGTTCATGATCCTCGAGAAGCTCGACATGAGCCTCGAGGAGCGCCTGAAGGGCTCGCGCAACCGAGGCGCGAAGGAGGACCTCCTCGCCTGCGACATGCGCGAGCGCCTCTTCCGCGTGCTCGACTACATGATCCCGATCACGAGCGGCGTCGAGTACGGGCACCTCGTTCGCAACATCTGCCATCGCGACATCAAGCCGGCGAACGTGCTCGTCGGTCTGCCCGATCCGAACCTGCGCGGCTCCACCCTCCAGGTGCGGCTCGCCGACTTCAACGTCGCGAAGCTCTCGGACGAGGAGGTCTCGTTCGGCATGACGCGCATGAAGGCGGCGGTGCCGGGCACGCTCTTCTTCCAGAGCCCCGAGCAGGAGACGAACATCCTCGAGCTGCTGGTCAACGTCCAGCAGGGCCTGCCCGAGGTCGAGTACTTCGAGGACTTCTATATCCAGATCTCGAAGAACGACTCGTTCTCGCTCTTCAACCGCAACGAGCAGTACCCCGTGCTCTACGCGGACCGCGCGCGCAAGCGCCTGGTCCTCGGCCGCCCCTACCGCGAGCCGAGCGAGACGAATGTCCGTGCCCGCATCCAGAAGTCCGTCGGCCGTCCCGCGGACATCTACTCGCTGGGCGCGACGTTCTACTATTTGATCTCCGGCGCGTACGCGAACCCGAAGACGCTCTACGACGCGTTCCACAAGTTCATCGAGTACGAGC
>JBDHVD010000243.1:0-12593 GCA_039809525.1 Labilithrix sp. | reverse complement strand
CGCCCTCGCCCTGCGTGTCGCTGTCGAGATCGAACACGCGGATGTTCGCCGGAGGCACCTGGCTCGAGTCGTCGACGGCGATGCCGAACTTCAGGTCGATGGCGTACTCGGCGACGACCTGCGTGAGCTGCGGGATGAGCGTGCCGCTGGCGTCCTCGAAGCCGCGGTAGAGCATGAACATCGAATCGGCGTCGCCGATCGCCGGGGGCGGATCGAGCAGCGGATCGGTGTTCTTCGCCAGGAACCAGCGCACGCGGTGGAGCGGCGAGATGCGCACCGTGCCGAGCGGGTCGACGCCGCAGCCCGTGCCCTTCGGCCCTGCGAGCCGCGTGTCCGTGGGATCGGGCAGGTGCGCCCAGAGCACGCTGGTGTTGTCGTTGCCGTTGCAGAGATCGATCGTCGCGTAGGCGTTCGGCCCCGTCGCCGTCGGTGCGGCGGCCTGGTTGACGGTGACGAAGTGCTGGCACCCCGCCTCGTCGACCACGCGCGCGAGGAACGTCATCCCGGGGGCGGGCGTGAACGCGTTGATGACGTTCTGCGCGCTGCCGTTGATCAGGCGCGCGTTCGCCGGATCGGCCGCGGCGCGCAGGGTGATCTGTCCGCCGCCGCACGATCCGCCGCTCGGCTCCCACGTGCCGACGTACTGATCGTCGGTCGTCATGTTGCCGACGACGAGGAGCTCGTCGGGCGAGAGGCCGTTGTTCGTCGCGAGGCCGAGCGTGCCCTGCGTGGGGAGGGTGCCCTTGCCCACGCGGATGCGGATGCCCTGGAGGTCCTTGGTCATCGTGCCGTAGCGATCGCCCGACTGGCCGCTGCCGTTCACCGCGACGCGATGGCCGTAGGGCACGTTCGGACCCGACGCGAGCTTGATGTTGCCGGTCCCCATGAAGGAGACCTTCGTGAGGTCGTAGCGGAGGCGGTTGGCCGCGTTGCGGACCGACTGCTCGACCGTCGTGAGGCGGACCTGCTCGTGGAACGACGTCGTCGCCGCCTTCGCCAGGCCGACGACGGCGATGGCGATGATCACGCCCGCGACGAGCGAGACCATGAGCTCGACGAGCGTGAAGCCGCGAGCACGGCGCTGCGCGGAGCGGATCATTGCGGGCTCTCCTGGGCCGAGCGCAGGACGGTCGACGCGTAGACGAAGTGATAGACGGTGTTCGCGGTGGCGTCGTTCGGCCCGATGCCGTTCACGATGGGGTTCGTGCAGTCGCCGATCGGGTTCTGCTCGAGCCGGCTGTAGAACACGCGGATGTCGGCGTGGACGGTCGCCTGCTCGTTGAGCACCGGCGGCGTCCCGAGGGGGCGGCCCCACCAGAGCCGGTACTGCACGCAGAACGTGTGATCGCCCGAGCCGTTCGGCCGATCGCGGCCGAAGATGTCGAACGCGGGGCTGAAGCCGCCTTCGGCGCCGGCCGCGGGCAGGGCGGGGTTGCAGTAGGCCGTCGAGTTGCACGCGCCGAGCGAGACGTTCTTCAGCCACACGGTGGCGGTCGAGAGGTTCTCGGTCGTGCGGTTCTTGTTGCTCGGGAGCGTCCAGCTCATCGAGTCGCGCTGGAGGCGCGCCGTCCACTCGTGCGCGATGTTCGTCGCGATGTCGAGGCGCCGCGCGTCCTGACCGCCCTGGATGGTCACGCGCTGCATGCCGATGACGCCCGCGGCGCCGACCGCGAACAGCGTCATCGCGCTCAGGATCTCGACTGCCGTGTAGCCGCGCTGGGTCTTCCTCATGGCGTCTCTCAGAGCGACTGGATGCGAGGCGCGGCGGCGCCGCCGACGACGATCCGGCGGGTGAGCCCGCGCGGGTTGTTCGCCGTGTCGCGGCGGTTGATGCGGACCTCCACGGTGCCGGTGAACGGCGGCGCGATGGTCATCGCGGCGATCGCCGCGGCCGTGCTTCCGCCCGCGCCCATGTAGACGTTGCCGCCGGGCGTGTAGCAGAGCGCGACCGCGCCGGTGTCGGCGCCTCCGACGCGGATCGTCGAGCCGATGTTCATGTCGACGTTCACGCCCGCGCTGTCGAGGTTCACGCCGTCGACGGGCGGAGAGAACGGCGGATCCGCGGCCGGGGGCTCCCAGCCGGGCGCGTCGTTCCACTGGTTCGGGGTCTTGCACGAGCTGACCTGCCTCGGGCCCGTCGGAGGCAGCGTGCCGTCCATGGCCTCGAACAGGCGCACCTTCCCCCGGGTGCCGGCCGCGTCGATCAAGACGAGGTGGGCCGAGCCGCGCGCCATCGCCCGCACGCTCGCGCGGTGGATGACCGCCGAGTACTGGCGCGCGTAGTCGAAGGCGAGACGGTCGTCGCGCGCGGTGCGCATCGCGGGCGCAGCGATGACCGCGAGGATCGCCACGAGCATGATGACGACCATCAGCTCGATGAGCGAGAAGCCCGCCGAGCCGCGCCTCCTCGAGGCCCGAATTCCCCTACGATCACGCACCCGGAGCGGCTGCACCAGGCGCCGTTACGCAAGCATCGTGCCTCGCCCTCGATGCGGGAATTCCCGCGCCAGCGGGGTCGTGGCGGCTCGAATCCTTTGCGAGGCTACGAAAAAAGGTTCGAACGACCACTCTTGCGGGAGTGGTATGACACGCGCCATGTCCAAGTCTGCTCTCCTCCTCTTGATCGCCCTCGGCGCGGTGGCCGCGTGCAAGGACGACAAGCCGAAGCCGGACAACGCGCCCCCGCCCCCGCCGAGCGCGTCGGTGGCGAAGCCCGGGGCGTGCGCGGGCGGCGGCGGAGAGCTCACCGATCCGGTGAGCGCGTCGTTCTTCCCCAAGACCGTGGCCGGCTACTGCGTGGATCCGCAGGGCGAGGTGAAGACGTACGGCGACAAGGGCAAGCTCTCGATGGACGAGGTCTGCACGACCGCGTTCGACGGCGAGTGCGAGGTCTACAAGAAGTTCGGCCTCAAGCGCGTCGTGGCCCTCCACTACGTGGACGGATCGGGCAAGGGCGGCACCGTCGAGGTGAACCTCTCGCAGTTCGGCGACGTGGCCGGCGCCTACGGCATGTTCACGCTCCGCGTCGTCGCCGGCGATCCCGCCGAGCCGTCGACGCCGAAGCCGCTCGAGGCGGGCGCGGCCGGCGCGATCGGCACGGGCCGCGCGTACGTGTGGCGCGGGCCGTACCTCGCCGAGCTCCAGTACAACAACGAGCAGGAGTCGCCCGAGCAGCTCGCCAAGTCGAGCGAGGCGATCCTCTCGGCGCTCGGCAAGGAGATGGGCGCCAAGCTCCCGGGCGCGGCGACCCTCCCGCCGGCCGCGGCGATCCTCCCGTCCGAGCACCGCGTCGTGAACGGGATCGTGTTCCACCCGAAGGAGGTCCTCTCCTGGGGGAACGTCGGCCCCGCGGCGATGGGCTTCTACAAGGACGGCGACCGGCGCTGGCGCGATCTGGCGATCGTGAAGGACGACGCCGAGCAGGCGAAGGACGCGTTCAAGACCATCAAGTCGAAGCCCGGATCGCTGCCGGTGGCGGGCGTCGGCGACGAGGCGGTGCACGTCGTCGTCGGCACGTCGCCGAAGGTCGAGTACCTGATCGCGCGCAAGGGCAACGTCGTCTGGGGCGTGGGCGACGAGGAGTACGCCCTCCGCGGCAGCGAGGGCGAGAAGGCCCGCGTCTCGAAGGACGAGGCGGTCACGAAGATGAAGGCGCTCGTCGCTACGCCCGCGCCTGCCGCGGCCGCTTCGGGCTCGTCGTCCGCCGCGCCTTCGGGCTCGGCGCCGAAGAAGTAGAAGCAGAGGAGAGCGCGAGGCGCTCGAAGCAGGCGGGCGCGACGTTCCGCTCCTTGCGGACGAGCGCGCTCGCCGCGATGAACTTCGTCGTCACCGGGTCGTGGTAGCCGCTCGCGTCCGGCAGATCGGGCACGTGCGCGCGGTGCCAGCGAACGACGCGCCTCATCAGGTGATCGCGCACCCACTTGCCGACCAGCGACGCGAGCGCCACGATCAGGTGCGTGTCGTCCGCGTCCCGCACGAACGCGAGGCGGCCCACGCCCGGCACGAGGTACTCGCTGCGTGCGCGCCCCTCGACGAGCGCGGTGTGGAGCCAGCCTCCGAGCGGGCCGAAGCGGTCGCCGTAGAAGTCGAAGCCGCCGACCTTCCCGCAGAGCGCGTAGACCTCGCCGCCGACGTCGTCGCGTGCCGCGAGCGTCAGGCGTTCCATCGCGTGGAGGTCGACGTCGAAGCGCGAGAGGCCGCGCGAGACGGCCTCGTTGAGCCGGTTGGTGCAGACGATCGCCACGCGCGTGCGCGCGATGCGGACGCCCTTCTGCTCGAGGCGATCGAGGTCCTTGCCGCAGCGGGCGACGAGCGCGGCGTCGGCGGCGAACGCCTCGCCCTCGCTCGACCAGCACATGTCGGCGTGGTGGCGGGGGCAGGGCGCGCGGAGCACGTCGTCGGCGTCGATCCCGATCGCGCGCACGAGCTCGTCCGGCGTCTTCGCGATCGCGCCGGTGCGCGCCGCGATCGCGCGAGCCCAGGCCTCGCCGAGCGCGCTGTCGTCGAACGCGACGAGCTTCTTCGAGTCACCGATGCGCTTGGCGATCGCCCCGCGCGGCTTCGAGCCGAGGACCTTGGCCCCCTCGGGGGTGGCGGTGGCGACGACGGAGGTCACGACCAGCGGGCCGAGCCGTGGCCCCACGCCGTTCTCGTCGATGCCGACGTGATGGGCTCCGGTCCATGGCGCGACCACGGGAATGCGTTCGGGCTTCGGCACGTTCCGGAGCGACGCTCTCCCGTTCCCGCGTCGGGCGCAACGGTAGAACTTGTGGATAACTGCGGAATCCGCGCGCGATTTCCTCGGGAGCGGGTCGACGCAGGTTGACGGTCGATAAGTCGATGTTTAAGGTGCTCGGCCACTTTGTAAGGCGATACTCTCGCAGGCTTCGCACGGCTCAGCCGGAGGCACGAGGATGAACAAGGTCCAACTCAAGAAGTTCAAGACGCTCCTCACCGAGAAGCGCGATGAGATCGTGAAGAAGGCCAAGCAGACGCTCGAAGAGGACATGACCCTCGACGCGAACGATCTGCCGGACGAGATGGACCTCGCGTCGAGCGAGTACCTCCAGTCGTTCACCTTCCGCCTCCGCGGCCGCGAGAAGGTCTTCCTCGACAAGATCGAGAAGGCCCTCCGCAAGATCGAGGACGGCTCCTTCGGCGTCTGCGAGGAGTGCGGTGAGGAGATCTCGATCAAGCGCCTCGAGGCGCGCCCCGAGACGACGCTCTGCATCCGCTGCAAGGAAGACCAGGAGCGGATGGAGAAGGACTACACCTGATCGACGGGTGACGCCGATGGCAGGGGACCGGGCGCGACGAGAAGCGCGCTTCGGTCCCCTTCCTCCATCTTCCGCCGGACTCCGTCGGGAGACGTCCGCTCAGAAGATGCGGCGGACGGTGTTCCAGATCGAGTAGCCGACGCCGCCCACCGCGGCCGCGGCCGAGTGCGCGACGACGTTGAGGAACGACTCGTCCTTGGCCGGCGGCTCCTCGGCTTGCCGGACCTGCTCGACGGCCGTCTCGTCGACCTGCGGCGTGCTCTCGGTGACGAGCGACGCCTCGACCTTCTCCTCGGGGATCTCGAACCCGGCGACGAAGCGCAGCGTCTCGGGGCCGGCCTTGCCGGTGACCTCGAGCCCGTTCTCCTCCTGCACCTTCTTCACCGCGGCCTCGGTCGCCGGACCGAACACGCCGTCGGCGTCGAGGCCCAGGCCCTCCTGGAGGCGGCGCACCATGAGCCCGCGGATGGGACGCTCGAGCAGCACGAGCTCGTCGAGGCCCATCGAATGGAACGTGTCCGGGCCGGCGATGCCGTCGGGCGAGAGCCCGTTGTCGTTCTGGTACTGGATGAGCGCCGCTTCGGTCGCCTTGCCGAAGATGCCGTCCGCCGGGACGCCGAGATGCTCTTGCAGGATCCGCACGGGCTCGCCGATGAGCCCTCGCCTTAGCAATGCCACGTTCCACCTCGCAGGTTGTGATCGTCGAGGGCGCCATCGAATCCCACCCGCCCGCGTGGAGCAAGGGCGGAGGGCTGCGACCTCACGCCGGGCGCCGCGGCCGATCCGACAGGGGCGGCGGCGGGTGCGCCGCGAGCGCGCGGACCGCGTCGCGCAGGCCCGGAGGCTCGCGCGCCAGCGCCTCTTCCATCGCCGCGTCCGTGGCCTGCCAGAGCCGGCAGAGCGCGCCCTCGGGCAGCACGCCCGTGCGGGCGACGTCGGCCCACGCGGCGGCACGTCGACGGACGTAGTCGATCGCGCGCGCGATCTCCGGAGCGGCGCCGGCGACGCGAGGCATCGAGGTCCTCGCGGCGAGCGCGTCGAGCGCATGCAGGAGCGCGTCTGCGCGTGACGGCGACGTCTCGGCCGCGCGTCGATGGACGTGGACCGGCAGCCACTGGAATCCCGGGTGGCGCCAGCGCAGGAGCGCGCGCAGGTCTTCGTAGCGCGCGACGGGCCCTTCGGGGGCGAACGGAAACCCGACCGCCGAAGCGACGAGGAGCTCGCGCGAGCCCGCGTCGAGCGCGTCGCCGGCGATGGCACGGGCGACGGCCTCGACGATCCCCGCGCGCGTGGAGGGGGAGGGCGGGCGGCGCCCGGGCGGGGAAATCGTGACGCTCGATGCATCGATCGCGAGCACGCCGCCGCCGGCGGTCACGCGCGGCCACGCCGACGCCGCGAGCAGCGGCGGCAGCACGTCGAGGGACGGGAGCTTCCGCAGCTCGACGACGCCCGGATCGTCGCCGTAGTGGAACGCGAGGACGTCGCCCGCGACGGCGCAGCGGTAGCCGGCCGATCCGAGATCGAGGAGACGCGGAGCGCGGTCCGTGTCGTCGCCCGACCGATGGCCCAGCAGCGAGTCGACCGCCCCGACCCAGGCGAGGGTGCGGTGCTTCTCGACGTAGACGAGCACGAGCGCGCCGTCGAAGAACCCGACGTGCTGGTACGCCACCATGTCGGGGTCCTTGCAGGGCGGCGACGAGAGCTCGTGACGCTCGCCGTCTCGCTCCAGCCAGAGCATGGACGCGTCGGCCCACACGCGGAGGTCCCGCGCGGGATCGGCCGCCCGCTCCCACTCCGAGGCCTCGTCCCAGCCCACGGCCGCGCGACGCTCAGCTCGCCGCCGATGCGGCGGCCTTCTTCGACTTCGACGCGGGCTTCGCGTCCTTCGCGCGGTCGAGCACGTCGCGGAGGTAATGGCCGGTGTGCGAGCGCTCGTTCTTCGCGATCTCCTCCGGCGTGCCCTGCGCGACGATCTCGCCGCCCTTGTCGCCGCCCTCGGGACCGAGGTCGATGACCCAGTCGGCGCACGCGACCACGTCGAGGTTGTGCTCGATCACCACGACGGTGTTCCCCTGATCGCGGAGCTCGAGGATCGCGCCGAGCAGCACCTCGATGTCCGTGAAGTGGAGGCCGGTGGTCGGCTCGTCGAGCACGTAGAGGGTGCGCCCGGTGGCCTTGCGCGCGAGCTCGCGCGCGAGCTTCACGCGCTGCGCCTCGCCCCCGGAGAGCGTCGTCGCCGGCTGGCCGAGCGTGAGGTAGCCGAGACCGACGCGGCGGAGCGCGTCCAGTCGGTCCCGCACCCTCGGGATGGTGTCGAACATCTCGAGCGCCTGCTCGACGGTGACGTCGAGCGCGTCGGCGATCGACAGGCCGCGGTACTTCACCTCGAGCGTCTCGCGGTTGTACCGCTTGCCGCCGCACGTATCGCAGAGGACGAAGATGTCGGGGAGGAAGTGCATCTCGACGCGCAGGACGCCGTCGCCCTGACACGCCTCGCACCGGCCGCCCTTCACGTTGAACGAGAAGCGCCCGGCCTTGTAGCCGCGCGCGCGCGCCTCGGGCAGGCCGGCGTACAGCTCGCGGAGCAGCGCGAACACGCCGGTGTACGTCGCCGGGTTCGACCGCGGCGTGCGGCCGATCGGCGCCTGGTCGATCGAGATGACCTTGTCGACGTGCTGGAGGCCCTCGACCGCGTCGCACTCGCCGATGGGCGCGGTCGCGGAGTAGAGCTTCGCGCGCGCGGCCGGGAGGAGCGTGTCGACGACGAGGCTCGACTTGCCGCTGCCGGACACCCCGGTGAAGCAGGTGAAGAGGCCGGTGGGCACGTCCGCGGTGACGTTCTTCAGGTTGTGCGCGCGCGCCCCCGCGATCCGGACCGAGTGCTTGCCCTTCGCCTTGCGCGACTTGGGGACCGGCAGCTGCTTCTTGCCCGAGAGCCACGGCCCGGTGATCGACGCCGGGTTCTTCATGAGCTCCGCGGGCGTTCCCTCGGCGACGATCTTGCCGCCGTGGACGCCCGCGCCCGGCCCCATGTCGACGACGTGATCGGCGGCGAGGATCGCCTCGCGGTCGTGCTCGACGACGAACACGGTGTTGCCGAGATCGCGCAGGCGCGCCTGTGCCTCGATGAGGCGCGCGTTGTCGCGCGCGTGCAGGCCGACCGAAGGCTCGTCGAGGACGTAGAGGACGCCGACGAGCGCGGCGCCGATCTGCGTCGCGAGGCGGATGCGCTGGCCCTCGCCGCTCGAGAGGGTCTGCGCGCTGCGATCGAGCGAGAGGTAATCGAGGCCGACGTCGATGAGGAAGCCGAGGCGCGCGGTGACCGCGCGGAGGAGCGGCTCGGCGACCGCGGCCTCGCGCGCCTGGAAGTCCTGCGGGCCCTCCGACTTGCCGAGGGTGGAGAGGAACCCGCGCAGGCGCTGGAGCGGCATCCGCCCGAGCTCGGAGATGTCCTTGTCGCCCAGCTTCACCGCGAGCGCCTCGGGGCGGAGGCGGCGGCCCTTGCACGCGGAGCACGTGCGCGTGACGAGGAAGCGGCCGAGCTCGTCGTCGCCGATCGCGCCCTCGTCCTCGTCGAGGTCGTCGACGTCGTCCGGGACCGCCTGCGTGCCCTGGTCGTCGAGGCGCGCCTCGAGCCGCGGGACGATGCCCGCGTACTTCGACTTCTTCGTCTTCCCCTTGGACGAGCCGTGCAGGATCGCGTTCTTCGTCTCCTCGGGCAGCTTCTTCCACGGGGTGTCGGGATCCACGCCGAGCGCCTCGACGGCGCGACTGAGCTCGGTCGCGAGCGCGACGGATGCGCGCCGGCCCCAGGCGAGGACGACGCCTTCGCGCAGCGTGCGCGCGGGATCACCGATCACGCGCTCGGGATCGACCACCGTGCGCGCGCCGAGGCCGTCGCACGCGGGACACGCGCCGTGCGGGCCGTTGAACGAGAACATCCGCGGCTCGATCGGCGGCAGCGAGATCCCGCAGTCGACGCACGCGAAGCGCTCGGACAGCCAGAACGGCTCCTCGCCCTCGACGGCGACGAGCAGGCGACCCTCGCCGGTCTTGAGCGCGAGCTCGACCGAGTCGGTGAGCCGCCCCTTCACGCCCTCCTTGAGGACGATGCGGTCGACGACGACGTCGAGGTCGTGCGGCTTGGCGCGGTCGAGCTCGATGGGGTCGCCGAGGTCGACGACCGCGCCGTCGACGCGGGCGCGGACGAAGCCCTCGCGGCGGAGGCGCTCGAGCTCGAGCTTGAGCTCGCCCTTGCGCGCGCGGGCGATCGGCGCGAGCACGCTGAAGCGCGACCCGTCGGGGAGCGCGAGGATGCGGTCGACGATCTGCTGGACCGTCTGCGCCTCGATGCGCTTGCCGCAGCTCGGGCAGTGCGGGATGCCGACGCGCGCGTAGAGCAGGCGGAGGTAGTCGGCGATCTCGGTCACCGTGCCGACGGTCGACCGCGGCGACTTCGACAGCGGGCGCTGCTCGATCGCGATCGCCGGGGACAAACCGTCGATCCGGTCGACGTTCGGCTTCGCGAGCTGCTCGAGGAACTGCCGCGCGTACGCGGACAGCGACTCTACGTAGCGCCGCTGTCCCTCGGCGTAGATGGTGTCGAACGCGAGCGACGACTTCCCGGAACCGCTGGGCCCGGTGAAGACGACGAGCTTGCCGCGTGGGAGCGTGACGCTGACGTCCCGCAGGTTGTGCTGTCGGGCACCGACGACCACCAGGCGGTCCATGAGGGCGCTTCGTACCACGCGCACGAGCAGGGGGCGAACCCCCGTAGGGGGGGCGTCACGCGGAAGCGAGCGCCTGATCGAGATCGGCCACCAGGTCGGCGGCCGCCTCGAGCCCGCAGCTCACGCGGAGCAGCCCGTCCGAGATCCCGGCGAGCCGGCGGGCTTCCTCGGGCATCGTCGAGTGGGTCGTCGATGCAGGATGCACGACGAGCGTACGGACGTCGCCGAGGCTGACCGCGTGCGTGGCGACGCGGAGCGCCTCGAGCACCCGGCGTCCGCGATCCAATGCCTCGCCCGGCGAGCCGCCGGCGAGCTCGAACGAGAAGAGCGCGCCGTAGGCGTGCATCTGCTTCTGCGCGAGCGCGTGACCCGGATGGGACGGGAGCGACGGATGGTGGACGACGGCGACGCGCGGGTGCGCGGCGAGGTGCTTCGCGAGCGACGCGGCGGTCGCGCACGCGCGCTCCTGCCGGAGGGCGAACGTCCGGAGGCCGCGCGCGACGAGCCACGCAGACAGCGGGGAGATCACCCCGCCGAAGCCCTTGATCACCGTCTCGCGGATGCGCGCGATCGCCGCCTCGGCGCCACAGACCGCGCCGCCGATGACGTCGCCGTGGCCGCTGATCCCCTTGGTCATCGAGTGGACGACGAGGTCCGCGCCGTGCGCGAGCGGGGTCTGCGCGAAGGGCGTCGCGAACGTGCCGTCGACGACGACCATCGGCGACGGCGAGAGCGCGTGCGCGAGCTCGGCGATCCCCTCGATGTCGACGACGCCCAGGGTCGGGTTCGACGGAGTCTCCACGTAGAGGATGCGCGTCGACGTGGTGATCGCGGCGGCGTAGGCCTCGCGCGTCCCGTCGACGAACGTCGTGGTGATGCCGAGCTTCGGCAGGCGCTCGCGGAAGAGCCTCGCGCTCTCGGCGTACATCGCGCGCGGCGCGACGATGTGATCGCCCGCGCCGCAATGGGCGAGGACGACGCCGGCGATCGCCGCCATGCCGCTCGCCGTCGCGCACGCGGCCTCCGCTCCCTCGAGGGCGGCGAGCTTCTTCTCGAGCGAGAGCACGGTGGGGTTGCCCCACCGGCCGTAGATCCACGCCTCCTCCTCGCCCCGGAATGCGCGCGCCGCGTGCTCCGCGCTCTCGAAGGCGAACGCGCTCGAGAGCACGATCGGCGGATCGAGCGCGCCGCTCGCGTCGGGCTCCTCCCCGGCATGGACGCACGCCGTCGCGATCGCGTCCGCGCGGCTCCTCAGTTGCTCGCCGTAACCGATCGAGGTCTCGATCATCTGTGCGGCGCGGGACTGTATCGCTCCTTGCCGAACGTGACCACCACGCCCCCGGCGACGACGAGGGCCATCCCGAGGACCGCGACGAGCGGAGGACGCTCGCCGAGGGCGAGCGCGCCGAGCAGCGCGCTCGCGACGACCGCGAGGTAGCTCATCGCGCTCACGCGTGCGGCCTGCTCGAGCGCGTAGGCGCGGGTCATCGCGATCTGCGCGAAGCCGGCGCACACGCCCGCGGCGATCATGAACGCCGCGTCGCGCGCCGTGGGGACGCGGAAGTCGAACGCCGCCACGATCGCGAGGACGAGCGCGGCGAAGAGCGAGAAGTGGACGGCGATCGCCTCGGCGCTCTCGGTCTGTCCGACGCGGCGGAGGAGCATCATGGCGATCGACGAGAGCAGCGCGGAGAGGACCGCGACCGCCGCGTACACGCCTCCGCCGTGGGAGGCGCCGCCGAACAAGAAGCTCGGGCGAACCACGAGGACGACGCCTCCGAGCGCGAGCGCGATCCCGAGGCCGACGGCCTTCGTCGTGCGCTCGCGGAGGAAGATGGGAGCGAGGACCGAGAGGAACACCGGCATGAGGTTCAGGAGGGTGACCGTGTCTCCCAGCCCGAGCGTGCGCGACGAGAGCGCGTAGAACGTGGTCATCATCGCGCCGGTCCCCGCGACGCTCCGCCAGAAGACCGCCTTGCGGTCGGTCGCGGCGAGCGAGACGCCGCGCGCGCGGGCGACGCCGACGGCGACGAGCGCGCCGACGAACGCGCGCACCGCGCCCACGCTCGCCCAGCTCGCGCTCGAGCTTGCGAGCTTCGCGAAGAAGTTCATGAACGCGAACAGCGTCGCGCTCGCGGCCATGTAGGCAAGCGCTGTGGAGGGACGTTTCAGAGCGGAATCCGGGGTCAGATTGTGCTCGCGGACGGGGGCCTTTTGATACCCTTTGTTTCGACATGCTCAAGGTCGAGTGCGAGTCCTGCAAGGCGCCCTACCAGGTCGATGAGCGGCGCGTTCCGGCGACGGGGCTCAAGATGCGATGCCCGAAGTGCGGGCACACGTTTCTGGTCACCGATCCGTCGAAGGGAGGCGCCGACGCGGGCGCCGCCGCAGGGACGCCGAAGGCTCCGCCCACCAAGAAGGCGACCATGGTTGGCGTCGGTATGGGCGTGGGCGGGCTCGGCGCGCCGGGCCTGCCGCCGCCGGGGGTGAAGCCCGCGGCGCCTGCACCGGCCCCGCCTCCGCCCGCGATCGCGGCGCCCTCGTTCGACGACGACCTCGGCCTGCCCGAGGTGAAGCCGGCGCCGCC
>JBDHVD010000242.1:0-12604 GCA_039809525.1 Labilithrix sp. | reverse complement strand
CGAAGAAGACGTCGGCGCCCGCGGCGCTCGGCGCGATCACCGTCGTCTGCATGCCGAAGTGCGATCAGATCGTCGACAACGGATCGCCGCTCGGTCCGGGCCACATCTTCAACCGCCCGGTGCCCGCCGGTCGCCACGTCCTCACGCTCTCGGCGCCGAACGGCGCGAAGAAGAACCTCCAGGTGGAGGTCGTCCCGGGCGAGACCCGCGAGGTCCGCATCTCGATGGATAAGTGATCACGACAAGTGATCGATCCGGTCGCAGCGCGCGATCGTGGCTCGCGCGGTCCGCGTGGCGACAGTGTGGCCGCGAGCCACGGCTGAGTCGTCGGCCCTCGCTCATTTCCCGCGCGCGGGCCGACGTCGCCCGACACGGTGGCCGCGCATCCGCCACGGCACGTCGGCTGCACTCGTCCGTCGCGTCGTGAAGCTCGAACCCGGTCAACACATCTCGGGGACCCTCCGCCTCCAGAAGCGGATCGCCGAAGGAGGGATGGGGAGCGTCTGGATCGCAGAGCATCTCGTTCTCGGGCGCGACGTCGCGGTGAAGCTGATGTCGCCCCAGTGGGCGGCGATGCCGAACGCGCGGACGCGGTTCTTGCGCGAGGCGCGCATGACCGCGAACATCGACAGCCCGCACGTCGTGCGGGTGCTCGACTGCCGCCTCGACGAGGCCGACGAGCCGTACCTCGTCCTCGAGCTGCTCCACGGCGAGAACCTCGAGCAGCGGGTCCGGCGCCACGGCACGCTCTCGGCGTACGAGGTCGAGGAGATCGTCGCGCAGACGTGCGAGGCGCTCGGCGCCGCGCATCGCGCGGAGATCGTCCATCGCGACATCAAGCCGGAGAACGTCTTCCTCGTGGCGGGTCCGACGACGTTCGTGAAGGTCCTCGACTTCGGCGTCTCGAAGCCGAAGCGCCTCGAGGACTGCCTCGACGTCGATCGCCTGCCCGCGGGCACGCCCCAGTACATGAGCCCCGAGCACATGTTCGAGCCGGAGACGACCGACGAGCGCTCGGATCTCTTCTCGCTCGCCGCGGTCGCGTACTTCGCGCTCACCGGGCGCTCGCCGTTCGAGGCCGACTCGCTCGAGGCGCTCTACTTCGCGATCGAAGGCGCGAAGTTCGATCGCCCGAGCGCGGTCCGCCCGGAGCTGCCGCGATCGCTCGATGCGTGGTTCGAGAAGGCGCTCGCGCGCGAGCGCGAGGCGCGCTTCCAGAGCGCGGACGAGATGGCCGAGGCGCTGCGCGACGCGCTGCGGGCGTCGTCGACGATGCTCGAGGCGGCCGCCGTCTCGAGCCCCGCGCTCGACGACGACGACGAGCTGCCGGCGACGGAGGTGCCCGCGGCGCCCAAGGCGATCCCCGGGCTCACGGCGCGACGGTGGCCGCGCGCGGTCGCGCTCGTCGCGGCCGCGGCGACTGCCGCGGGCGTGCTCGTGTGGCGGGGCGAGGGCGACGTCCGCTCGGCGAGCGCGTCGCCGAACGAGGCGAGCGACGTGCACGACGGCGGAGCTCGGCCCGCGCTCGAGCCTCTGGCCGCGCCGCGCGCGGCGGTCGCGGCCCGGGGTCGGAGAGCGGCGCGTCCGGAGTCGCGCGCGCCGGCGCGTCCGGCGCCGCTGCTGGAGGAAGCGAGCGCGTGCGACGGCACCGCCGAGCCCGATCCGGTGACGACGTCGATCCAGGACATCCTCGACGCGGTCCCCAACCGCGACGTCGAGCCCTGACCCCAGCCGGCAAGCTCCAGTTGCTCCAATCGCCGAGACGGCCCACTATTCCGGAACGGCCCGCCGTCTGCCCGGGCCGGCTTTCCGTCGATGAGGACCGTTCTTCGCGCGCTCTTGCTGGTCGCCGCGCTCGTCGTGCCGGCCGCGGCGTGCCGGGGGAAGCCCGAGATCGGCTTCGAGATCGCCCTGCCCTCCTCGCTGACCGACACGACGGCCTGGTTCGAGGTCGGCGCGTTCCGCGATGCCAAGTGCAACGCGCTCCGCCCGCTGCTCGGCGGCGGCATCCCCGACGGGGCGACGACGCGCGTGGCGTTCAAGCGCGACGACAAGACCGGCCCGCGCGTCGGCGACATCCCGCGCGCGTCGTACGCCTTCGCCGCGGTCGCGCGCGGCGACGACTGCGCGGTGCTCGCGACCGGATGCGTCGAGGCCGACGTCGGCGAGACCGACAGCGTGCTCGTGCCGATGGCCGAGGTCGACAGCCCGACCGGGGCATGCGGCGTGGGCGCGTCGTGCCAGGCGGCGCGGTGCGTCCCCGCCAACGACAACGCCGATCCGAGCGTCGGCGCGGGCTGCTCGCTCGAGCTGCTCGGCTCTGGGCCGCTCGCGAACCCGGTCGGCGGCGGCGGCACGCTCGTCAGCGCCCCCGCGGTCGCCGCCACGCCGGACGGCTTCGTCGCCGTCTATCGCGAGGTCGATCCGAACGGCGCCGGCGCGCGGCTCACCATCCTCCCGCTCGACAGCGGCGGCGGCGCGCCCGATCCGCTCCGCCCCGGCCTCCCCGGCCGCTGCGCGAACTCGGAGGAGAGCGACGGCGTCGGCGTGGCGATCAACGGCGACAGCGGCATGATCGCCCTCGCGCGCGCGCCGTGCGGGGCGAAGCCCGCGCTCGAGCTCCTCAACTTCAAGACGACGCCCGAGGTCGGACCGTTCCTCGTCTCGACGTCCCCGAACGACACGCGCGTGCTCCTGTCGCCCGCGCGCCCGGTGGCGACGCGGAGCGCGGGCAACGTCGTCGTCTACACCGAGGGCGGCATCGCGCGCATCGCGAACATGGACGCGACGAAGGGCATCGTCGGCGTCGCGCGGGCGGACGCGCCGACGCTCGGCACGTTCGGCGGCGCGACGGCCGGCCTGTCGGACGCGTGGGTGGCCGCGAGCGAGTCGGTCCTCGCGCTGCTCGCCGCGGGGAAGGGCGCCGTCGCGCAGCCCGCCCCCGTCGACGCCGGCGCCGAGGGCGGCGGAGGCACGGTCGACGCCGGCGGCTCGGACGATCCCACGCTGCGCCTGCTCGTGGTGCCGGCCGCGACCGCGCTCACCGAGCTCGATGCCGCGACGAACCGACCACGCGCCCCGATCGTGTTTCCCGGCGAGGTCGGCTCGATCGCCGCGCGCGGCTCGCGCGTGCTCGTCATCAGCGACGGCGGCGGCCCCGGCCGCTCGGCGACGTTCCGCGCGTTCGACCTGAACAAGGACGCGCCGGCGGTGACGAACGGCTTCTCCGTCGACGGCCAGGGCAAGGTCACCGCGGTCGACGTCGCGGTCCAGGGCGACCGCGCGTACTTCGTGGCGATGAAGCCCGGCGCGCTCGCGCTCCACGTCTACGGAAGCGCCTCGACGACGCCGGTCCCGCTGCGCAACCTCTCGTTCGCGCGCGAGCCGCGCATCTCCGGCATCAACACCATCCGCGACGGTCGCGTCTCCGTCGCCGCGACCGACACGCGCGTCGCCGTGGTGTGGACGACGGCGAAGGTCCTCAACAACAACGATCACACCGGCGGCTACGCGATCTTCGCGTGCACGCAGTGACCATGCGCCGGCTCGAGGCCACGATCGCGGAGCTCTCTCCCGGTGGCGAAGGCGTCGCCATCTGCACGATCGACGGCGAGCGCCGCGCGGTGTTCGTGCCCGGCGTCGCCCGCGGCGAGCGCGTGCGCGTCGAGGCCGATCTCTCGCGAAGGCCCGCGCGCGGCCGCGTGCTCGAGGTGCTCGCTCCGAGCGCCCATCGCGTCTCGCCGGAGTGCCCCTGGTACGAGCGGTGCGGCGGGTGCGACTGGATGCATCTGTCGCCCGAGGAGCAGGCGCGCGCGCACGCGGCGATCGTGACGAGCGTGCTGCCGGCGGCGTGGGCGGGCACCGAGGTGGTGGCCCACGCGGCGACGCGGACGCGCGGCGATCGCACGCGCGCGCGCGTCCACGTCGATGCGCGCCGGGGGCGCGTGGTGGTCGGCATGTACGCGCGGCGGTCGCGCGAGCCGGTCGAGGTCGAGACGTGCCTCGTCCTCGATCCCGCGCTCGACGCCGCGCGCCGCTCGCTCGCGGCCCTGCTCGAGGGCGCGAAGGGACGCGGCGACGCGCAGCTCGCGCTCGGCCGACCGGGCGCGAGCCGCCAGGCGGTGCTCGAGCTGCGCTGGTCGGGCGACCTGCCCGGCGCGGTGTTCGGGCGGATCGAGCGCGCGGTGCAGGACGGCGCGCTCGCGGGCGCGCGCGTGTACGCGGGCGAGGTGAAGGTCCCGGCGACGATCGGCGATCCGACGCCGTGGATCGCGGGCGCGGACGGCGCGCCGCTGCGCCTCGCGCCCGGCGGCTTCTCGCAGGCGACCGAGGAGGGCAATGCGCTGCTCGCGCGCCGCGCCGTCGCCCTCGCCGACGCGATCGCGCCCGGCGCGCCCGCGATCGAGCTCTACGCGGGCGCGGGGAACCTCACCGTGCTGCTCGCGCGGACGCGCGCGGTGACCGCGATCGAGATCGGACGCGAGGCGTGCGAAGCCGCGCGCGCGAACCTCGCCGCGCGCGGGCTCGCGGGCAAGGTCGTGGAGGCGGACGCCGCGCGCTCCCTCATCCCGAAGGACGCACGGCTGGTGGTGCTCGATCCGCCGCGTACGGGCGCGAAGGAGATCGCCGCCGCGCTCGCGTCGCGGCCGCTGCCCGCGGTGGTGTACGTGTCGTGCGATCCGCCCACGCTCGGACGCGATCTCGGCGTGCTCGCCGCGGCCGGGTACGCGCCGGCGGCGATCGAGACGTTCGAGATGTTCCCGCAGACGAGCCACGTCGAGACGATCGCGGCGCTCGTCCCACCGAAGGCGCGCAGGTGACGGCGCGCGCGCCCTCGCTGCGCACCCTCGCCCGGCGCGCGCTCGCGGGCGAGACGAAGCTCGCCGCCGGCTCGGCGGTGATCGTCGCGGTGAGCGGCGGCCCCGACTCGATGGCGCTGCTCGACGTGATGGCCGATCTCGCCGCGTCGTTCGCGCTCCGGGTGCACGCACACGGCGTCGACCACGGGCTCCGGGCGGAGGCGTCGCGCGAGCTCGACGGCGCCGAGGCGCACGCCCGACGCCGGGAGATCCCCTTCGGGCGCACGCGCGTGAGCGTCGCGCGCGGAGGCAACCTCCAGGCGCGCGCGCGCGTCGCGCGATGGCGGGCGCTCGTCGCGGCGGCGGAGGCGGCGGACGCGCGCGCGATCGCGACCGCCCACCACGCCGACGATCGCGCCGAGACGGTGCTCCTGCGCCTGCTCCGCGGAGCCGGCGCGCGCGGGCTCGCGGCGATGCCGCCGCGTGGTCCGGCGCCGGCCGCCTCGTCCGTCGAGGTCATCCGTCCGCTCCTCCGCGCGCGCAAGGCGGACATCGTCGCGCACCTGACGCGGCGCGCGATCGGGTACGCCGCCGATCCGTCGAACGACGACCCGCGCTACCTCCGTACCCGGGTGCGACGCGAGGTGCTGCCCCTCCTCGAAGAGCTCAGCCCGGGCATCGTCCGGCACCTCGAGGCGGTCGCCGACGAGCTCACCGCGATCGTCGACCGAGGCGCGGCGACGCGCCCCGATGAGCGCGTCGACGACAAGCTCGACGCCGCCGCCGATTGGATCGCCGGCCTCCCGCGCCGCACACAACAGGCACTTCGTGCGCTCGCGCTCTCCGGATCGACCTCGGCGCGGGTCTGGCTTCCCGGGGGGCTGGTGGTGTCCCGTGATGAACGTGCCCGCGCGCCGAAGCCCCGAACCCCGAAGTCGTGAGATCGGCCCGACGGTCCGGATCGCCCGAATGGATCAGGTGCGACCTTGCCGCCAGCGCCCCGCGTGCGCACGTGCGTCCATGAAGCACGGCTCGGCTCGACCTCCTCCGCGACCGAGCTAGCCTGTCGAAGAAGCCCGAGCGAGGCAAAAAGACAAATCTCAGGCGAATCCTGCCCTCGATGGAGGGCATCTGACGTAGTAGCCTTGAAGGTCCGAGGTCATCGTGAAGCAATCGCACAAGACGCTGCTGCTCTGGGTCGTCCTGATCGTCATGTTCCTGACGATTTGGCAGTTCCTGACCCCGGCCGAGAAGCGTGACCCTGTCGCCTTCAGCGACTTCGTCGCCGAGGTCCACCAGGGCAAGGTCGATCAGGTCAACATCAAGGACCGCGAGTACAGCTACAAGCTGCGCGGCGCCGACCCGAGCAAGGGCAACCACGTGAAGGTGGCCGTCGGGCCCCTCGCCGACGAGGCCCTCCTCTCGAACCTGAAGCCCGACAACAAGGAAGTGCCGGCGCCGCGCGTCTTCTTCGAGAAGGAAGACCAGTCGCCCTTCTGGTCGAGCACGATCATCACGCTCATCCCGATGGCCTTCCTGATCCTGATGTTCTTCCTCTTCATGAGGCAGCTCCAGGCAGGCGGCGGAAAGGCGATGAGCTTCGGCAAGTCCAAGGCGCGCATGCTCTCGGACTCGCAGAACAAGATCACGTTCGCGGACGTCGCGGGCGTCGAGGAGGCGAAGGACGAGGTCGAGGAGATCATCGCCTTCCTCAAGGATCCGAAGAAGTTCCAGCGCCTCGGCGGACGCATCCCGAAGGGCGTGCTCATGATCGGGCCGCCGGGCACGGGCAAGACGCTCCTCGCGCGTGCGATCGCCGGTGAGGCGGGCGTGCCCTTCTTCAGCATCTCGGGCTCGGACTTCGTCGAGATGTTCGTCGGCGTCGGCGCGAGCCGCGTGCGCGACCTGTTCGAGCAGGGCAAGAAGCACGCGCCCTGCATCATCTTCATCGACGAGATCGACGCCGTCGGCCGCCACCGCGGCGCCGGGCTCGGCGGCGGTCACGACGAGCGCGAGCAGACGCTGAACCAGCTCCTCGTCGAGATGGACGGCTTCGAGTCGAACGACGGCGTCATCATCATCGCGGCGACCAACCGCCCCGACGTCCTCGACCCCGCGATCCTCCGCCCCGGCCGCTTCGACCGCCGCATCACGGTCAACCGTCCGGACGTGCGCGGCCGCGAGGCGATCCTCCGCGTCCACACGAAGCGCGTCCCGCTCTCGCCCGACGTCGACCTCGAGGTGACCGCGCGCGGCACGCCGGGCTTCGCCGGCGCCGACCTCGAGAACCTCGTCAACGAAGCGGCGCTCCTCGCCGCGCGTCAGGACAAGGACGCGGTGAGCCAGGCGGACTTCGAGCTCGCGAAGGACAAGGTCCTCATGGGCAACGAGCGCCGCTCGATGGTCATGACCGAAGAGGAGAAGTGGAACACGGCGGTCCACGAGGCCGGTCACGCGGTCATGATGATCGCGAACGAGCACCACGATCCCGTCCACAAGGTCACCATCATCCCGCGCGGCCGTGCGCTCGGCCTGACGATGCCGCTCCCGAAGGGCGACATCCTCGGCCGCACGAAGGAGCAGTTCGAGGCGCAGATCCAGTCGGCGCTCGGCGGCCGCATCGCCGAGGAGCTCTTCTTCGGCAAGCTCACCACCGGCGCGTCGAACGACATCCGCCAGCTCACGAGCATCGCCCGCGCGATGGTCTGCGAGTACGGCATGTCGAAGCTCGGACCGCTCGCCTACGGCAGTGAAGAGGGCTCGGTCTTCCTCGGCAAGGACTACACGCAGCGCAGCCAGGACTACTCCGAGCAGACGGCGCGCGAGATCGATCAGGAGGTCCGCCGCCTGGTCGACGAGCAGTACGAGAAGGTCCGCACGCTCCTCACGGACAAGAAGGACCGCGTCGAGGCGATCGCGAAGGCGCTGCTCGAGCACGAGACGCTCGACGCCGAGGACCTGAAGGCGCTCTTCGAGGGCCGCGAGATCGTCCCGCGCCAGAGGGTCGTCATCCCGACCTACGCCGAGAAGGAGAAGGCGAAGGCCGAGAAGCGCAAGGCCGCGTCGATCTTCGGCGGGCCTCCCAAGCCGGCGACTTCGTAGCCGGGGGCGAAGCCCGCGACGTCCTGACGATACCAACAGATATAGTTGGCATCGAGCCCACGATGGGCGATCCTCGACCGCATGAGGATCGCCCTCGTCGTTTTGTGCGCTGCATCGATGCTTCTCTCGGCGGCCTGCTCGTCGTCCACCTCGGGCCCGCCGTGCGATCCCGACAAGTACGAGGGCAACGACACGCCCGCCACGGCCAAGGACCTCGGCGAGTTCACCGACGATCCGGACTCGAAGACGAACCTCGTCTTGTCGATCACCACCGGCTCGGACGTCGACTTCTTCCGCCTCCGCGCCAAGGACCGCGGGCTCGGCGGCGATCCCATCGTCACCGTCTCGGCGCCGGAGGGCTACGAGGTGACCACGTGGTTCACGTGCACGACGGGCACGCCGCAGCCGAACTTCGAGTGCGGGCGGGGGACCGTGGTCACGGAGAAGGACGTCGCGCCCGGGCCCGGGTGCATGAGCGAGGCGCCGAGCGCGAGCGTCACCAGCGTCACCGACTGCGACGGCACGTCGGACGACGACGGCACCGTGCTCGTCCGCATCCGCCGCCTCGACAAGGCGCAGAGCTGCAGCAACTACGACATCACGATCGAGGTAGAGTAGCGCGCCGATTGAACGTCATCGGCTTCGACGACGCGCCCTTCCCTCGCGAGCATCGCGGCGACGTGCTCCTCGTCGGCGCCGTCTGCTCGGGCACGCGCCTCGACGGCGTCGTCGCCGGGCGCATCCGCCGCGACGGCGCGGACGCCGCCCGGCGCATGGCGGAGATCGTGCGCGCCAGCCAGTTCGGCGAGAGCATCCAGGCGGTGATGCTCCAGGGCATCGCCGTCGGCGGGTTCAACGTGGTCGACATCCACGCGCTCTCGAACGCGCTCGCGGTCCCGGTGCTCGTCGTCGTGCGGCGGCCGCCGGACATGGACGCGGTGCACCGCGCGCTCTTCAGCGGCGATCCGCCCGATCGTCCGCGGGTCCCGGGCGCGGCGAAGAAGTGGCGGCTGATCGAGAGGGCCGGCGTGCTCGAGGCGCTCGGCACCTCGCGCCGCGCGCAGAAGCGCCGTCCTTCGGGGATCACCACACCGTCGCCGCGGCTCTGGGTGCAGCGCGTCGGGCTCACGCTCGAGGAGGCCCGGCGGATCGTGCTCGCCACGACGCTCCACGGCAACATCCCCGAGCCGCTCCGGGTGGCGCATCTCATCGCGGGAGGCGTGACCACGGGCCGGAGCCGCGGCCGCGCGTGAGCCGGATCGCGCGACCGCGATCGAACGCTTCCCAGGTGCGAACGATGCGATCACACCCGGTTCGGATCGCATGGATCGGACACACGCGCGCGCGACGCTCCCCCCTTGGCACGCGCCGCGCACGACGACGAGCGTGACGCAACTGGCGCGAGAGCTCGACGAGGACGCGTTCGGCTGGCACGGCACGGTCCATCGGGTGCCCTCGGCTCGGGGCATCGACGACGATCTCGTGGTGGTCGAGGCGGCGCCGCGGAGCGAAGGCCCGGCACGCATCCGGACCATCGTCGAGATCGCCGGGCCGGGAGAGCGCGCGCCCGCTCTCGACCACGCGCCGCTGCTGATGCAGATCTCCGCGCCCGGTCTCGTCCGCGTGCACGAGGTCGTCGTCCGGAGGTCGGGGACGTTCCTCGTCACCGATCACGTCGACGGCGAGAGCCTCGCTCAGCTCCTCGACGAGGCCGCACGCCGGCCGCCGAACGAACGCGCGATCCCCGTCCCGATCGCGCTCCGCATCGTCCTCGACGTCCTCGAGGGCTTGCAGGCGCTCCATGCCGTCTACGGCCGCGCGGTGCCGCGCCGGATCCACGGCCGGCTGTGCCCGTCGGCGGTGCTCGTCGGTGCCGACGGGCGCGCGCGCATCGCCGACCTCGGCGGCCTCCGCGTCGAAGATCACGGCGGTCCGCCCGAGCGCGGTGAGCTCGGGTATCTCGCGCCCGAGCAGTGGCTGGGCGACGACGTCGACGAGCGCACCGACGTGTTCGCCGTCGGGGTGCTCCTCTGGGAGCTCCTCTCCGGACAGCGGCTCTTCGCCGGACCGCGCGACGACGTCCTGTTCGCGGTGACGCATGCGCGCGTCCCCGCGCTGCCGAAGACGTCGCGGCTCGCGAGCGAGCTCCACTTCCTGTGCCTGCGTGCGCTCGCGCCCTCGCGCGACGCCCGCATCGCGACCGCGAGCGCGTTCGCCAGGGCCATCGCCGATCTCGTCGCGACCGGAAAGATCGACTGCACGCGCGATCGCGTGAGCGAGTACCTCGAGTCGCGGCTCGGCGACGAGCTCATGATCCGCCGCTCGTATCTGCGCATCGTCTCCTCGGCACCGCCTCCGCCACCGTCGACGCCGCCGACGCTCCCGGCGCTCGTCGGCGCGGACTTCGACGACGAGGATGCGACGCGGCCCGTCTGCGCGCTCTGGGCGATGACGCGCGATCGCGCCGTGGAGCGTCCGACGGAGCCCGCGCCGGCGCCGGTCGCGAGCCCACCGCCGGCCACGCGGCACGTCTCGCCGCCCGTCGACGAGCGACCGGTGCCGCGCCCGGCCGCGACGCCGCGACGGTCCCCGCTCTCGCTCGCGCTCCTGCTCGTCGTCGTGGCGATCGGTGCGCTGCTCGGCTTCTACGGCGAGCACCTCTGGACGAAGCTCGCGCAGGTGACCACCGGCGCGCCGCCCTGACTCCTCCGGAGCCGAGGTCTGGCACCAGACGGCACACGACAGGTGACGCAACGTGCGGGAATCACGAGCGAGAGCTGGCGGCACGTCCCTTGAAGGACGACGGCGCCGATGCGTGTCGTCGGCTGTCTCCTCGTGGCCCTCGCGACGTTCCTCGTCGCGAGCACCGCGCGCGCCGACGATCCGCTCCGGCTCACGTGGAGCGCGCCGGGCGAATGCCCGACGGCCGCGTCGGTCCGCGCCGCCGCGCTGCGCGGCGCTCCGCCCGGAGCGAGCGCTCCGATCGAGGCCGAAGCGGTCGTCGCACGATCGTCGCGCTGGTCGGTCACGCTCCGGACGCGGCGCGGCGACGTACGTGGCGAGCGGACGATCGAGGCCGACACCTGCGCGGCCCTCGCGGACGCGACCGCGGTGATCCTCGCCCTCGCGCTCGTGCCGCCCTTCGAGGACGCGCCGCCGCCGACCTCGAGCGCGCCGCCTCCCGCGAGCGCGACGACGACGGACCCGCCCGAAGCCTCCGCACCGGCGCCGCCGGCGGAAGCTCCGCCGTCGCTCCCCGTCGTCGCCGAGGAGCGATCGACGCCGGAGCCGCCTCGCCGCCGGGCGCCGAGCGCTCCGGCGCTCGCGATCGGCGCGTGGGGAGCGGCGGACCCGACCACGCTCCCCTCGCCTGCCCTCGGCGGCGGCGGATCGGTCGCGTGGACGCCCGGCGCGCTCCGGATCGAGGCGGGCGCGGCGGCCTGGACGGCGCAGTCGCGCACGGTGCCGGGCTCGACGGCGGGCGCGCGGTTCTCGATGACGTCGCTCGGCGCGGGCGCCTGCCACGCGATCGTGCGGCGGTCGGTCGACCTCGCGCCGTGCCTCGGGGCGTCGCTTCACCTCGTCTCCGCGAGCGGGTTCGGCGCGACGGACAACTACGATGCGAGCGCGCGCTGGGTGTCGGCCGACGGCGGCGCGCTCGCACGGATGCCCGTCGGCGCGTGGCTCGCGCTCCGGGTGCGCGCCGATGCGCTCGTGCCGCTCTCACGGCCGACGTTCGCGGTCGAGAACGAGGGGATCGTCCACCGGGCCCCGCCGATCGGGCTCCGCGCATCGGTCGGTGCGGAGCTCACGTTTTTGTGACGGATCGCCGTGAGCGCCTCCACTCACCTCCGAATCATCGTGGGATCCGAGGCGGCTCTCGAGCGCGTCGTGCCTGCCGCGGCACCGTCGCGGCCGGAGGCGCTCGCGTTCGACGACGTGTATCGCGAGCACTTCGCGTTCGTGTGGCGCGGCGCGAGGCGGCTCGGCGTCCGCGAGTCGGCCCTCGACGACGTCGTGCAGGAGGTCTTCGTGATCGTCCACCGCCGCCTCGCCGGGTTCGAGGGCCGATCGTCGCTCCGGACCTGGCTCTTCGGCATCACGCTGCGGGTGGTGCGCGATCATCGTCGCGCCGCGAAGCGCCGCCCGACCGAGGCGGACGCCGCCGTCGATCCGGACGAGATGCGCGCGACCACCGCGAGCCCGGCGGAGAGCGCCGAGCGCGCCGAGGCGGTGCGCGTGCTCCATCGGCTCCTCGACGAGCTCGACGACGAGCGGCGCGAGGTGTTCGTGATGGCGGAGCTCGAGCAGATGACGATGCCGGAGATCGCCGAGGCCCTCGGGATCAACCTGAACACGGCCTACGCGCGCCTGCGCATCGCGCGGCAGGAGTTCGAGCAGGCGGTCGCGCGCCATCGCGCGCGCGACGAATGGAGGATGCGATGAGCGGCCTCGGCCCCGACGCGCGCGCGCTGATCGACGCGGCCTCCGGCGGCGACGATCCGACGGACCGCGACGCGGCCCGCGTGCGCGCGAAGATCGCCGCGCGGGTGGCGATCGCCGCCGGCACCGGGGCCGCGTCGGTCACCGCGGCGAAGACGAGCGCCGCCGCCGCGACGAGCGCATCGTCGATCGGCCTCGCGACGAAGGTCGCCGTCGCGGTCGCGCTCGCGTCCGGCGCGACCGCGTCGGGCGTGGCGCTC
>JBDHVD010000241.1:0-12636 GCA_039809525.1 Labilithrix sp. | reverse complement strand
GTCGGCTTCCTGGCCACGCTCTCCGCGCTCGGGCCGATGTCCACGCTGTTCTTCTGGCTCGGTCCGATCAACGTCTTCGTCGGGCTCTTCAACCTCATCCCCGGTTTCCCGCTCGACGGCGGACGCGTGCTCCGGGCGGCGATCTGGAAGCTGACCGGCGACCTCCACAAGGCGACGTTCGCCGCCTCGGCGGTGGGGCGCGCGTTCGGGTGGACGCTGGTCCTCCTCGGCATCGCGATGGCGTTCGGCGCGCGCATCCCGCTGCTCGGACAGGGCCCCGGCAGCGGCATCTGGCTCGCGTTCATCGGCTGGTTCCTCGCGTCGGCCGCGGAGCGGAGCTTCGGCGCGCTCGTGGTGCAGGAGGTCCTCGAGGGCGTGCCCGTCGCGCAGCTGATGCGCCGCACGGGGCTCGTCATCCCGCCCGAGACGAGCGTGCGCGCGGTGGTGAACGAGTGGTTCATGCGCTCGAGCGAGCACGCGTTCCCCGTCGTGGTGCACGGGCGCCTGCTCGGCCTCGTCTGCGTCGGCGACGTGCGCAAGCTCGCGCAGAACGCATGGGACACCACCCCGGTGACGGCGATCATGACGCCGCGCGAGCGCCTCGCGGTCGTCGGTCCGGGGACCGCGGCCGAGGCGGCGCTGCGCAAGCTGGCCGAGCTCGACGTCGATCAGCTCCCGGTGCTCGAGGGCGAGCTCCTGGTCGGCATCCTCTCGCGACGCGACCTCGCGCGCTGGCTCGAGCTCCACGTCGGCGCGCCGCGCGGCGCCGCGCCTGCGCCGCGTCCCGCCTGAGCGAGCGCGAGGAAGGCGTCCTCGTCGATCGTCTCCTTCCCGAGCTCCCTCGCGCGCGCGAGCTTCTCGCCCGGCTCCTCGCCCACCACGACGAGGTCCGTCCTCGACGTGACGCTCGAGGAGGGTCGGCCGCCGAGCGTCCGCACGAGCTCCTCCGCCTCGCCGCGCGTCATCGACGAGAGCGCGCCCGTCAGCACCACCGTCTTGCCCGCGAGAGGTCCGCCGGCCGCGCGGCGCCCGGCGGCGCGCTCGAGCACCACGCCGTGGTCGAGGCAGCGGTCGACGACGCGCGCGTTGTGCGGCTCCCGGAAGAACGACGCGATCGCCGAGGCGAGCTCGCTCCCGACGCCCGGGATCGCGTCGAGCTCGCCGGCGGGGGCGCGCCGGAGCGCGTCGAGCGTGCCGAAGTGCTCCGCGACGTCGCGCGCGGTGCTGCGGCCGACGCCGGGGACGCCGAGCGCGAACAGGAAGCGCTCGAGGGTGGTGTGCTTGCCCTTCTCGATCGCGCGCGCGAGGTTGCCCGCCGAGACCTCGGCGAAGCGCTCGACCTGCTGCAGGTCGGACTCGTCGAGCGCGAGGACGTCGGCGACGTCCTTCACCATGCCGCGCTCGATGAGCGCGCGTGCGGTCTTCGGCCCGAGCCCCTGGATGTCGAGCGCCTCGCGCGAGGCGAAGTGACGGATGCGCCCTTCGAGCTGCGCGGGACACGCGAGGGCGTTGGGACAGACGTCGAAGGGGCCCTTCGCGACGATGCGCGCGCCGCACGACGGACACTTCGCCGGCATGTGGAACGGCGGCTTCCGCCTGCCGCCGTCGCCCGCGCGTCCCGCGATCTCGGGGATGACGTCACCGGCGCGCACCACCTTCACCGCGTCGCCCGGCCGGACGTCCTTGCGCGCGATCTCCTCCCGGTTGTGGAGCGTCGCGCGCGAGACGCGCACGCCTCCGATGGCGATCGGCGCGAGCAGCGCGATCGGGGTGAGGACGCCGGTGCGCCCGACCTGCACCTTCACGTCGAGGAGCCTGGTGACCGCCTCGCGAGGAGCGAACTTGAGCGCCATCGCCCAGCGCGGATGGCGCGAGGTGGTGCCGAGCTCGTCGCGCGAGGCGAGGTCGTCGAGCTTCACCACGATGCCGTCGATCTCGACGTGCAGCTCGTCGCGCCGTCGTTCGAGGTCCGCCTTGTACTCGAACACCTGCTCGAAGCGATCGAGCCGGCGGTTCAGCGGGCTCGTCGGCAGCCCCCAGCGCTGGAGGCTCTCGAGCACCGCCCAGTGCGTACGCAGCCGCTCGCCTCCCTCGATCGCGAGGACGTCGTAGAAGATCACCGTCAGCTCGCGGCGCGCGGTGATCCGCGCGTCGAGCTGGCGGAGCGAGCCCGCCGCGGCGTTGCGCGGGTTCGCGAACGGCTCCTCCCCCGCCTCGGCGAGGCGCGCCGCGAGCGTGCGGAACGCGGCGAGCGGCATGAGTACCTCGCCCCGGACGGCGAGCAGGCGTGGGATCGATCCGGACGTCCCCCGGAGGCGCAGCGGCACCGCGCGGATGGTGCGCACGTTCGCGGTCACGTCCTCGCCGCGCACGCCGTCGCCCCGGGTCGAGGCCCGGACGAGGACGCCCTCCTCGTAGACGATCTCGATCGACGTGCCGTCGAGCTTCGGCTCGGCCACCCACCGCGCGCGCGAGCCGAGCACGCGGCGCACGCGCGTACCGAACGCCTCCGCGTCGGCGTCGTCCGCGCTCGAGTCGAGGCTGAGCATCGGCGCGTGGTGCCGGACCGCGCGAAACAGCGGCGACGGCTCCCCGGCCACGCGCTGGGTCGGCGAATCGGGGGTGACGAGCTCGGGGTGTTCGCGCTCGATCCCGGCGAGCTCGTGGACGAGCGCGTCGTACTCCGCGTCGGCGATCTCCGGCCGATCGAGGACGTAATAGAGATGGTCGTGACGGCGAATGCGCTCGCGCAGGTCCGCCGCGCGCTTCGCCGCTGCGGACGGCGTGCTCACGGCCACGCCTCGAGCGAGGCGGCCTTGGCCGCCGTCTTCCGCCGGAGCACGGACGTCGCGAGGCGCGCGCCCTCGGCGAGCGCGGCGAGCTTCGCCCAGACGATCGCGGGGTCGACCGCCGCCTGCCCGGCGAACGTGCCGAAGCCGCAGTCGGTGCCGGCGATGACGCGATCGGAGCCGACCACGTCGCAGAAGCGCAGGATGCGTTCGGCCACGAGCTCCGGGTGCTCGATGAAGTTGGTCGTCGAGTCGATGATGCCGGGCACGAGCACCTTGTGCTCCGGGAGGTGGACCCGCTCCCAGACGCGCCACTCGTGCTCGTGGCGCGGGTTCGCGGCGGCGAACGAGAGGTGCGCCGGGCGCGCGCGCACGACCAGGTCGGCGATCTGCTCGAGAGGCACGTCGCGATGATGCGGCCCCTCGTAGTTCCCCCAGCACACGTGGAGGCGCATGCGCTCGGGTCGGATGTCGCTCGTCGCGGCGTCGATCACCGCGATGCTGCGTCCCACCGCGCGCCGGAAGGCCTCCACGGACGCACCGAGCCAGCGCATGTGGCGTCCCATCGCCAGATCGGGCGCGTCGATCTGGAGGAGGAAGCCGGCGCGGACGATCCGCAGGTACTCCTCGCGCATCGCGCTCGCGAGCGCGTCGAGATACGCGTCCTCCGTCGCGTAGTACTGGTCCTCGAGGAACAGCGCGATCACGCCCGGCGATGCCGCGGAGACGAACGCCTCGTTGCGATGTCCGGCCAGCGCGTCGCGCAGGTTGCCGAGGTCGCGCTCGAGCGCCGCCTCGCCCCGGTAGGCGATCGGTCCGGTGCACGCCGGGGTCCTCAGCGCGACGACGCCCGGGTCGGCGAGCACGCGACTCGCCTGATCCGGGAACTCCTCGAGATCGGCCGGGCTCGGCATCCGCCCGTCGCCGCGGAAGCCCGACAGGCGATCGGCGACGTACGTCGCGTAGCTCGGCTTGCTCATCTCGCCGTCGCTGACGATGTCGATGCCCGCCGCGAGCTGCGCATCGACGCACTGGCGCACCGCCGCTGCAAGGACGCCGTCGTGCTCGCCCGCCGCATGGAAGAGCTCGAGGAGCTTCGCCGGTCGCGGGAGGCTCCCCGCGTGGGTCGTCAGGATGCGTTCGAACATCATGGCCGTCACCTCGCGTCCCGCGCAGCAAGACGCGCGCCGCTGGCCGGACGCTTGCAACCTCGCCCGGACATGCGAGGCGAGATCAAGGTCGGGGTGACGTCGTGGACCGAGAAGACCCTGCTCGAGTCCGGCTGGTATCCGAAGAGCGTCCACACGGCCGAGGACCGGCTGCGCTGGTACGCGACCCAGTTCCCGATCGTGGAGAACGACTCGACCTACTACGCGCTCCCCACCGAGCGGAACGCGCAGCTCTGGGCCGAGCGCACGCCCGAGGGCTTCATCATGAACCTGAAGGCGTTCGCGACGCTGACCGGGCACTACACGGATCCGCACCGGCTCCCGGCGGACCTCCGCGATGCGCTCCCGCCCGCGCTGCGCGACGAGCCGCACGTCTATCCGAAGGATCTCGGCGAGCCGATGGTCCGCGAGATCGCGAGCCGCTTCCGCGCGGGGATCGAGCCGCTCCGCGCGGCAGGACGGCTCGGGCTCGTGCTCTTCCAGTATCCGGTCTGGTTCCCGTGCTCGCGCGAGAACCAGCGCAAGGTGCTCGAGACCCGCGACCTCCTGCCCGACGTCCGCATCGCCATCGAGCTCCGGAACGAGACGTGGATGAACGATCGCCATCGCGAGGGGACGCTCGCGCTGCTGCGCGACGCCGACCTCGTGTACACGTGCGTGGACGAGCCGCAGGGCTTTCCGTCGTCGGTCCCGCCGATCGCCGCCGCGACGAGCCGCGTCGCGCTCGTCCGCTTCCACGGCCGCAGCGCCGCGCGGTGGAACAAGGCGACCTCGACCGCCGCGGAGCGCTTCCGCTACCGGTACTCGGAGCGGGAGCTCCGCGAGTGGACGCCGAAGATCCGAACGCTCGCGGACCGCGCCGACACCGTGCACGTGCTCATGAACAACTGCTACTCGAACTACGCCGTGACGAACGCCCGGCAGATGGCGGCGCTGCTCGAAGGCGAGCGGAGCCGCGCGGCTGGCGCGTCGGTTGCACCCTAGATGCGCCGCGAACGAGGAGGTCACGATGGCTCGCTGCGACACCTGCGGAAACGACTACGACAAGACGTTCACCGTGCAGAAGGACGGCCGCACGTACGCGTTCGACTGCTTCGAATGCGCGGCCCACAAGCTCGCTCCCGCATGCGAGCACTGCGGTTGCCGCGTGCTCGGTCACGGCGTCGAGGAGCAGGGCGCGATCTACTGCTGCGCGAGCTGCGCGCGGATGAAGGGGCGCACGCAGGTGCGCGACCGCGGGGACGCGACGACGGCTGCGCGCGCTCCGTGACCTCACACCGCGGCGACGCGCCAGGAGGCGTGCTCGGCCGCGAGGAGCGGGATCTCGAGCTCGAACGTCGTGCCCGCGCCGACCTTGCTCGCGACGCGGACGGATCCGCCGTGGGCCTCGACGATCCCCTTGACGATCGCGAGGCCCAGGCCGGCGCCGCGACGCTTGCCGCCGGACGTGCGGAAGCCGCGATCGAACACGCGCCCGAGGTGATCGGGCGCGATGCCGGCGCCGTCGTCCTCGACGCGGAAGAGCGCGCGATCGCCGCGGCGCTCCGCCGAGATCGTCACGCGGTGTCCCGCCGGCGTCGCGTCGATCGCGTTCGACCCGAGGTTGACGAGCGCCTGCACGAGGCGCTCGAACGCGCACGTGACCGAGAAGTCGGCCGGCACGTTCGCGTCGAGCCGGACGCCGTCGGCGGCGGCCTTCGGCTCGAGCACGCCTATGGCGTCCTGCACGATGCGCGACGCATCGTGCGAAGCGAGATCGAGCTCGAGCCCGCCGGTCTCGATGCGTGAGACGTCGAGGAGGTCCTCGACCAGGCGCGACATTCGCGCAGCGGCGCGGCGCACGATGTCGAGCGCGCGCGCGGGGTCGTCGTCCGCATTGCTCGGACTGCTCGCGAGCGAGATGGTCGCGAGCGGCCCGCGGAGGTCGTGCACCAGGATCGAGAGCAGCTCCTCGCGCGCCCGGACGTTCCGCTCCGTCTCGGCGACGAGCTCCTCGTTGCGCAGGCGGAGCGCCGCGGCCTCGCGGAGCAGATCGCGCGTGCGCAGCGCGCGCTCGATGGCGAAGAGCAGCGCGTCGGCGTCGATCGGCTTCGTCAGGTAGTCGGCGGCGCCGCGACGGATCGCGTCCACCGCCGAGCGGACGTCGTTCATCCCGGTGACCATGATGACCGGCGCGTCGACGCCGCGCGCGCGGAGCTCGTCGAGCAGGCCGAGACCGTCCATGATCGGCATCCTCAGATCGCTCACCACGACGTCCGGCCCGTGGGTAACGATCCGCTGGAGCGCGGCCCGCCCGTGCTCCGCGACGGCGACCACGAAGCCCTCCGCCCGGAGGAGGTGGCCGAGCGCGGACCCGTCGCCCGCGTCGTCGTCGACGATCAACACGCGCGTCTTGCGTTCATCCATGTGCTCCCCGCATGCATAGGGTTTGTATAGAGCAGCCGGCGGGCCCCCGCATCCCCCGCGGGGCGTATCCGCACCGATTGCGTCGCGTCATCGCGCCACCGAGCCGACCGCCACGACGTAGAGCGCTTCCTCCCCCTCCGCGAGCCCGACGGCACGCGCGACCTCCGCGTCGTCGAACGCGCCGATCGGGACCGCACCGAGGCCGAGCGCGACGGCTTCGAGCAGCACGTTCTGCGCGACGTGCCCCGCCTCGAGCAGGACGTAGCGCTCCGCGCGTGCGCCGTACTTCCGCGCGGTCCTCGCGGGCACGCCGGCGAGGACGAGATCGATCCCTGCGTCCCGCACCGCGTCCTGACCGTGGGCGGCACGTGCGAGCACGGCGCGGCGATCGTCCGGGGACCGCCGCTCGAGCGCGCTCTTCTCGGGCGCCCAGTGGAACACGCCCTCGGGCGCGACGACGTAGAGCTCGATCGGGTAGAGCGCGCCGGCGGACGGCGCGGTGCGCCCGCCGGACGGCGCATCGGTGATCCCCTGCGCCGCCCAGGCGAGGCGCCCGATCTCTTGCGGCGACAGCGCGCGTGAGGAGAACGTCCGGACCGACCGCCGTCGCGCGAGCGCGCCGTCGAGCGTCGTCGCACCGCCGCGCTCGACCGACTCGCGCGCCGGCGAGAGCATGAGCGCGGACGCCGCTCCGATGAGCGCTGCAGCGAACGACAGCGGTCGCGGCATGTCCCCGATCGAAAGCACGGGGCGATCCAGGACGGCCGGGCGAGGACGCCCCGCGCCCGGCGTGACAGCGGCCGAGCTTTAGAGTAATTGCTCTATCCCCATGCGAACGCCGTCGTTCAGCCTCCCCGCCCTCGCATGCGTCGCCCTCCTCGCGTGCGGCGACTCCGTGTCGAACGACGCCGCGCCTCCCGCGGGCGGCGATCCTCCCGCGGCCGGCGCGTCGAGCGGCGCGCCTCCGGCGTCGACCGATCCCGCGACGCCGGCCTCCGACGCAGGCGCGGGCAAGGACGCGTCTGCGTCGTCGCGCGCGAAGTGCGGGGCGGCGCCCTACGAGTGGTCGAGCTCGACGACGCTCGGCGACGTGCTCGAGAGCTCGTCGAAGGCGTCCCATACGCCGCTCGAGCTGAATTACGCGATCGTCGAGGCGAAGAACAAGGGCGCGTTCAAGACGCGGCGGTACGCAAAGCACGGCACCAAGAGCCGCCTCGTGCGCTACCAGACGCAGGACCGAGGCAAGCTCGTCGACGCGACGACGCTCATCGCCTACCCCGACGTCTCGTCGGCGAAGACGTTCCCCATCCTGCTCGTCCTCCACGGCACCGCGGGCTTCAACGACGCGTGCTCGCCGTCGGCGGGCGTGGCCGACGACACGTTCGGCGGGTTCACCGACGGCACCTCCGTGCTCCTCTCGCTGTTCGCCTCGCTCGGCTACGTCGCGGTCGCGCCCGACTACATCGGCCTGAAGAGCCTCGGCGCCCCCACCGGCTTCCTCCACCCGTACCTCGTCGCGGAGCCGACCGCGATCGCCTCGCTCGACGCCGTCCGCGCGGCGAAGAAGGCGCTCGCCGGATCGTCGATCACCCCGGGCGACGTGGTCGTCATGGGCGGCTCGCAGGGCGGACACGCGGCTGCGTTCGTCAACCGCTACGCGCCGCACTATGCGCCGGAGCTGGTGATCAAGGGCTCGGTCTGGGACGTCCCGCCGACCGATCTGCTCGGGCAGGCGAAGCCCGCGCTCGCGACGTGGGTGAACGCGACGAAGAACATGGTCGCGGTCGCGACGACGCTCGAGTCCTGGTACGGCGCGTCGCCGAACGGTCTCGCCTCGGCCTTCCTCGCGCCGTGGGACACGAAGATCCCGCAGACGCTCGCGACCTCGTGCTCGCCGAGCGACGCCTTCGACGGCGTGACGCGCGAGACGCTCTTCACCCCGGCGTTCCTCGCCGCGGGCGCGCAGCCGGGGTTCGGCGGCCTCGCGCCGTGGGCGTGCTACCTGACGGAGAACAGCCTGCCGACGACGTCGGTGCCGAAGCTCGACGACGTCCCGAGCATGTTCCTCCTGGGGGAGAACGACGACCTGGTTAACAACACCGTCGAGCGCGCGAGCTTCGAGAAGCTGTGCGCGCAGGGCCACGTGCTCTCGTACCTCGAGTGCGCGGGCGCCTCGCACACCAAGCCGCTGTCGTACGCGTTCGATCAGTGGCTCGACTTCCTCGAGGACCGCCTCGCGGGCAAGCCGCTCGCCGGCACGTGCGTGATCCGCCCCGCGGAGACGTGCACGAGCACGCCCTGATCGCCTATACGACGTCGTCGTGAGGACGACGCTCTCCACGCTGGCCATCGCCGTGGCGCTCGGCTCGTGCAGCTCGGGCTCGGACGAGCCGCCCCCCGCCCCTCCGCCCTGCCCCGGCCCGTCGTTCGACGGCTCGCCGCTCTCGATCCGCTGCGGCGCGCTCGTCGACGAGCGCGGGCGCGAGGTGCGCCTGCACGGGATCAACGCGCGCGTGGAGGGCGTGTTCGACGTCGCCCTCGACGGAGGGCGCACGCCGCTCGAGGCGATCCCGCCGTTCGGCGCGGCGGACGCGACGCGCATGCGCGAGCTCGGATTCAGCGCGCTCCGGCTGCCGATCCAGTGGAGCGGCGTCGAGCCCACCGAGACGGGCGGCTTCGACGAGGGCTACCTCGCGCGGGTGCGCGCGGCGGTCGACACCGCCCGCGCGGCCGGCCTCTACGTGCTCGTCGACTTCCACCAGGACGCGTACAGCAAGGAGATCGGCGAGGACGGCGCGCCCTACTGGGCGATCGTCCCGCCGCCGCCGCAGAAGCTCGAAGGCCCGCTCGACGACCTCGATCAGCGCCGGCTGTCGAAGCCCGTGCTCGACGCGTTCGAGACGTTCTTCGGCCCGTCGCCCGAGGGCGCGCGCCTGCGCGATCGCTTCGGCAAGATGGTCGCGCACGTCGCGGCCGCGTTCGCCGATCACCCGGGCGTGATCGGGTTCGAGCTGTTCAACGAGCCGCTCGCGAGCTCCGCGCAGCTGCGATCGTTCCATGCCGCGCTCCTCCCGATCGTGCAGGCAGCGGCGCCGAAGAAGCTCGTGCTCTTCGAGCCGCCCGCGATCCGCAACTTCACCGACCGCGCCGACATCCCCGACGCCCCGCTCGGACCGGGCACGGTCTACGCCCCGCACGGGTACACCGCCGCATTCGGCTCGGCGGAGGTGCGCGCCGCGGTGACCGAGGACAAGCTGCGCCGCTCGTACGAGGCGGCGCGCGAAGAGTCCGCGGCCTGGCAGGCGCCGCTCGTGGTCACCGAGATCGGGTTCCCTCCGTCGGACCCGCGGTTCGCCGAGTACATGGGATGGCACGCCGCGCTGTCCGACGAGCTCGGCGCGAGCACGTTCTTCTGGGTGTGGAAGGAGACGAGCCAGGGGAGCTGGGGCGTGTTCGACTACGACGCTTCGGGGAACGCCACCGAGCGCGCCGGCGTCGTCGCGGCGCTCTCGCGCGCGCGGGTCGAGGCCTGCGCGGGGCGGGTCGAGACGATCGCGCGCGAGCGCGATCGCGTCCGCGTGACGTTCTTCGGCAGCGAGGCGACGAACGAGCATCGGCTCTCGCTCGGGACGCTGCTCGCCGCCGAGCGCGCGACCTGCGACGGGGCTCCGGCGTCGATCGCCCCGCTGCCGTCGAACGCGATCACCGTCGCGTGCGGCGGCCCCGGACGCCACGTGCTCGAGCTCTACTTCGGCGCGGCGAGCGTGCGCGGCGCGACCCAGTAGATCTTGCCCGTCGTGTCGTCGGCGATGAACAGGCGTCCGTCGGGCGCGAAGGCGACGTCCGTCGCGCGCCCTCCCTCGGGAGAGAACCCGCTCGCGAACATCTTCGGCTCGCCCTTCGGGCGCAGCGTGCTCGCGTCTGTCTCGAGCCACACCACGCCCGTGCCGCCGAACGAGGTGAACACGCCGTGCAGCGCGACGAACACGCCGTGGCGATACGGCGCGGGGAACCCGCCGCGATCGAAGTCGAGGCCGAAGTTCGTGTCGTGGAGCGGGATCGAGACGAGCTCGCGCCCGACGTTCCCGCAGCCGTGCCCGGTGGCGTCGGGCGCCGGCTGATCGACGCCGACGCAGCACGGATAGCCCCAGCTCTCGCCCTTCTTGTCGAGCAGGGCGAGCTTCTCGCGTCCGCCGACGCCGTCCCAGTTGTCGCCCGAGAGCTCGCTCGCGTAGCAGTCGCCGCAGCTCGACGGCGAGCAGCGAAGGTACATCGGGTTGCGGAACCCGTCGGCGACGACCTCGGGCACGAGCGGCAGCGCCGGCTTCGTCTCCACGTGGAGCGCGAACACCGCGCCTCGCGTCATCTCCTCCTCGCTGCACGCCGACGAGTCGCCGCGGCCGCGCGAGACGTAGATGCTCCCGTCCTTCGTCCGCTCGAGCGTGTGCGTCCAGCGGACGTCGGGGATGCTCGCGCCGCCGAGCTTCGCGACGAGCTCGCTCGCGACCTGCGCGGCGCGGTCGCCCGCGGTGTACCGGATCCGGCGCACCTCGTTGCTACGTGTAAAGTACACGTAGTCGTCGGCGAACAGGAGGCCGTGGACGCAGGCGAGGCTCGCCGGGTCGACCTCGAGCTCCGCGCACGCGCGCCCGTCGCCCGGCGAAGGTCCGGCGTACGTCAGCACCGCGTCCGCGCGTCCGTCGTGATCGTCGTCGGGCAGGACCACGATGGCGCCGGGTCCACCGGTCGCGCCGCCGACGGTGAACGCCGACGGCGCGGCCACGAACAGGTCGCCGTTCGGCGCGAACCGGAGCACGCGCGCCTCGCGCACCGGCGTCGTGGTGAACTCGCGGACGCAGAACTCGGGCGGGACCTTCACCACCGTGGCGTCGGCGCCCGGCAGGTCGCAGAACCTCGTGCCCGTGCCTTCGGGGATGTCGGCGATGGTGCAGCGCGGCGCCTCGCCGTCCACGCCGCCGTCGGCGGCGGACGCGGCCTCCGGCGCGGAGGCGTCGAGCCGAGCGACGGGCTCGGCGACGAGCTCGCTCGTCGAGCACGACGCCACGAAGACGAGCGCGAGCGGAGTCCACCGGGCCACGAGGATCGATTGTACTACCGCTGGCCGCCGACGACGGCGGCGCACAGCGGGCAGGCGTCGATCCCGTGAGGGACGTCGCGACGGTGGAGGTCGAGCACGGCGCGCGAGATCTGCGCGAGCTCGCGCCGGACCTGGCGGCGCATGCCCTTCACCCGCGGGATGCGCATCTGGTCGTAGGCGGTCGTCTGGTGGCGCATCCACGCGATCACCGCCGCCTCCGCGCGCTCGGCGACCGGGATGCGCTTCGTGCGCGCCACCGTCCCGCTGCCGACCGGCGTGGCGTGCGCGGCCACCTTCTTCGCCACGGCGCGGCCGAGCAGCGTCCACTCGCGCGAGAAGCGGAGGAACGCCTCGACCTCGGACTCGAACGTCGCGACGTACTCGGTCTGCGTGCGCTCGCGCCTCGCCACGTCCGCGGTGCGCTTCTTCGCGTACGCGTCCGTCGCGCGCTCGGCCTCGAGCGCGGCGCGCACGGCCTCGATCGTCTCGCGCGGCGCGAAGAGGCCCTTCGAGAACGTCTTGCGACCGCGCTTCTCCACCACCGCCCACGAGGGTCCGGCGAGCTTCACCCGGCGCGTCCACGCGGCGTCACCCGGCGGCAGGCACGCCCATCCGGCGGGCAGCGCGTGGCGGGTGCCGTCCGGCGCGAGGAAGACGCGGGGATCGGACGTTGGGGCGAGGACGATGCATGCATCAGTCGGCACGGGATCGGCGCTCCTCTTCGACGCGGGTGACGGCGACGATACGGTCGCCCTCCACGAACGTCCAGCGGTCGTCGCGCGCCGGAGCGAGCGTCACGCCGTCCTGCCGGCGGACGCCGAGCGCGATCTCCGCGTCCGCGGCGGCCGCCGCCTGCACCTCGGCGAACGTCACCGCCCGCCCCTCGAGCGCGTACTCGCTCGGGGTCCGGAGGACGAGCTCCGCGCCGCCGGTGCCGAACAGCTCGACGTACACCGCGTGCAGCTCGCGGCGCAGCGCCACCTGCGTGAGGATGTGGCTGAGGATCACCGGCGTGATCACCGTCTCCGAGTCGCGCGTGTCGAGCAGATCGACGTTCTCCGGGCTCATCAGCTCGACGACCACCGACGGGCGCCGCGGCGCCGACGAGAGGGTGTCCTCGAGGATCAGGTGTCCGAGGATCGTGCGCGCATCGGACTCGTAGGGCGAGTCGACG
>JBDHVD010000240.1:0-12645 GCA_039809525.1 Labilithrix sp. | reverse complement strand
CTCGCGCGGCGTCACCCCGCGATGCGCGCCGCGATAGGATGAGCCCATGAACGGGGACGGGCCGAGCTACAGCGGGCGGGTGCTCGGCGGCCGCTACCTCGTGGGCGAGCAGCTCGGTCGCGGCGCGTTCGGCACCGTCTACGCGGCGACGCAGCGCGACCTCGGACGTCCGGTCGCGATCAAGGTCCTGCACCTCGACGTCGCGCTGACCGGCGACGCGGTGATGCGCTTCGAGCGCGAGGCCCGCGCGGCGGCCGCCCTGGGCCATCCGAACATCGTCCAGGTCACCGACTTCTCCGCGCAGCCGGGCGAGCCGCCGTTCCTCGTGATGGAGATGCTCACCGGACAGACGCTCGGCGCGGCGATCCGCGCGGCGGGGCGTCTGCCTCCGGCGCGCGTCGCGTGGATCGCGCACCAGATGCTCGCCGCGCTCGACGCGGCGCATCGCGCGGGCATCGTCCATCGCGACGTGAAGCCCGACAACGTCTTCCTCGTCTCGAGCCACGGCGTCGAGGACTTCGTGAAGCTGCTCGACTTCGGCATCGCGAAGCTCGACGCGGGCGGGCCGACCCAGCTCACCGCCACCGGCGCGATGCTCGGCTCGCCCGCGTACATGGCGCCGGAGCAGGTGCAGGGAGCGCCGCTCGATCCGCGCACCGACCTCTACGCGGTCGGCGCCACGATGTACGTCGCGCTCACCGGCCGCATGCCGTTCGACGCGCCGAGCATGCACGCGCTGCTCTATGCCATCACCGAGTCGCGGCCGCTGCCGCTCGCGACGATCGACGCGTCGATCGATCCGCGCATGGCGATGATCGTCGAGCGCGCGATGCAGAAGGACGCGGCGATGCGCTTCGGCTCCGCCGCCGAGATGCGCGGCGCGCTCGAGCCGTGGGTCGCGCGCGGGATCGCGCCGGCGATGGCGATGGCGCCGCCCGCGCCGCCGCCGCCGCCGATGATGATGACGACGGGCCCGCAGGCGCCGCGCTCGAACGCCGGCGTCATCGTCGCCGTCGTCGCGCTCGTCTTCGTGCTCCTCCTGTTCGGCGCCGGGGCCGCGGGCTTCCTCTTCTATCGCGCGACCGCACGCGCGACGCCCGCCGCCGCGAGCGCCAGCGCGACGTCCGCGCCCGTCGTCTCGGCGACACCGACCACGACCGCCGTCGCGACGGCGACCGCGACCACCACGACGAACGCGACGAGCGCGACGAATGCGAGCGCGACGTCGACCGCGGGCGGCGCGAAGAAGCCCGCACCCGCGCCGGGCGTCGTCGACGCCGGTGCGGCCCCGGTCGTCGTCCTCGATGCCGGCGCCGGCCCGCGCAAGCAGATGGCCGGCACGAGCCCGGACATCCGCGGCGGAAGCTTCGGCAAGTACGACATCGAGAAGAGCAAGGCTGCCGTGCGCGCGGTGATGCCCCAGATCCGCGCGTGCTACGTGGCGACCGAGTTCGATCCGCCCGACCACCAGTTCACGTACTGGACGCTGACGGTGGACGCGGCGGGGAACGTGACGAACGCGCGCCGGAAGACGGAGTGGCAGCCCCACCCCGCGTTCGACGCATGCATCGTCCGTACGCTGAAGACGGTGAAGCTCCAGGCCCTCCCCGGCGGCGGCGAGCTCGACATCGACCTCACCGCGCGGACGAAGGACAACCCGTGATCGACGTCGTCTTCGGGCTCGCGATCGCGATCGCGCAGGACGACGCGGGAAAGCGCGTGGTCGACGACGCGTGGATCGCCGCGCAGACCGAGGAGGCGAACCGCCTCTTCTCTCCGCTCGGGATCCGCTTCCGCTGGACGATCGAGAAGCCCCTGCCGGAGCCGCACGGGGAGATGCACTCGCGGAGCGATCGCGACGCGCTGTCCGCGCTCACCGAGCGCGGGGTGGTGAACGTGTTCCTCGTCCGCGCGCTCGAGGACGTCGACGAGCCCGGGCGCATGCGGATGGGCGTGTGCTGGACGAGCCGCACGGACAAGCAGCGCTACCTGGTGGTGTCGCGGAGCGCGCGTCCCTCGGTGCTCGCCCACGAGCTCGGCCACCTGTTCGGCAACGGTCACAGCCCGGTGACGAACAACGTGATGAGCTACTCGCGCGACGGCGACACCGTCTTCTTCGACGACACGCAGAAGAAGACCATCGGCGCGTTCGCCGGGCGCTTCCTCGGCAGCGGCCACCTGTTCGACGTCGGCCCCCCGCGGCGCATCTTCTGATCCCGCCGTCGCTCCCGCCGTCGCTCCGCCGTCGCTCCGCCGTCGCTCCGCCCCCGCCGTCGCTCGGCCCCCGCCGTCGCTCCGTCCCCGCCGTCGCTCGGCCCCCGCCGTCGCTCGGCCCGGGCGGGTGCCCTCGCCCCCGGCCGCGCCAGGCGCCGACCATCGTCAGCATGCTGACGTTTTCCGGCACGTCCGTTCGGTCAATTGGCCCGGGCCAGCGCGTGATCTGGCCTGGCCAGGCGACATCGTCAGCATGCTGACGAAATTGGGCGGTTGGCGGGGCGGGGAGCGGGGAGGCACCACCCGACCGCCCGACCGCCCGACCGCCCGGCCGCGGGCTGGCGGCCGGCGCCGAAAAAATGAATCGCGTGGCGGGAACCTTTCCGGCGGTCGGTCGTGACATGGGGCGATGATGGGCATGGCGATGACCGTCGCGTTCCCGCGCACCAGGGATGCGCTGCGGCCCGCACCGCTGGACGGTGCGGTGCTCGCGCGCTGCCGGGCGCAGGATCCGATGGCGTTCCGCGCGTTCGTCGTCCGCTACGAGCGGATGGTGTTCGCGCTCCTGTCGCGGATGCTCGGTCACGGCGCGGAGGTCGAGGACCTCGCGCAGGAGACGTTCGTGCGCGCCTACCGCGCGTTCCCCGACTTCGATCCCGAGGGCGCGGCGAAGGTCTCGACGTGGCTCTTGACGATCGCGACCCGTCTCGCGCTCGACGCGCGCAAGAAGAAGAAGCTCGACACCGTCCCGGTCGACGAGGCGCCGCTCGCGCGCCCGTCGGATCCGGAGCTCTCGCTCGAGCGGCGTCAGCTCGGCGACGCCATCGCCGCGGCGGCCGCCGAGCTGCCGGACGATCAGCGCGCGGCCCTGGTGCTCGCCGAGCTGCACGGCCAGTCGATCGCGGAGATCGCCGAGGCGCTCGCGGTCCCCGAGAACACCGCGAAGACGAGACTGTTCCGAGCGCGCGAGAAGATGCGCGCCGCGCTCGCCAACTGGAGGAAGCCGTGAGCGATCCGGAGGAGGAGAAGGCGCTGGACCTCGAGGCATGGGAGCCGCAAGCGCCCCCGCCCGACTTCGCCGAGCGCGTGCTGGCGCAGGTGCGCGCGGACGCGCCGTCGAGGCAGGAGCCGTCGAAGAGGACCCGCCGCCCGTGGGCGATCGCCGCGGGCGCCGTCGCGACGCTCTCGATCGCCGCGGCCGTCGCGCTGTCGATCGGACGCGCGCCGTCGCACGGCGACGCGATCGCGAAGGACCGCACCGAGGTGTCGATCGGATCGCGCGCGCGCGCCGTGCTCGAGCCGGGCGCGCAGGTCGCGTGGGACGGCGACGACGTCGTGCAGTCGAGCGGGGACGTCTTCTATCGCGTCGAACCGGGTGCGCGCTTCCGCGTGCACACGCCCGCCGGCGACGTCGAGGTCAAGGGCACGTGTTTCACCGTGAAGGTCAGGGCCATGCAGAAGCGAGACATCAAGTCGGGTGCGGTCGGGGCGGCGCTGTCGGCGCTGGCGTTCGTCGCGGTGTACGAGGGAAAGGTCGCCGTGTCCCACGCGGGGCAGAAGGCGGAGCTCGCCGCGGGCGACGCGGCGCAGACGGGGCCGGACGGCGTGTCGAAGGGCGCGCTCGCGGACGGGCAGAAGGCGTTCGACGCGACGCTCGCGTCCGCGGAGTCGGTCGACCCGCTCGAGGCGGCGAACGGGAACCTCGTCGCGCAGGTGAGCGAGTACAAGAAGCGGCTCGACGCGATCGCGGCGCAGAAGACGGACCTCGAGAAGAAGCTCGAGACCACCGAGAAGCAGCTCGAGGCCGCGCGCGAGGCGGGCACGGCGCCGAAGGCGAAGCACGACTTCGATCTCGACGCGGACGACTGGAAGGAGCTCGCGAAGGACGGGACGATCAAGTCGCGCACGCCCTGTCAGCGCAAGCCCGACTGGCAGCCCACGCCCGAGTGGCTCCAGAAGATCGGGCTCGCGCCGCAGGACGGCTCCGTGATGAAGAACGCCTACCTCCACTCGAACGAGCGAGTGTGGAACGCGATCCGGCCGATCTGCGCGCAGGCGATCGGCAGCGCGGAGGTCGCGGACAAGCTCGGCGTCGATACGTGCCAGCACCTCGTGCTCGACATCGAGGACAAGAAGAGCTCCGACGCCGTGGCCGAGGCGATGCGCCAGGTCGGCGAGATCCGCGCCGGCATCCGTCCGATGCCCGGCCCGAACGAGCAGGCGCATCCGGTGGTGCGCATGTTCCTCGCCGTCACCGGCGAGTCGCAGCAGTTCGAGAACGAGCTCGCGCAGTCGTTCGGCCCGGAGGAGGCGCATCGCATCACGTTCTCCGACGACATGTGCATGGGCCGGAGCACGTGGGGCGGTCGCGGTCCGCGCAAGCCGTAGCTCGGAGCGAGGCACACGCGATGCTTCGTCGAATCGCGTCATGGCCCAGCAGCACACCTCGTCGTGGTTCTCGGCGGACAACGATCGGCTCGTCGCGCAGCGCGCGCGCGCGACGCGGACCCCGAAGGGGTGGGTGCTGGTCTTCGGCGCCGGGATGATGCTGGCGGTCACCGCGTTCCACTGGCTCCTCGGCGGGCGCTTCTTCGAGGAGACGGTGATCGCGGTGACGGGCTTCAAGTGGGACGAGCTCGCGGCGGTCGGGCCGACGACGGCGCGCATCTCGTCGCTGTCGGTCCGGTTCGCCGGCGCGGCCGGGCTGTGTGCGGGCGTCCTCGCGATGGCGATGGCGATGACGAGCTTCCGCCGCGGAGACCGCTGGGCCTGGTACGCGGCGTGGGCGCTGCCGCTGTTCGCCGGCCTCGAGCTGATCGTGCTCGCGGCGTACGGTGCGGTGAGCGGCTCGTCGCTCCTCTGGGACGGGACGCTCGCCGCGCTCGGCCTCCTGGGCCTCGCGGTGTCCTATCCCGCGTTCTTCACTTCAGCACGAGCTTCATGATCAGCGCCGCCAGCAGCGCGCCGACCACGAGGAACGCCGCCGCGACGCCGATGAGCAGACCGATCGACGGCTTGCTCGTGCTCTTGCGCGCGCTCCCGACCGCGGGCAGCGGCGACGAGCGCACCGGCTGAGGGATGGTCGGCGCGGCCTGACCGGGCGCCGCGGCCGCGTTCGTCGGGCCCGCGGGCACCGACGCCATCACCGGACGGATGGGCGCGCCGCCGGCGTACGGCGGGACCTCGGGGCGCCCTTCGAGCACGGCCTGGAGCGCGTGCGCGAACTCTGCCGCGGAGCCGAAGCGCTCCTCCGGCTTCTTCGCCATCGCCTTCTCGAGCACCGTCCACAAGAGCGGAGGGAAGGTCTTGCCGGGCACGCGCTCGTTGATCGGCTTCGGCTTGGCCGTCACGTGCAGCTGGATGTACTCCATCGGGTTCTTCGCATCGAACGGAAGCTTCCCGGTGAGCACTTCGTAGAGGATGACCGCGAGCGAGTAGATGTCGCTCGCCGGCGTGAGCGTCTTGCCCTGCGCCTGCTCGGGGCTCATGAACTCCGGCGTGCCGAAGACCATGCCCTCCTGCGTGAGGATGATCGAGCCGGGACGCATCTCGCGCTCGGTGACCTTCGCGAGACCGAAGTCGAGCACCTTCGCGTAGTCCTTCATCCCGCCCTGCTGCGTGACGAAGATGTTCTCCGGCTTGAGATCGCGGTGGATGATCCCGTTCTGGTGCGCTTCCTGGAGGGCGTGGCACGCCTGGATGAGGATCGGCAGACCGCGCTCGATCGTCATCGGTCCTTCCTGCCGGACCGTCTGGTTGAGGTTCTTGCCCTCGAGGAACTCCATCACGATGTAGAGGGAGCCGTCCTCGAGCTCGCCGTAGAGGTACACCTTCACCGTGTTGGGATGGGTGAGGTGGCTCATCGCGCGCGCCTCGCGGCGGAACCGCGACACGAGGTCCTTGCGGTTGGCGAGCTTCGGATGGAGGATCTTGACCGCCACCATCCGGTTCATCGCGGGCTGCAGCGCCTTGTAGACGGAGCCCATCCCGCCAGATCCGATCTTCTGCAAGATCTGGAACTGTCCGTTCAGGATGTCCCGCCCGATGAACGGATCCGCAGGCCGTGCCATTGCCGGCTACCGTGATACCACGATCCGCGTGCCGTCCGACCTCCTCTCGTCCTCCCTCCTGACGAACGCCGGGTTTCCTCACGCTTTCACCACGCGTGGCTCCGGCGACTTCGCGACGCTCCGCGACCCGGAGCGCCTGCGCGAGTACCAGGAACGGCTCGCCGCCGGGGTCGGGTTCGATCGGTCGCGCCTCTACCAGACCAAGCAGGTGCACGGGCGCAACGTCGTCGCCTGCGGGGGAGACCCGGCCGAGCTCCTTCGCGTCGAGGCCGACGGTCTCGTCGCCGAACCGGGCACCGGCCATGCCGCCGCCGTTCGCGTGGCGGACTGCGTTCCGGTGCTGCTCGCCAGCCGCGACACCGGCCGCGTGTCGGCGGTCCACGCGGGGTGGCGCGGCGTCGAGGCGCGCATCCTCGAGGTGGCGCTCGCGAAGCTCGGCGCGCCCGGCAGCGTCGTCGCCGCCATCGGTCCGTGCATCGGCCCGTGCTGCTTCGAGGTCGGGGCGGACGTCGCCGCACGCCTCGGCCACGTGGTCCGCCGTGATGGCGACAAGGCTCACGTCGATCTCCGGGCTGCGGTCCGCGCGCAGCTGGTCCTCGCCGGCGTCTCCGACGCGTCCGTCGAGGACGTCCCCGGATGCACCAAGCACGAGGCGGAGCGCTTCCACTCCTACCGCCGCGACGGCGACGCGAGCGGGCGGCTCATCGCCGTCGTCGTCGCGCGCTGATCCGTCTTCAGAGCGGCGGCGACACGCGGCAGAGCGGAGGCTGGTCCTCGCCCGGGACGGTGGCTCCGCACGTCCGGACACGCGTGCACACGCAGGCGTCCACGTAGAGCGTCCCCTTCTCGCGCAACAGCGGCTCGCAGCTCTGCGTCGTGCACTCGATGTCCGGGCAGGTCCGCTCGCACTGCGGATCCTTCCACGCCTCGCGCGGCGCGCAGCGGCACGTCACCGGGCGGGTCATGCAGAGCGGCGCGCTGCTCGTGACCTGCGTGCGCGCGAGCGTCTGGATGAACGTCGCGACGCTGTCGCGACACGTGTCGTAGACCGCGCGGTTGTACGTCGTGGCGGGCATCGCCTCGATCGCCACGCGCTCGACCTCCGACGCCGTCGCGCGATTGAGCCGCGGAGGCAAGCACGTCTCGATCGGCCCCGCGAACGAGCGCGACGTCGTCAGCCCCGTCGCGACCTCGCACGTGCAGTCGCACGAGACCTTCGTCGCGTCCTTCGAGAAGCTCGGACAGTCTTCGTTGTCGTCACGACACTCGCTGTCCGCCTGCGGTTGAGGAAGGCAGGCGGCGGCGAACACGAGGCTCGCGGCGAGGATCGTTCGGACCATCGCTCCCTGACGTGGGCACCTCGAACGACACCGTCAATCACGCGTGTTGTCACGTGATCGATGCGTGCAATCTGCACCCTCTGGACGCATCGCACGCGCGTTGCGCGCCCCCGACCCGACGAGCGCGGATGTCGCTGGCACGCTGCTCGCAACGTCGCAGCCCATGCGCTGGGATCGTGGACACGAGAGCCCCGACGTGATCGATCGCCGTGGCGATCGCGCACCGGTGAACATGGGCGGCATGCTCGCGCTTCTGCCCCTCCTCGGGCGGTCGCGTTTCGGTTGGATCGTCATCCTCGTGATCGTCGTCGTCGCGCTCTTCGGCGGGCTCGGCGGCCTCTTCGGCGGCGGCGAGACGACCGGCGATCGCGCCGCGCACGGTCCGGTGCAGAACGCCAAGACCGCGGACGAGAAGGCGCGGTTCGTCGGCTTCGTCCTCGACGACACGCAGCAGACGTGGCGCACGATGCTCGGCTCGCGTTACGAGAACGCGAAGCTCGTGCTCTTCACCGGCGCGACGAACACCGGCTGCGGGTACGGCCGCGCGGCGACCGGGCCGTTCTACTGCCCGACGGACGAGCGCGTGTACATCGACCTCTCGTTCTACGACGAGCTCGAGCGACGCCTCGGCGCGGGCGGCGACTTCGCGCAGGCCTACGTCATCGCGCACGAGATCGGCCACCACGTGCAGAACCTGCTCGGCACGAGCGACAAGGTCCACGATGCGCGGCGCTCCGCGCAGACCGGGGCCGAGGGCCTGAGCGTGCGGCTCGAGCTCCAGGCCGACTGCTACGCCGGCATCTGGGCGCACTCGTCGCAGAACCGTGGCCTGCTCGAGTCGGGCGACCTCGAGGAGGCGCTCGGCGCGGCCGCGGCGATCGGCGACGACCGGCTGCAGAAGCAGGCGACGGGCACCGTGCAGCCCGAGTCGTGGACGCACGGCTCGTCCGCGCAGCGCGCGCGCTGGTTCCGCCGCGGCTACGAGAGCGGCTCGATGGAGGCGTGCGACACGTTCGGCAGCGGCGTGCTCTGACTAGGCGGGCATCGCCGCGGGATCGACGAGGATCGCGCCGGTGAACCGCGCGCGCAGGTAGAAGCCGCGCGGCACCGCCGCGATCGCCTCGTTGTCCGGCCCCCAGGCGAGCCCGATCTTCGATCCGTCGCGCGCCTTGGGACGCACCTGGAGCCAGCGCCCGAGATGCGCGGTGACCTCCTCCATCCGTCCGATCCCGATGAGCCCGACGACGTCGTCGAAGTCGCCGCGGAGCACGCGCTCCTGCTCGGCCGTGGGCGACCACAGCACGGGCGTCCCGACGGTGCGCGCCGGCCACGCATCGCCTTCGCGCGTCAGCAGCGGGACGAACAGCACGCGGGCGAGCTTCGCGCGCACCCACGACGTCTCCCACTCCTGCGACTCCGCATCCCCGAGCGTGAGCGTGCAGACGTACGTCGACTCGACGGGCACGCCGCGCTCGTCGATCGGGATGGTCTTCAGCTCGACGCCGAGGTCGGGGAAGTCGACCACCCGTGCGGAGCCGCCGGTCGCGCCGAGCGCGCGCTCGAGGATCTCGCCGGGGCGGCCCTTCGTGCGCACGGCCTCGCCCGCGGTCGAGGCGCCGATCTCTCGCGCGATCGCGTCGAGGCGCGCGCCGGTGAGCGCCCGCGCGCGCGAGAGGAGCTCGTCGATCGACGCCGGCGGAGGCGCGTGCATCGGCGAAGGTTCATATCAATTTTCGTCGATCGCGTCGTCCTGGTCCTCGTCGCCGTCGTAGATGGCCGGGTGGACGTGCAGGCCCATCGCGCCGAGCAGCAGGACGATCCCGATGAGCCCGAACGAGAGCTCCGTCTCGTGGCCGCCGATCGCGTCGTGTGCGCGGAACGCGACGTCGGCGGTGTCCGCGCTGCCCCAGAAGAAGACGTAGACGCCGAAGGCGAGGAGCGCGATCGCGAAGAGGAGCTTGACGCCTTTCATCGTCCGGCCCCGTCGGCCGGCTCCCGGGCGGAGTTGCGTCCTTCCTTCTCTACTCGCGCGCGCGGGCGCGGGCGCGCCACGCCTCGGCATACGCCGCTCCGAACGACGGCGCCGGGGTCTCGCCCGAGGCGCGGCCGGCCCAGCGCTCGGCGAGCCACTCGAGGACGCGCGGCTCGATCGCCGCCGCCGAGCGGCGCATCGGCGACACGTGCGCGCGCTCCCAGGCGGCGAGGGTGGTCGCGACCGCGTGGCAGACGAGCACGTCCCACGCGCGCGCCCCTTCGGTCGGGCCGAGCTCGCGATCGAGCACCGCCGCGATGGCGCTGTCCCTGCGCACCGCGCGGAGGGCGTGCGCGAACACGCAGTCGATGACGTGTGTATCTTGCACGCGACGAGACCCGGGGACCTTCCTGAAGCATCCGCTGCGCGCGCCGAGCACCACGGGGAAGATCGCCTCGCGCCCGGCGGGGGGCGCCTCCGCCACCACGTCGACGAGGGCCGGATCGTGCGGCGTCGCGACGGCGAGATCGTCCTCGAGGCGGCGGAAGAGCCCGTCGCTCTCCGCGGAGAGGACGCCGCGCACCACCTCGATGGCCGCGCGGGTGGTCGTCGCGCGCTCGGTCCACGCCGCGGCGGCGAACGGACCGAGCGAGCGCGCGAACGCGCCGGCGAACGGCGTCGGCGCGAGCGCGGCCTCGGCGCAGCGGTCGTCGGTGCAGGTCGAGAGCGCGCGGGTGCTCCGCGCGAGGAGCTCGTCGGCGTCGTCGTCGGCGAGCGCGCGCCGGTACACGGTGACCGCGGTGTCGAGGCCGGCCGGCGGCAATGACGCACCGCGTGCGGCCGCGGCGAGGGACGCATGCAGCTCGACGTACGCGTTTGCGCGCAGCGAAATCCAGTCGAGCCCGACGGCGAGGACGCGCGCGGGCGGCTCGCGCGGAGGCGGCGGCAGGCGCGAAGGCGCGCACGCACCGAGCGCGGCCGTGAAGATGACGACGGAGGCGCTTGCGGTGACGGGCCCTCGCATCGTATGTGCGCCATACCATGATGCACGGCGCGCTCGAGGACATCACGAAGGCAGTCGGCAACACGCCGATCATCCGCCTCAACAAGGTGACGAAGGAACTGCCCCCGGGCGTCGAGATCTACGTCAAGTGCGAGTACCTGAACCCGGGCGGCAGCCACAAGGACCGCCTGGCGTGGAACCTCCTCCGCCGCGCCGAGGAGGCGGGCCTGCGCCCCGGCGGCACGATCGTCGAGGCGACCAGCGGCAACACCGGCGCGTCGCTCGCGCTGCTCGCCGCGATCCGCGGATACAAGTGCGTGTTCGTGATGCCCGACAAGATGAGCCAGGAGAAGGTCGCGAACCTCCGCGCGTTCGGCGCGAAGGTCGTGATGTGCCCGACGGCGGTCGACGCCGACGATCCGCGCTCGTACTACAAGGTCTCGCGCCGCATCGCCGACGAGACGCCGAACTCGTTCTACGCGAACCAGTACCACAACCCGGCGAACCCCGAGGCGCACTACCTCTGGACGGGGCCGGAGATCTGGAAGCAGACGAAGGGCGACTTCGACGTGTTCGTCGCGGGCATGGGCACCGGCGGCACGGTGAGCGGCACGGGCAAGTACCTCAAGGAGAAGAAGCCCGGCCTCAAGATCGTCGGCGTCGATCCGGTCGGCTCGCTCTACTACGACTTCGTCAAGACGGGCCGCGTCACCAAGCCCTTCTCGTACAAGGTCGAGGGCATCGGCGAGGACTTCTTCCCGACGACGATGAACCTCAAGATCCTCGACGACATCGTCCGCGTCGACGACAAGGAGTGCTTCCTCATGACGCGCGAGCTCACGCGCCTCGAGGGCCTCTTCGTCGGCGGATCGGGCGGCGCGGCGGTGGCAGGCGCGATCAAGTGGGCGAGGACGAAGAAGGGCCCGCTCAAGGTCCTCGTGTTCCTCGCCGACGGCGGCCAGAAGTACGTCTCCAAGATCTTCAACGACGACTGGATGCGCGAGAACGGCTTCCTCGACGACGAGCCGGGCATCGGCACCGTCGCCGACATCCTCCAGATGCGCGGCAAGCGGAAGATCGTGACGACCTCGCCGCAGGCGAAGGTGAAGGACGTCATCGCGACGCTCAAGCAGCTCGGCATCAGCCAGCTGCCGGTCCTCGAGAAGGGCAAGCTCCGCGGGATCGTCGGCGAGGTCGATCTCCTCCGTCACCTCGTGAACGGACACAAGTCGTCGTCGTCGCCCATCGCCGAGCTCATCGAGAGCGACTACGCGACGGTCTCGCCGGACACGAAGATCGAGCTCCTCCAGGGCGTGCTCGCGGACGCGAAGTCGGCGATCGTGATCGACCGCGACGCGGTGGTCGGCATCGTCACGAAGATCGACCTCATCGACTACCTCGCGAAGAAGAGCGCCGAGGTCGTCCTCCCGAAGAAGATCGCGCCGAAGAAGAAGAAGGCGAACGGCGCGCGCGAGAAGCGCGCGTGACGGCTCAGGCCTTCTCTTTCTTGATCACCACGTTGTAGACGCCCTTCCCCGTGGCCACGGTCTCGCTCTCGTGGCTCGGGTGGAAGAGGCGCACGTCCGCGACGCCGACCCGGTTGCCGACGCGGACGACGTGCGCCTCGGCGACGATCGTCTCGAGCCGCGCCGGGCGCAGGTAGTCGAGGCGCAGATCGATCGTCGACACGCGTGCGCGCTCGTCCTCGAGGCCCGTCCACACCGCCGCGCCGCCCGCGGTGTCGGCGAGCATCGAGAGCACGCCGCCGTGCAGCGCGGGCCTCAGCGGATCGCCGACGTACTCGTCGCGGAAGGGGATCTCGAGGCGCGCGAAGCCCTTCCGCAGCCCTCCGACCTTCAACCCGAGGTAGCGGTTGAACGGGATGACCTCTTCCATCACGTGGCGAAGGACGTCGTGGTTCATCAGCCGGGCGTAAGGTACTGCATCTCGACCCAGTGCTGCTGTCCGTCGGGGAACACGACGAGGCACTGCGTGCCGCTGATCTGCTGCACCGTCGCGGGATAGCGCTGCCCGTTCGACCACGTC
>JBDHVD010000239.1:0-12650 GCA_039809525.1 Labilithrix sp. | reverse complement strand
TGCTCCTTCATCATCTGCCGCACGATCTCGCTCATCCCGTCGGAGCCGACGTGCTCGGCATACGACTTCTTGACGCTCTTCAGGATGCGTCCGCCATCCATGAAGAGGTGCGTGATGATGTGCGGGTGATTGACGCCGGAGTCCTCGGTCTGGATGTGGAACACCCGGCCCTTGTGCCGGACGTTGTTGTTGTATCCGAGGAGCGGTGAGACGAACTTCGCCATCGCGGACGACCAACTCTCAACGCTATCACGGCTTTGTCGCCGTCACTCCCCCACGATCGCGCGGAAGCAGGACTCCCGCGCCGCGCGGAGCTTGTCCACAGGGACGTCCAGGAACGCGCGTTCCGCGGCATTTTCCCCGCGGACCGAGATGCGGAGGCGATCGCCGCCGGTCTGGCCGATCGCGCGCGCCGGCACGCCGGCCTTCGCCGCGCGGGCGAGGACGTCCGCGACGGCCGACGTGGGGAGCGAGACGATCACGCGCGACGGAGCCTCTCCGAAGAGCGCTCCGGCGATCGTGGGACCGGCTCCGTCCGCATCGATCGCGACCTCCGCGCCGATCGGCGCGCCGGGCATCGTCGCGGCGCACTCCGCGAGCGCGACCGCGAAGCCTCCGTCGGCGACGTCGTGCGCGCTCGACAGCACGTGGGCGCGCGCGAGCTCGAGGACGAGCTGCTGCAGGCGGCGCTCCGCGTCGAGGTCGATCGCCGGCGCGGGGCCGCCGAGGGCCTTGGCCTTCATCGCCTGGTACTCGCTGCCGCCGAGGCCGCGCCGCGCGTCGTCTCCAAGGAGCACGATGGCATCGCCCTCGCGCGCGAACCACTGGCGAAGGATGTCCTTCTCGTCACGGATCTGGCCGACGGCGGCCACCGTCGGCGTCGGGAGGATCGGCTTCCGCCCGCCTCCCTCGCTCGTCTCGTTGTAGAGGCTGACGTTGCCGCTCACGATCGGCACGTCGAGCGCGCGGCAGGCCTCGGCGAGCCCGTCGATGGCGCGCGCGAACTGATCCATCGTCGTCGGCTCCTCCGGCGACGCGAAGTTGAGGCAGTCGGTGATGCCGATCGGCTCGGCGCCCGAGCACACGAGGTTCCGGCAGACCTCCGCGATCGCCATCTTCGCGCCCTCCTCGGGGGCGAGCTCGACGTGGCGGCCGTTGCAGTCGACGGCGAAGGCGAGGTGCTTCCAGATCGTCTTGCCGTCGCGCTCGCAGGGCACGCGCACGACGCCCGCGTCCGAGCCGGGGCGCACGACGGTGCCGCCGCGGACGATGTGATCGTACTGGCGCCAGATCCACGCGCGCGAGCCGACGTTCGGCGACGAGAGCAGCGCGAGGAGATCGGCGCCCGGCGCGGTGGTCTCCGGCACCGCCACGTCGGCGCGCGCCGGCGCGGGCTTGCGCGGACGGTCGTAGACCGGCGCCTCGTCGGTGAGGACGTTCACCGGGATGTCGGCGCAGATCTCCTTCTCGCCCTGCGGCGCGGTCCCCTCGAGCGGGTCGAACCCCGGCGTCGCGGTCACCACCCAGCGCTGGGTGTCGGTGACGCGCCCGACGACGGCGGCGTCGAGGTCCCACTTCTTGCAGATTGCAAGGACCTTGTCCTCGCAGCCACGCTTGGCGACGAGGAGCATGCGCTCCTGCGACTCGCTGAGGAGGATCTCGTACGGGCTCATCCGCCTGGCGCGGCGCGGGATCTCGTCGAGGTCGAGCTCGATGCCGTTGCCGGCGCGGCCCGCCATCTCGACGCTGGAGGAGGTGAGGCCCGCCGCGCCCATGTCCTGGATGCCCTCGAGGACGTCCGAGCTCATCAGCTCGAGGCACGCCTCGAGCAGCAGCTTGCCCATGAAGGGATCGCCGACCTGCATCGTCGAGCGGACGCCCTTCTTGATCGAGCTCGCGCTCGCCATCTCGGCGGCGTTCTTCTTCTCGCCGAACTCGTCGGACGCCATCGTGGCGCCGTGGATGCCGTCGCGTCCGGTCTTCGCGCCGATGTAGAGGATCGGATTTCCGAGGCCGGCCGCGCGTCCGTAGAAGATGCGATCGGTGCGGGCGACGCCGCAGGTGAACGCGTTGACGAGGATGTTGCCGTCGTACGACGGATCGAACTGCACCTCGCCGCCGACGGTGGGCACGCCGATCGAGTTGCCGTAGCCGCCGATGCCGTGCACGACGCCGCGGAGGAGCTCCGGCGTGCGCGGGTGATCGGGGCGGCCGAAGCGCAGCGAGTTGAGGCTCGCGATCGGCCGCGCGCCCATGGTGAAGACGTCGCGGAGGATGCCGCCCACGCCGGTCGCCGCGCCCTGGTACGGCTCGATGAAGCTCGGGTGGTTGTGCGACTCCATCTTGAAGACCGCGGCGAAGCCGTCGCCGATGTCGACGACGCCGGCGTTCTCGCCCGGACCCTGGATGACGCGCGGGCCCTTCGTCGGCAGGCGTCGCAGGTGCACGCGCGACGACTTGTACGAGCAGTGCTCGCTCCACATGACGCTGAAGACGCCGAGCTCGGTGTACGTCGGCGTCCGGCCGAGCGACTTCTCGATGCGGGCGTACTCGTCGGGGCTGAGCTTGTGCTCTTTGATGACCTCGGGCGTGATCGGGCGGTCACCGGGGAAGGTCGTCGTCATCGACGCCGGTGAGTAGTCGGGATCCGGCGCCGGATCCAGGGACGAGGCTCAGCGACGGACGCGATGCACGGTCCCGGTCGGCGGATCGGCCGTGCCGCGATCGACCCAGTAGACGAAGCCGTTCCGCACGGCGATCGATTCGCCCGCGCCCACGCCGGTCGCAAGCGCGACCGGACCGCCCTTGCAGTCGGGGAGCTTGCACATGAAGACCGAGCCGGGATCGCCCGCCTCGACCTTCGTGAGGAAGTAGACGCCGACGTCGTCGGCCGCCACCGCGAGGATCGTGCTCGGGCTCGTCGCGAGCGTCGTCCCGAGCCCGCCGCAGCCGAGGCGGTCGCACGCGACCAGCCGCTTGCTCTTCTCGAGCGTGGCGTAGAGGACCTTGTTCGCGACCTCGACGTGCGTCGTGGACGGGAGGAGCTTCACGACGTCGGCCGAGGAGGCGCAGCCACCGACCGGGCAGCGGAAGAGGCCGCCGTAGTCCACCGCGTTCGACCGATCGGCGCTGTAGACGAACTCGTCGTCCATCGCGAACTCCACGCCGCTGTCGGTGAACAGGTAGCCGACGCCCGCGACGGCCGGCACGGGGATGGGCGTCCGGAGGACGGCGCTGTTTCGCTGCACGAACACGAGGTGGCTCGTGGTGCCGTAGAGCTGCCCGAGCCACTCGCCTTGCCCGTAGTAGAACGGCGTCTGCGGCGGCTGGCGGTTGGGGCAGCCCGCGGCGTTGCAGCGGCCGATGGAGTGGTCCGAGAACGAGTTGCGGTAGACCCAGTAGAAGTCGGTCGTCGTCGCGTGGATCATGCGCGGGCCGGGCGCGTACTTCGCCGTGTCGAAGCCCTGCACCACGATGTTGGGCGCGGTCCCGCAGCCGGTGACCGGGCACGAGACGACGTTCGCGCTGTCTGCGCCCACGCCGCTGCCCGCGTTCAGGACGAAGAACGCTTGATCGTTGACCGCGATCGACACCGGCGCGCTCAGCTTGCTCGCGAGGAGCGCGGGCTGGCAGACCCCCGCCTTGCACTCCGCGCCCTGACCGCAGTCGCGGCCGCACGATCCGCAGTTCTTCGGATCGGTCGCCAGCGTCGCGTCGCAGCCGGCATCGAAGCCCGCCTCCGCGCCTGCGTCGGTGGTCGACGCGTCGGGGACGCTCGGGGCGGACGTGTCGGCGGTCGACGCGTCCGGCGTCGCCGCGGCGAGGTCCGGGTCTTCTCCGGTGCAAGCGGCGGCAACGGTCGTCGCGGCCGCGAGCACGACCGTCAGGAAGCGGCGCATCGCTTCCACTCTCGCATCGTTCGACGCTCCGGGTGAAGCACCGATGCGGATGGTGCCGCGTCCGCCGGCGCCTCTTGACGAGCTGTTTCCCGGGTGGGCCATGTGCTACGCGGAGCCCACGATGCGAGCTGCCGTCGTCCTCTTTCCCGGTCTGAACGCCGACGCCGAGATGATCCGCACCCTCGAGCTCGCGGGCGCGAAGGTCTCCACCGTCTGGCATGCGGACAGCGCGCTCCCGGCCGGGACGGACCTCGTGGCGATCCCCGGCGGGTTCAGCTACGGCGACTATCTCCGCTGCGGAGCGATCGCGAAGGTCGGTCCGATCATGCGCGCGATCACCGAGCACGCCGAGCGCGGCGGCTACGTCCTCGGCGTCTGCAACGGCTTCCAGATCCTCACCGAGTGCGGGCTCCTGCCGGGCGCCCTCACGCGCAACGCGAACCTCCAGTTCGACTGCCGCGACCTGTTCGTGAAGGTCAACGCGGCGGGCCCGTTCACGCCGGACGTCGGCAAGGTGCTACGGCTGCCGATCGCGAACGGCGAGGGCCGCTACCAGGCGACGCCGGAGGTGCTCGCGCGGCTCGAGGGCGAGGGGCGCATCGCGCTCCTCTACTGCACGCCCGAGGGCGCGATCGATCCGGGCGCGAACCCGAACGGGTCGGTGCAGAGCATCGCCGGGATCTACGGCGGCCCGAACAAGAACGTGCTCGGCCTCATGCCCCACCCCGAGCGCATGAGCGAGGCGTGCCTCGGCGGCAGCGACGGCCTCACCCTGTTCACTTCGGTGATCGCGCGGCCGCGCGCGGCCTGATCCCGCGCGCAACAGCCGCGACCGGCGGCGCATCCGAGAGGACATCATGAAGATCTTCGTCACCGGGGCCACGGGCATCATCGGCGGTGCGGTCCTCCGCGCGCTGCGGGAGAAGGGCCACGAGGTCGTGGCGCTCGCGCGCTCCGCGGAGGCCGCGGCGAAGCTCGCGCCGCTCTGCGCCTCGGTCGTTCGAGGCGACGTGACCGAGCCGGCCTCCTTCGCGAGCGCCCTCCGCGACGTCGACGGGATCGTCCACAACGCCGTCGGGATGAAGGGCGGCGTGAACGACAGCGACGTCCTCGCGGTCTCCACGATGATCGATGCGCTCGCCGGGACGGACCGTCCGCTCGTCGTCACCAGCGGCATCGGCGTGTACTTCGGTCTGCCCGACACGTACGTCGACGAGGAGACGCCGCTCGATCGCGCGATCCCCTCGCAGGTCGCGCGGGTGAAGCTCGAGGAGCACGTGGTGCGCGGCGCGGAGCGCGGCGTACGCGCGATCGTGCTCCGTCCTGCGCACGTCTACGGCCGCGGGCAGGCGGGCGTCTTCACGCGCGTCCAGCTCGCCTACGCCCGCCGGGAGGGCGCGGCCGCGTACATCGGCGAGGGCGGCGGCTTCCTCTCGTTCGTCCACGTCGACGACCTCGCCGAGGCGTACGCCGCGGCGCTCGCGAAGGGACGCACCGGCGCGCGCTACAACGTCGTCGCCAGCACGCTGACGACGCGCGAGGTCGCCACCGCGGTGAGCCACGCGGTCGGGGCCGAAGGGCGGACGGTGTCGATCGCGGCGGCGGCGGCGACCGCCGCCTTCGGTCCGCTCGGGCCGCTGCTCGAGCGCGCGCCCGTCGCCTCGTCGCTGCGTGCGGCCAAAGACCTCGCCTGGACCGCGCGATCGCCGTCGTTCCAGTGGGAGGCGGTGCACGGATCGCTGCGCGACGCCTGAACGCCGACCGGGGCCCCCGCACGCGCCGCTTGACGGGTGTCGGCTCCGCCGGCAAAACCCGTGGTCCTCGCCCTCGCCGTGGATCTCCTCTACTTCGTCCTCTTCGTCAGCATCCTCATCTTCATCCACGAGTTCGGGCATTTCGCGTTCGCGAAGCTCTTCGGGGTGAAGGTGCTGACGTTCTCCATCGGGTTCGGCCCGAAGGTGCTGAAGGTCCGCGGCAAGGAGACCGAGTACTGCGTCGGCCTCCTGCCCTTCGGCGGGTTCGTGAAGATGCTCGAGGAAGGGAAGGCCGAGCAGCCGATCCTCCCCGAGGACAAGCCGCGCACGTTCGAGGCGCAGGCGCTCTGGAAGCGCGTCGTCATCGTCCTCGCCGGTCCGGCGATGAACCTCGTCTTCCCGATCGCGCTCTACACGTCGGTCTATCTCGAGGACAAGGAGTTCCTCCCGCCGACGGTGGGCGCGGTCTTCCCCGGCAAGCCCGCCGACGGGAAGCTGTTCGCCGGCGACACCATCCTCGCGATCGAGGGCGAGCCGGTCTCGAGCTTCCCCGACGTGCAGAAGGCGTTCGCGAAGAAAGCGGGCGTGCCCATGCGCGTCACCGTGGACCGCGACGGCAAGAGCGTCGACGTCACCGTCACGCCCACCGACGAGACGGAGATCGTCGAGCCGAGCGAGCTCGAGCTGTTCGAGCACGTCGGCCGCGTGGGCATCGCGCCGACGTTCGCCGCGCCGGTGATCGGCATCGCGCGCACCGACTCGCCGGCCCATCGCGCGGGCCTGCGCACGTTCGATCGGATCACCGCGGTGAACGGGCGGAAGGTCGACACGTTCGTCGATCTCCTCCGCGTGCTGTCGCAGAACCGAGGCGACAACGTCGTGCTCACGTACGTGCGCCCGGTGACCGTGCCGAGCGCGCTCGGCGGCCTCGCCGACATCGCCGTCCTCGAGCCGGGGATCGCGTCGCTCGCCCCGCGCCCGCGCGCCGAGGGGACGGTGGTGCGCGAGGGCGATCCCGAGGGCCGCGCGAAGGACGTCTTCGAGCGCACGGGCATCGAGAGCGCGGAGATGTACGCCGCGTTCGTGCCCGAGGGATCGAGCGAGTGGCAGGCGGGGCTCCGCGCCGGAGATCGCATCACGCATCTCGACGGCAAGGAGCAGCGGATGTGGAAGGTCGATCGTCGCGGCGGGCAGGTGCTCGACGACACGACGATGGTCGGCCAGCTGCTGCAGGAGCCGAACCGCGTGCACGAGCTCGTGTGGACGCGCAACGGCCAGCGCATGAGCGGCACGTTCCAGCTGCGCAAGGAGCGGTGGGACGAGCTCGGGCAGCCCTACGAGCGCTACGTGTTCCGCACGCACCACTGGCTGCCGCGCGCGCCGTCGAAGCTCGTTCCGAACCCGCACCCGGTGATCTACGCGGTGACGCGCGGGCTCGAGGAGACGAAGAACGCGATCAAGTTCATCACCGTGGGCTTCGTCCGCATCGCGCAGGGCCGCGTGAGCATCGCCACCGTCAGCGGACCGATCACGCTCTACGACGTCGCCGGCGACGCGGGCGCGCGCGGCGCGACCTACTTCGTGTGGGCGATGGCCGTCACGAGCGTGAACCTCGGGCTCATCAACCTCCTGCCCATCCCCGTGCTCGACGGAGGCCACCTCCTCCTCTTCTCGATCGAGTGGATCCGGCGCAAGCCCGTGAGCCTGCGCACCCGCGCGCTCTCGAGCCTCGTCGGAATGAGCGTCCTCCTCCTCTTGATGCTCGTCGCGTTCAAGAACGACGTCTCGCGGAAGTGGGACGTCATCACGATGCAAGTGCGCGACATCGTGAACTGAATTCGCGACGGCCGAGGGCCGGGAGTCTCAATCGCCGCTCAGCGACAGGAATTTTGCGGGCTGGATGGCGCAGGCGCGTTCCGTGTGGCATACGGCGCTCGCCTTGCGTACATCGCGTCTCCCGCGCCTCCTCCTCCTCGCATCGCTGCTCGCGACCCCGATCTCCTGCGCGCAGGGCGATCCGCAGGCCGCGACCGACGTCGATGCGGGCACGACGTCCTCGCAGCAGCCGACGGAGCCGCAGAAGCCGGCGCCCCAGGAGCCGCAGCCGCAGAAGCCCTCGAACCCGGACGAGGCGCTGCCTCCCGTCATCGAGCAGGTCACGCCGAACAAGGCCACGGTCGGCTCGGTCGGCCCGTCGATCATCGTCACGGGCGAGAACTTCGTCCCGCGCACGATCATGCAGCTCGACGGCGCGCCGCTCGCGACCACCTTCGTGTCGAGCACCGAGCTCCGCGCGACCATCCCGTCGGGCAAGCTCGCGGCGGTCGGTACGCTGCGCCTCTCCGCCGGCACGTCGCCGCCGGGCGGAGGCGCGAGCAAAGAGGTCACGTTCTCGGTCGAGAACCCCGCGCCCGCGGTGACCGCGCTCGCACCGCTCTCGGTCGTCGCCGGCGCCGGCCCGACGAGCATCGAGGTGACCGGCACCGGATACGTGCAGGGTGCAAAGATCGTGTTCGGGACGACCGACCTCGCGACCACGCTCGTGAGCGCGACGTCCCTCACCGCGACCGTCCCCGCCTCGCTCCTCCAGACGTCGGGCAGCGTCCCGGTGAAGGTGATCAACCCTGCGCCCGGCGGCGGCGCCTCGACGAGCATCGCGTTCACCGTCGCGAACCCCAGCGCGAGCATCCAGGCGATCAACCCGTCGGGCGCGTTCGTGGGATCGGCCGCGATGTCGATGACCGTCACCGGCGGCGGCTTCGTGCCCGGAAGCAACGTCGTGTTCAACGGCGTCCCGCTCGCGACGACGTACGTCAACACCGGCAAGCTCGAGGCGAACGTGCCCGCGTCGTCGCTGAACGCGGCGGGCGACTTCCCGGTCGCCGTCAGCAATCCGCCGCCGGGCGGAGGGGTGAGCGCGCCGGTCGTGTTCCGCGTGCAGTACCCGGCGCCCTCGGCCTCGTCGCTCTCGCCCGCGAGCGCGCCCGCCGGCTCGGGCCCGACGAAGGTCACCGTCACGGGCATCGGCTTCTTCCTCACGTCGCAGATCACGTTCGACAACGCGCCCGCGGCGACGACGTACGTCGACGCGACCCACCTCGAGGCGACGCTCAGCGCGGCGAAGCTCGCGGCCGCCGGTACGGTCGCCATCCGCGTCGTGAACCCCGCGCCGGGAGGCGGCACGTCCGCGGCGCTCTCGTTCGACGTCACGAACGGCGTGCCCTCGATCACCGCGCTCAATCCGTCGTCGGTCTCCGCCGGCTCGCCGGATCGCACGATCACCGTGTTCGGCAGCGGCTTCGTGTCGTCGAGCCTGGTGAAGAGCAACGGCGTCCTCGTGCCGACCACCTACGTGAGCGGCTCGCAGCTCAGCGCCACGGTGCCCTCGAGCCACCTCACGTACCCGGGCAGCGTCGCCCTCACCGTGAGCAACCCGCCGCCGGGCGGAGGAACGAGCGCGCCGAGGAACCTCGTCGTCGGCTGCGACACCACCGGCGCCGATCTCCTGTTCTCCGGCGTCGGTCAGATGACGTCGCTCGCCACGAGCTTCGCGACCGCGCCGAGCCTGTCGCGGTTCGTCGAGTCGGACTCGTGCAACTACACGACGATCGATCCGGCGACCCAGCGCCCCGGCCGGTACTGGGTCGTGCAGAACACGTCCGGCGTGCCGTTCACGCTGTCGGCGTGGGCCGACTGCACCGCCGACGGCCAGCAGGGCGACGCGTACCTCACGTTCTACAAGCGTCCGACGATCCCGGCGACCGATCAGGAGCGCCTCGCGTGCGCGTTCGTCATCGCCGAGGGCATCAACGGCTACGGCGGCTACTCGAGCCCCGAGAGCGGCGCGAGCAGCTATTGCCCGGGCCTCACGAAGGCCAACGGCGGCGGGCTCACGCTCGGGGTGTGCGAGAAGGCCGTCGTGCACATCCAGCCGTGGAGCACGACGAGCACGACGTACACCATGCCGCCCACGCTGCGGATCAAGGCGGAGTGAGCGCGCGATGAGCGTCGGAGCGCTCCTCCTCGCGACCAGCCTGGCGCAGGCCGCGCCGGCGCATCCGGTCCGCGTCAACTTCACCACCCCGGGCAACAAGCTCGAGGCGCGCCTCTTCGTCCGCAAGAGCGAGAGCGAGTGGGCGCTCGTCTGCGCGGCGCCGTGCAAGGCCGATCTCTGGCCGGGCTCGCAGCTGCGTGCCGTCCTCGGCGATCACGACGACGAGCCCTACGACTTCGTGCTCTCGAACGGGCTGGGCGACGAGGTGAACATCGAGGCGCGGCGCGGCGGGCGGGGCGCCCTCGCCGGCGGCATCGTGATGACGTCGCTCGGCGGGCTCGCCCTCGTCGTCGGCATCGTGCTCACCGCCGTCTCGACGCTGAACACGTTCAACCAGTCGTCGTTCCGCACGGCGGGCATCATCTCGCTCGGGCTCGGCGCGGGAGCCACCGCGGGCGGCATCCTCATGATCACCGGCCGGACCTGGGAGCCGCGCATCAAGCAGATGCCCTACGAGCCGAGCCGCTTCGCCGGCGTCGTGCCCGCGGCCACGACTCCGTTCTCGCTGACGCTCTCCTTCTGAGCTAATCACGCGGCGTGGTCCCCACTGCACGCACCGTCGCCGCCGAGGTGATCGTGCGCGTCACCCGCGACGGCGCGTTCGCCGCGGCCGCGCTCGACGCGGAGCTCGACCGCGCGATCCAGCTCGATCCGCGCGATCGCGCCCTCGCGACCGAGCTCGTCTACGGCACGCTCCGCTACCTCCGCTGGCTCGAGGAGCGGATCGGCCGGCATGCTCCGCGCGGCATCGCCGGGCTCGATCCGCACGTGCGCGCGCACCTGCTCGTCGCGGCCTATCAGCTCTACGTGCTCACGCGCGTGCCCGCGTTCGCGGTGGTGAACGAGGCGGTCGACGCCGTGCGCGCGCAGCGCGGCGGCGGACCGAAGGTCGCCGGGTTCGCGAACGCCGTGCTCCGCAAGGTGGGCCGCGAGCCCAAGCCCGACGAGCCGGCGCTGCGAGAGGCCGCGCTCGTGTCGGTCGAGCCGTCGCTCCGCGCCGCGATCGTGCGCGCGATCGGCGAAGAGGGCGCGCGCCGCCTCGTCGGCTCGCACGACGCGCCGCCGCCGCTCGGCATCCGCGTCGAAGACCCCGCCGCGCGCGATCGCTGGCTCGGCGCGTTCCGCGACGCGCGGCCGAACGCGACGTTCGAGCCGGGCAGGGTGTCGCCGCATGCCGTGCTCGCGCGCGGCGCGGGCCGCATCGTCGATCTGCCCGGATACGACGACGGGGTGTGGACGCCGCAAGAGGAGGGCTCGCAGCTCGTCGCGCTCGCGCTCGGCGCGCGCGAGGGCGAGGCCGTGCTCGATGCATGTGCGGGGCGAGGCAACAAAACCGGCCTGCTCGCGCGCGCGGTCGGACCCGGCGGCGCCGTCGACGCGGTGGACCTCCACGCGAAGAAGCTCGACACCCTGCGGAGAGAGCTCGGTCGCATCCACCTCGCGCCCCGCGCGACCTACGCGGTGGACTGGTCCGTCGGGACGGGCGCGATCACCGGCCCGTACGACCGCGTCCTCGTCGACGCGCCCTGCTCGGGGACCGGCACGATCCGCCGGCGGCCGGAGCTCCTCCTCCGGCGCGTCGAGGCCGACCTCCCTGCGCTCGCCAAGCTCCAGCGTGCGATCCTCGCGCGCGCCGCGTCGCTCGTCCGTCCCGGCGGACGGGTCGTCTATGCCGTGTGCAGCGTGCTCCGCGAGGAGGCCGAGGACGTGGTCGCGTCCGCGTCCGAGGCTGGCCTCGAGCCTGCGGCGTTCGATGCCCCTGCCGCTCGCGCCGTTGCAAAAGACGGCGCTTCCACGCTGCGGCTCCTCCCGCAGGACCACGGGACCGACGGATACTACGTTGCTTCCTTCGTCCGCCGGCTCTAAGTGGCCGACGAACCCGCCACAACGGTGAGGTTTTGAGGTAGGTTGGCGCGCGAAATGATCGACGTCTTGGTTCCCCAGCTCGGTGAGAGCGTCACGGAAGGGACGATCACGAAGTGGCTCGTCAAAGAGGGCGACGTCGTGACGAAGGATCAGGCCCTTGCCGAGATCGCCACGGACAAGGCCGACAGCGAGCTGCCCGCGCCCTCGGGCGGCCGCGTCGTCAAGCTGCTCGCCAAGGAAGGCGACGTGGTCCCGGTCAAGACGGTGATCTGCCAGCTCGACGAGACGGTCACGGCGAGCACGACCGCCGAGGTCCCGGTCGCGCCCACGGCCGCTCCGCACACCGCCTCTCCGCCGGTCACGACGCGGACCGAGCAGCCCGTCCTCCCGGCCGGCGCGCCGGTGAACGACGGCCGCGCGCCGATGGCGACGCCGACCGCGCGTCGCGCCGCGCTCGAGCAGGGCGTCGATCTCCGCAGCGTCAGCGGCTCCGACCGCGGGCGGATCACGCGCGACGACGTCATGCGCGCGTCCGAGATCCACGAGATCCCGCCGCGGACCGAGCCCCCGATGTCGCCCGCGCTGCGCGCGCAGGCGGATGCGCAGTACCGCGCGCCGTCCCGCTCGGCCGGTGGCGATGCCGGTGCGCTCGCCCAGATGGTGAACCAGGGCGGCGGCTTCGTCCCGCCGATCCCGGGCGTCGGCTTCGGCGCGTTCAAGGTCCCGCAGTACCGCGAGAAGCCGGGCGACAAGATCGTCCCCTTCACGCGCCGCCGGCGGCTCACCGCCGATCACATGGTCTATTCGAAGCTCGTGTCGCCGCACGTCGTGACGGTGGCCGAGTGCGATCTCTTCCGCGCCTCGAAGCTCCGCGAGGCGAACAAGGATCGCTACAAGAAGGAGGGCATGAGCCTCACCATGCTCGCCTTCCTCGTCGTCGCCTGCGCGCGTGCGCTCCGCGAGAACCCGACGATGAACGCGCGCGTGCTCGAAGACGCGTTCGTCATCCCGAAGGACATCAACATCGGCGTCGCCGTCGACTCGCCCGACGGTCTCGTCGTTCCGGTCGTGCGCCGC
>JBDHVD010000238.1:0-12659 GCA_039809525.1 Labilithrix sp. | reverse complement strand
GGGCCGCCGGACTTCAGGAACGGCGCCAGCGCCTGCCCGGCGCCGTTCTGCGCGGTGAACGCGTGCGTCTCGACCTCGTGGACGTACAGGCCCTCGGCCTCCCACGGCTCGAACGTCGCGTCCGGCCGGATGCGCACCCGGGTCATCCCCGCGATGGCCTTCGACGTACAGCGTTCGTCGAGGAGCACGTCGACGTCGATCTTCGGCCGGTGCGCCGCGATGCGCTCCTTCAGGTCCGCGGCGAGCTCCTCGGCGCCGATGCGCTTCGGGGCGCGGTCCTTGGCCTCGTCCCAGCCCTGCACCTTCACGCGCGCCAGGAGGTGGTCCGCGAGGTCGACGTTCGTGACCGGGCGGCCGAAGAAGGTCGTGCGCGCGCCGCCGTAGATCTCGCGCGAGAGCGCGCCGAACGCCCGCGTGCCCATCGTCAGGATGAGCCGGTTGCGGTCGACCGCCGAGCGGACCGCGCTCCGCAGGAACGTCGGGATCGCCTCGTCGCCGTCGATCGACGCCGCCAGCTCCTCGAGGCGCTTGCTCTCGTCCTCGAGGGCGTCGCGATCGACCGCGTACACCGGCTCCGGGAGCTCCTCGCAGCGCGACGCGAAGAAGCGCTCCTCGACCTCGCGCGGCCATGCGAGCTCGTCGAGCAGGTTGCCCTTCGAGCGCAGCGCCCCGAGCGCACGCGCGACGCGCTCGAGCAGCTCGCGCGCGTGCTCGGTCTTCACTTGTTCGAGGCGATCGGCAGCGGCGGCGTGATCGCGACGCCGTACAGCGTGCCCGCGTTGCTCATCGCGAACGCGCGCCCGCCGAACGCGGCCGGCGTCTGCGCGAACCCGGTGCCCGGGTCGATCGCGTCGATCACCTTGCCGTTGCGCGGCGAGATCAAGAACAGGCCGTAGCGCGTGGTGCCCACCAGGACCGCGCCGGCGATCTGCACCGGAGCCGTGATGCCGCCTTCGGGGACCGGGTTCCGCCACAGGAGCCGGCCGGTGTACGGATCGAGCGCCTGGAGGCCGCTCGTCGCGCTCGCCGCGAGCAGCACCTTGCGCGCGGGGACCGTCGGGCCGTCCTTGTCCGGGCCGTTCGGGTTCGGCCGGTGCGCCGCCTCGCGGAACAGCGACAGATCGGTGACGCCGATCGCCTTGTCGTTCGACCACACGCGCGCGCCGCTCGTCGCGTCGAGGGCGTAGACGCCGCCGGCGTAGCTCGAGACGTAGACCACGCGCCCGTTCGGGTGCTCGTCCACGATCGGCGTCGTGTCGACGTCGAGGTAGCGCGGCGCCTCCCCGCCGCTCGCCTCCGCCTCGGCCGACAGGTCGACCGGGGTCCACTTCTCCGATCCGTCGCGGGCGTCGTACGCGATGACGTGCCCGTCGGAGTACGCCATGTACACGAGGCCGGTGCTCGGATCGTAGGCCGGCCCGGCGTGGCCGCTGATCTCCATGCCGAGCGCCGGCGTGCGATGCACCGACCACTTCTGCTTGCCGCTCCGGCGATCGATCGCGAACAGGTAGTCCGACGCGTTCGCGAAGTAGAGCGTCTCGCCCGAGCGCACGGGCTTGCGCGCCACCTCGGCGCCGGTGTCGAAGCGGTAGACCCGCTGCCCCGTCGAGGCGCGCACGCAGTAGAGCGCGCCGTCGTTCGACCCGAAGTAGACGTAATCCATCTCCGGGTCGTACAGCGGCTCGCTCTGCACGAGCCCGATGGTCTCGAAACGCCAGATGGTGCTGCCGTCGCCGGCACGCAGCGCGTAGAGGCCCCGGTCGGCCGAGCCGACGAAGACGCGGTTGTGCTCCGGATCGATCTCCGGACGTCCGCGCTCCCAGTCCTCGCCCGTCGTGCGCGACTGCGCCGTCAGCGAGCGATGCACGAACACGTGCATCGAGCCCGTCGGCCGGTTGTACCAGGACGGGACCTCGGGGTTCACGCGGTCGCCGGCGAACAGCTCGCCGAGGCCGCACGCGCCCAGGACGACGGGCGCGCCGAGCGCAACGAGCGCCGCGAGCGCGCGCTGGCTCAATGCTCGTCCCCGCCGTGCTGCTGCTTCCGCGCCTGGTCCTCGAGCATCTTGCGGATGTGCGCCGGGAGCGCCTGCGCGCCGCCGCCCGGTACGCCCTGGATCTTCGGCGCGGCCGAGGGATCGATCTCGCGGAGGCGGTCCATCGCGACCTCACGGAGGTACGGGAACGACGGGCCCATCGGCATCCCGCCCGTGGGCGTCTCGTCCGGATGGTCGAAGCGCTCCTTCAGCTTGAGGAGCACCTCCTTCGCCTTGTCCTTGTCGCCCTTGTTCTCGAGCACGCGGGCCTGGTGGAACATGGCGAGCTCCTTGAAGCCCTTCACGTCCACGTTGTTCTCGAGGTCGCGGTAGCTCTCGAGCGCCTGGTCGTAGAACTTGTTCGCGTCGGGCGAGCCGGGCGCGGCCGCGAGCGCCTTGAGCTCGTAGCCGAAGCCGATGCCCTCGAGCGCGCGGCCCTTCACTTCCTTGTCCGCCGCGCCGAGCGCCGAGTTCTTCACCTCGGTGTACGCCGCGATGGCGCCGTCGGCGTCACGCTTGTCGAGCAGGAGCGAGCCCTCGGCGAGGCGCGCGAGGATCGCGGCGCCGGTGCCGGCGTACTTCTCCTCGACGTCCTTGTACTTCTTGATCGTCGCCTCGCGACGCTCCTCGTACGTCTTGTAGTAGAGGTTGTCGTCTTCCCGGTCGCCGTCCTCGTCCTTGGGCGGCTCGCCGATCTGCGCGTGCTGCGACTCGATCGCCTTCGACAGGAGCACGGACGCCTTCGTCTCGCGATCGTTCTGCCAGTACATGTAGCCGGCGATTCCGATGAAGCCGACGGCGAGCAGCGCGCCGATCCACTGGACGAGCTTCTGGTTCTGCTTCGCCCAGTCGGAGAGCTTCGCGGTCTGCGCGATCAGCGGATCGGCATCCGCCGCGACGGCGACGTTGCGCTTCGGCTCCGCGCGCGTACCGATCTTGGCGAGCTTCTTCGAAGCGGCGACCTCGAGGCCGCCCTTCTTCTTCTTGCCCTTCTTGCCGGCGGCGCGGCGCTCGGCGAGCTTCCGCTCCTCCTCGCGCGCCATCTTCTCGCTCTCGTCCTCGTCGCCGAGGGCCGCGACACGGCGGGCGATCGCCGCGGGGTCCGCGCTGTCCACGGCCGCCTCCTCGGACTCGTCCGACGCCTCGGCCTCGCTCGAGGCGGCTTCGGCCTCCTTCGAGTCCTCGATCGCCTTCTCGGCGGTCTGCGGCGGATCCGGGTTCTCCGGCTTTTCCTTCACGTCTTCGGCGTCGCGGTTTTCTTCGCTCACGTGGCTACCCGGGCGGGACACTACTTCCGTCCGTCTTTCGCGTCAAAGCGCGAAAACCTCTGCATTGTCGGTGGCCGCGCTCACGGCTCGGGCGCGCCGGCGTCCCAGGCCGCGGGCGGCGGGGGCGGGATCTCGGACGCGCGCGGCACGAGCCACACGGCGCGGATGCCCGTCGCATGCGCCAGCGACAGGCGCGCCCGCGGTGCCCGGACGTCCTCGATCTCGGCGATCCACAGATCGCCCGACGGCGACGCGGTGAGCGGCCGACCGTCGATCGCCGCCGAGAGCGTGCCCGGGCCCGCGGTCCGCACGAGGAGGCGCGAGCGCCCGCCCTCCGTGCGCAGCTCGACGTTCACCTCCGGCGCGGGGGTCGCCGACGACCAGCCGCCGTTCTTCGCGACGAGCAGACCGGCCGCGTCCGCGATCGCGAGCGCATCGGGCATCGGCTCGGGCACGCCGGCGAAGCGGGCGAGCGGCGCGCGGAGCTCGTCCTTCGCGCCGAGCGCGAGCAGCGCCTTCGCCTCGACCCCGCGCACGTTCAGATAGCGCTCGTGGGCGAACGCCTCGACGAGCGCGTCCTTCGCGCGCGCGTCGCCGATCGCGCCGAGCGCCTCGACGACGTACGGCCGGAGACGCACGTCCTCGAGCGAGCGAACGAGCGCCGGCACCGCGCTCTTCGCGCGGATCTTCGCGAGCGCCGCGAGCAGCTCGCGTGCCTCGTCGAGCTCGCCGGGCTCGCGCGCGCCCGGGACGAACGCCGCCGTCCACCGGGCGACGAGCTCGGCCTCGCCGCGGGCGTCCCCGTGCTCCGCGAGGACGAGCGCGGCGGCGCCGCGGAGCTCCGGATCGCCGCCGTGGAGCAGGGCCTCGACGCGTCCGCCGGCCCCCTCCCCGAGGCGCGCCAGCGCGACCGCACACAGATCGCGCACGCGCGGGTCCTCGTCGCGCTCGGCCGCGCGGCGGAGCTGGGGCGCGATCTCCGTCGCGCGGAGGCCGATCGCGCAGCGCGCGGCGTCGCGCCGGATGTCCGCGCTCGCGTCGTCGAGCAGCGCGGCGACCTCCTCGGCGGCGTCGCGGCTGCCCTGGAGGCACCGGCGCAGCGCCTCGGGAACCTTCGACGCCTCGAGCCGGCCGTTCTCGCGCTCCACCGCCGCCGTCAGCTTCTTCAGCTCGCGCGCGCGCTCCGGACGATCGAGCACCGGACGCTTCTGCGTCGGATCCGCCTCCACGTCGTAGAGCGTGCAGGATGCAGCTTTCCGCGCGCAGACCAGCCGCTCGCTGCCGCGGGCGAGCATCGTGTAGTCGTCGGTCTCGGCGAACGCGAGCCCCTCGTCGCCCGGCGGCGCCCTGCCCGCGAGCGCAGGCCCGAGGTCGCGCCCGCGGAGGCGCGCCGGCAGCGGGATGTCGAGCGCCGCGAGCGTGGTCGGCAGGAGATCGATGGTCTGCACCGGCGCCGTCACCACGCGCGGCGCGATGCCGGGGCCGACGATGACGAGCGGCACCCTCACCTGCTCCTCGTACACCGTCGTGCCGTGGTAGCGCCCGCCGTGGTCGCCGAGCTCCTCGCCGTGATCGGCGCTGACGATCACCACCGCGCCCGGACGCCGCTTCTCGACCAGCGCCACGATGTCGCCCACCAGCGCGTCGGCGGCCGCGATCTCGCTGTCGTACGCGTCCGTGCGGTCGTCGCCGGAGAACGGGTGCTCCGGATGCATCTCGTACGGCTCGTGCGGCTCGAAGAGGTGCACCCAGAGGAACAGCGGCTTGTCCGGCTTGGCCCCCGCGAGGTACCGCTCGATCTGCGTCCTCCTCAGCGCGGGCGGTGCGAACTCCTCCTTCTTGTACTCGAAGCCGAGACCGCTCGCCTTCATCCGGCGGAAGCGGTGCTCGTCGATGAAGAAGACCGCCGGTGGATAGAAGGCCGCGGTCCGGTACCCGTAGCGGCGCAGGTACATCGGCCACGTCTCGGCGTCGTCCTCGGCGCCCATGGCGAGGAGCGGACGCATGTACTTTCCAGCCATCATCGACGACACGGAGTACGACGTGTGCGGCGTCGGGCAGTACGCGTGCGTGAACCGCGCGCCGCGTGCGGCGAGCGCATCGATGTTCGGCGTGGTCGGCCGCGGGTACCCGTAGGCGCCGACGTGATCGGCGCGGAGGGCGTCGATGGTGACGAGGACGATGTCCCGGTTCGACCAGTCGAGGCTCTTGCCCGCCTGGGCGCGCACGCTGGTGAGCACCGTGCTCGCGGCGCCGTCGTCGTCGTCGAGCGGGGGCGGCGGATGGATGCGCGTCGCGAGCATCACCGAGCGGCCGAGCAGAGGCGCGTGCTCGACGAGGACGCGGCGCAGGTTGTCCTGGCTGGCGATGGCGCTCGCGGCCCTCGGCGCCCATGCCGCGCACGCGACGGCGAGCGCGAGCGCGACGAGCGCGACGGCGCGGGAAGCGCGCGCCTCTCGCAGCGGCACGATCACCAGCGCCCACCCGGCGAGCGCGAGGACGAACAGCGCGGCATGGAACGCGGGGTAGAGGCGCGGCAGGACGAAGACGTCCGCGAGCCACGCGACCGCGGCGAGGAGCACGCCGGCGGCGGCGAGCGTCTTCGGGCGATCGAGCGGCGCCCGGCGCGTGGCGACGAACGCGATCGCGCCGGCGGCGGCCGCGACCACCGCGACGAACGGGACGCGCAGCGCGAGGCTCGCGAAGTGACGACCGTGCGTCACCCCGATACCGACGAGCGCGCCCGCGGCGGCCGCGAGCACGGCGACGGAGCGCGCGCGCCGCGCGGCGACGAGGCGGCCGGCGAGGACGAGCGCGAGCGCGATGGGGATCGACGCGGCGAGCGCGAGCGGCGCGACGTGCGCGCGCACGACGCCCATCTCCCACGCGCCGGCGATCTCCGCGCGCCACCCGATGCCCACGACGAGGTTCTCGACGGCGAGGAGGACGGCGAACGACGCGAGGACGAGGCCGAGGTCGACGACGAGCGGATGCGCGCGGAGCTTCATCCCGCCTCCTCCCGGACGGCGATCACGTGGCCCATCCTCCGGACGAGGGAGCCGAGGACGCGATGGTCCTCTCCGGCGAGCGCCGGATCGCTCGCGTGGAGCGCGCGCGCGTCCTCCTCGACGCGCCCGAGCCACGGATGGGTCGCGCCCGGCTCGAGCCAGAGGAGCTCCTCCTCGACGCCGTGCTGGCGCGTCCCCCCGAGGTCGCCCGCCCCGCGCAGCTCGAGATCGATCCGCGCGAGCTCCTCGCCGCTCGACAGCTCGGTCAGCGCGACGAGGCGCTCGCGCGCGAGGCCCTCGAGCGGATCGCCGTGGACGAGGACGCAGGAGCCGGGCTTCGCCCCTCGCCCCACCCGGCCGCGGAGCTGGTGGAGCTGCGCGAGCCCGAAGCGCTCGGCGTCCTCGATCACCATCAGCGTCGCCTCGGGCACGTCGACGCCGACCTCGATCACCGTCGTGCCGACGAGGACGTCGGCCTCGCCCGTGCGGAAGGCCTGCATCGTGCGGCGCTTCTCGACCGGGCTCATCGCGCCGTGCAGCATCACCACGCGCGCCTCGGGGAGCGCGACGCGCAGCATCTCCTCGCGCTCGATCGCGCTGGCCATCGGATCGACGTCCTCGTCGTCGTCCGCATCGCCGATCGCGTCGATCCGCGGCACCACCCAGAAGACGCGCTCGCCTCGCCGGCGCGTCTCGTCGACGCGGCGGACGACGGACTCGAGATCGCTCGACGGCGCGAGGCTCGTCTCCACCGGCGGCCTCCCCGCGGGGCGCTCCTTCAGGGTCGACGTCGCGAGCTCGCCGCGCAGCGCCAGGGCGAGCGTCCGCGGGATCGGCGTCGCGCTCAGCGTGAGCAGGTGCGGGCGCGCGCCCTTCTTCACCAGCGAGAGGCGCTGGGCGACGCCGAGGCGCTGCTGCTCGTCGACCACCACGAGCCCGAGCCTCGCGAACGTGATCCCCTCGCGGAGCAGCGCGTGGGTGCCGATCGCGACGTCGGCCTCGCCCGAGCGGATGGCCTCCTCCGCCTCGCGCCGCGCCGCGGCGGGCACGCCCGCGGCGACGAACGCGACGCGCGCGCCGATCGCGCGCTCGAGCGGGCGCACCGCGTCGAGGTACTGCTCGGCGAGCACGCTCGTCGGCGCGAGGATCGCCACCTGGCGGCCGCCACGAACGCACTGCGCGGCGGCGGCCAGCGCGACCGCGGTCTTGCCCGTGCCGACGTCGCCGAGCAAGAGCCGGCGCATCGCGCGCGCGCCGGCGAGCTCGCGCGTCACGTCGTCGATCGCTGCGTGCTGCCCGGCGGTGAGCGCGACGCCGAGCTCGCGGACGAGCGCGGCGACGGCGTCGGGCGCGGGCGGCAGCACCGGCGCGGGCGTCGCGTCCCGCTGCGCCTCCGCCGAGAGGCGCTCCCAGACGCGCGTGAACGCCTCCGCCCAGGCGAGCCGCTCGACGAACGCCTTCCGCGCCGGCTCCTCCGGGGGCATGCGCTCCTGCGCATGGACCTCGCGCAGCACCGCGCCGACGTCGGGCAGCTGCTCGCGCGCGGCGATCGCCGCCGGCACCGGATCGGGCGCGAGCCCGCCGCCGAGCGCGTGCGCGATCGCCTTGCGGACCGCCGCGCCGGTCGCGCCCATCTTCGGGTAGCGCGCGCGCACGCCCCGCATCTCGGGCACGTCGGCGAACAGATCCGGATGCGCCATGCGCGCAGGCTTCTTCCCCTCGACCAGCACGCGCCCGACGAGGAGGAGCGGCGCGCCCGGCTTCGCCACCGTGAGCACGCCGTGCGCCATGAAGAACCAGAACACGTGCAGTTTGCACGCTTCGTCCGTCGCGTCGTGCACGAGGAGCCGCACCGATCGGCGGCCGCGGATGGGCACGATGCCCGCGCTCTTCACCATCGCGGACACCACCGTCCGCGGGCCTCGTCCGCCGGAGCGTCGCGCCTCCTCGATCGCCGAGGCGAGCGGCACCGGCGCGCGCAGATCGTCGAAGCCGACCGGCGGCACCCAGAGGAGGTCCGCCACCGTGTGGACGCCGTTCTCGGCGAGCGCGGCGCGCGACGTCGGGCCGATCCCCGGCAGCTGGTCGACCGGATCGACGGGGTCGATCGGCGTGCCGAACAGCCGGCACGCGCGGACGAGCCCCTCGATGCGCGCGCGCGTCCGCGGCTCGGGGTCGCCCATGCCGCGCTCGATGCCGGCGAGGAGCTTCTCCCAGTCGGCGCGGCGGTGCTCGGGGACGTCCCCCGCGGCTCCCCTGCCCTGCGCGACCAGCGCGGCGAGGTCGACGGCCGAGGGCTCGTCGAGCCACGCGCGCGCGGTGCGCAGCAGCGGCTTGAACGGCATGGGAACGAGCGGCTCGGGGCGTTACTTGAACTCGACCTCGAGGACCTCGTAGACACGCTCGCCGGCCGGCGTGCGGATCTTCACCTCGTCGCCGGCCTCCTTGCCGAGGAGCGAGCGCGCGATCGGGCTCGTGATGCTGACCGACCCCGCGTTGATGTCCGCCTCGTCGGCGCCGAGGATCTGGTAGGTGACCTCCTCCTCGGTCTCGGTGTTGAAGAGCTTCACCGTCGCGCCGAACGCGATCTTGTCGCCCTCGAGCTTCGCCGGATCGATGATCTCGGCGCGCGCGAGCTTGTCCTCGATCTCCTTGATGCGCCCCTCGTTGAAGCCCTGGCGCTCCTTCGCCGCGTGATACTCGGCGTTCTCGCTGAGATCGCCGTGCGCGCGTGCCTCCGCGATCATCGCGGTGATCGCCGGTCGCTCGACGGACTTCCGGTGCTGGAGCTCGTCGCGGAGCTTCTGGGCGCCTCCGGGGGTGATCGGGTTCTTGTCGACCATGGCGGCTCACTTTTACCTGAATGGGCCGAATGTGGTACCCCCCGCGCGTGCCCATCGCCGGAGATCGACCCGAGAGTGGCGTTCGCATCGCCCTCGAGCGCGCGAAGCAGGAAGACCCTCCCTGGAACTATCGAGGGGCCGCCCATGTTCCCGGAGCGAGCTTCGGTGCGGCCGTCACCGTCACGGATGCCGGCGAGGTGACCGTGAGCCTCACGCCCGACCCCGAGAGCGGCGAGGCGCCTCCGGGCGATCTCGCGGAGAAGGTGCGGCTCATCGTCCGCACGGTGCATCGGCAGGCGAAGGCCGACGGCGAGCCGCCCGCGTGGCGCATCGTGCGCTGGCGCGGCGAGAAGTGACGTAGTAATCGGTCGTCCGTGCTCCGCCCCCGCTCTCTCTTCGCCGCCGTCGTCCTCGCGGTCTCCGCGATCGGCGCCTCCGCGTGCGAGAAGAACGAGCCGCGCACCGCGCTCAGCTACACGGCCGACGCGAAGCGCGCCTACGACGAGGCGTTCGCGGAGTTCCAGGCGCACAACTGGATCGAGGCGCAGGCGCTCTTCCGCGAGGTGAAGCGGAAGTACCACTACTCGAAGTACGCGAAGCTCGCCGAGCTCCGCATCGCCGACGCCGACTTCGAGCAGGAGAAGTTCGCCGAGGCGATCCGCGGCTACCGCCAGTTCGTCCACGACCACCGCTCGGACGTCGACGAGGTCGCCTACGCGCGCTCGAAGATCGCCGAGGCGCAGTACCGGCAGATCTCGGACTCCTTCCTCCTCCCCACGTCGGACGAGCGCGACCAGGCGGTCATCCTCGACGCGTTCAAGGAGCTGAAGGGCTACGTCCACGACTACCCGAACGCCAAGGAGACGGAGAAGATCCGCGAGCTCCTCGCCGACGTCACCGCGCGGCTCATGCGCCACGAGCTGTACGTCGCGCGCTTCTACCTCGCGCGGGACAACTTCGAGGCCGCCGTCCTCCGCATCCAGTACGCGATGCGCAACTTCGCTGGCGGCCCGCAGCTCACGAGCGGCGCGGCTCCGCGCGCGCAGGGACGGCAGGGCCGGGGCGGCCGCGCGAACGCGAGCCCCGACGCGAAGCCGGCGCCGATCGGCGGGGAGGTCGACTCCGGCCTCGAGGCGGAGGCCCTCCTCCTCCTCGGCGAGGTCTACCTCAAGATGAAGAAGTACCCCGAGGCGCGCGAGTCGTTCGCCTCGATCCTGCGCGACTACCCGAGGAGCCCGCTGGTCGTGCAGGCGAACAACTTCCTCACGTACATGAAGGAGCGCGGCGTGTGAAACGCGCGGCCGCCCTCGCGTCGGTCGTCTTCATCACCGCCCTTCCGGCCGTCGCGCAGGCGCAGCAAGAGCCTGCGGTCCAGGACAGCAGTCCCGAGTGCAAGGGCGCGTTCATCGAGCGCGTCTACCGCGAGACGAAGCCGAGCGTGGTGCGCATCACGCGCCCCGACGGCGCGCTCGGCACGGGCTTCGTCTACTTCTCGAACAAGCACGTCGCGACGGCGCTCCACGTCGTGGACCTCGGCCGCGACGTCCGCGTCGAGTTCCCCGGCGGCAAGCAGACGACCGCCGAGATCGTCGCCGTCGACGAGGTGCACGACCTCGCGATCCTCGAGCTCGCCGAGCCGAGCGAGGCCCCTCCCCTCGTGCCGCGCTACGAGATCTCGGTGGGCGCGCCGATCCTCGCGATCGGCAACCCGTACGGCGATCTCGCGCGCTTCTCCCAGGAGCTCGAGGGCCTCCTCAACTTCAGCGTCTCGCAGGGCATCGTCAGCGCGAAGAGCGACGCGTACATCCAGACGGACGCCGTGCTCTCGCCCGGCAACTCCGGCGGCCCGATGCTGAGCTGCGACGGACACGTCGTCGGCGTCGCCGATCGCCTGCTCGAGTCGCGCATCGGCTTCGGCGTCCCCGTCGTGCACCTCCAGAGGCTCACGACGCACATCGGCGAGCGCAAGTACATCGGCCGATGGACCGCGCGCGACGGCGGCCTCGGCATCATGTGGCACCTCGATCAGTCGACGTACCTCGGCCCGTACCTGGGCGGCAGCATCGTCGGCGCCGATCGCTTCGCGCTCACCGCCCGCATCGGCATCCTCTTCGCGGGCAAGGACGACACGAGCGAGCCGATCGTCGAGCGCTCGGTGCGCCGCCTCTTCGGCGAGCTCAGCGTCAACTGGCGCATCCTCCTCTTCCCCTACGTGTTCCCGACGTACTTCACCGTCGGACTCGGCGCGGTGGGCACGCTCGATCGCGGATCGGAGACGCGCCTGTCGATCGCCCCCGACGCGCCGGCGCGGCTCGTCGCGACCACCACCGACATCCGCGGCGGCGGCGTCATGCCGATGGCGCAGGCGGTGCTCCACCTCGGCGCGCTCGAGGCCGGCTACGGCTACATGCTCGACGTCGTGCACCCGAAGCTGTCGGTCCACCGGATCCTCGTCGGCCTGTCGTTCTGAAGGCGTCAGCGGGCGCCCGCGTCGCCGTCGGGGACGACCGAGCACGTCCCGCGCACGCACGCGGCGATGCCGGCGGATTCGCAGAACGGGCCGCGGAAGGAGTCGCAGCCGTCCTTCGCGGACGCGACGTCGTCGTCGTGCCGCGCCTTGTCTCGCACGTTGATCGCCACGTCCGCGCACGAGCTGCTGCAGCGCCTCGAGCAGCCGTTCTGCTCGACGTCGAGCTCGGAGACGAGCACGCAATCGTCGTCGGTCGCGCAGGACTGGTCGTAGTCGCTACCCTCGACGTCGCCGGCGCACGCGCTGATGACGGAGAGCGCCGTCGCGATCGCGACCGTCAACCCACGGAGGTTCGCGTTCATGCCGGCGCGGCACGCAACGACGATGCCATCCGCAGATGCCCGTCGATGCGCGCGATCTCCACGACGCCCCATGACATCGGTGTCCGGGGAGCCGCCGCGGCGCGCTCCGCCGATCTTTGCTACGTTCGCGCCCGATGACGCAGGCAGCTCCCGGTACCGACGCCGGTCCCACGGCGAAGACCATCCTCGTCGTCGACGACGAGAAGAACATCCGGCGCACGCTCTCGCTCGTGCTCGAGGGCGAGGGCTATCGCGTCATCGGGGCGGAGAGCGCCGAGGTCGCCCTCCAGATCCTCGGCAGCCCGAACACGCCCGTCGATCTCGCGATCTTCGACGTGAAGCTGCCGCAGATGAGCGGCCTCGAGGCGCTCGAGCGCATCCGCCGCGAAGAGGCGACCAAGGACACGCCGATCATCGTGATCAGCGGCCACGCGACGGTGAACGACGCGGTGCACGCGATCAAGCTCGGCGCGAGCGACTTCTTCGAGAAGCCTCTCGCCCGCGAGCGCGTGCTCGTCAGCGTCCGGAACGTGCTCGAGACGGCGCAGGCGAAGCGCGCCCTCGCGGCGGTCTCGCAGGAGCAGCTCGCGAAGTACGAGATGATCGGCAAGAGCGCGCCGATGCAGCGCGTCTTCCACGAGATCGAGAAGGTCGCGCCGACGCGCGCGAGCGT
>JBDHVD010000237.1:0-12662 GCA_039809525.1 Labilithrix sp. | reverse complement strand
GCTCGCGGAAGCGCGCTTCGATCACGGCGAGCTGGTCGGCGCGCTGCTTGTACTCGGCGAGCGCCTGCGCGAGCCGCGCGGTCTCCTCCTTCGACTTGTCGAGACCGAGGCCAGCCTGCTTCAGCTGCTCCTTCATCTTCTCGATCGAGTTCTGCGCCTCGGTGTACTTCGCCTGGTCGTCGGCGATCTGCGCCTTCGCCGCCTTGAGGTCGGCGGAGAGCTTGTCGATCTCGCGCTGCTTCGCCGCCATCTCCTCGTCGGTGTGGCCGCAGCCGACGAGCGCGAACGCGATCAGCGCTGCGCTCGACATAGCCAAGAGATTCCTCATCGGGATGATCCTCCTAGAGAGCGCATCGACGGTATCGGGACGTCGAACGTGACGTCAACGACGGGCGGTCGCGCGCGCACGTCGTGACGAGCACGAGGAACACTCGCCGGCGAAAAAAAATTTTTCCGGCGACCGCACAGACACCGAGGCGGCGCCTGTCCGGATCTCCCTGACTCCAGATTCAGCTTCGAACACGGAGTCTGCCGAGTGGCAACGGATCCCGCGGCACTCTCGGCGAAGAATGCGCATGCGGAGATCTCTCACGCGGCCGTGCGCCCGAGCACACCCGGCGCCGGCCGGGTACCTGACGCCCTTTCAGGCTGCTCGCCCGTCAAGTTTTTTTTGTTTGACACCTAACGTAGGTGACCATATACGTCATGTAGATCACCTCTGCAGGAGGACATCGAATGGCTGCTAAGAAGAAGGCTGGCGCGAAGAAGACCAAGACCACCAAGAAGGCCGCGGGCAAGACCGCGAAGAAGGCGGGCGGCAAGAAGCGCTCGGCCAAGAAGTAAGGCCTCAGGAGCAATACTGATGGCTGCTAAGAAGAAGGCTGCAAAGAAGACCAAGACGGCCAAGAAGGCTGCCGGGAAGACCGCGAAGAAGGCGGGCGGCAAGAAGCGTCCGGTCGCCAAGAAGGCGGGCGGCGCTCGTAAGGCTGCCAAGAAGCCTGCTAAGCGAGCCGCTCCCAAGGCCGCGAAAGCTGGAAGGTCCTCGGCGAAGCGCTCTTCGGGTGGCCGCAAGGCTGCAACGAAGGCGGCGCCGCCTGCCGGTGTTCCGTCGATGTTGGGCGGCGCTCCGACGTCCAGCGCTGGGCTGGACGAAGGGGAAGAGTAAGCTCTTCCGCTAGGATCGCAGCGAGATGAGAGGGTCGCACCCGCGAGGGTCGGCCCTCTCGTCTTTTTGTTTGCGTCTCGTCCGTGGGCCGGGATCGAGCTCGGCCGTTGCGGCGCAGGGCGCATGGGCTTCGATAAGTCCGGTGCGTATAGCCCGTTCAGGGGGGACCAGGCGAGCACCCTTGACGCCTGGGAGGTGCGAGTCGCCCGTACAGTGCCACCGGCGGCTCAATCGCCGAGGTAGAGCTTGAGCGCTTCCGCGGCTGCGCGGCGATCGAACGGCACGCCTTCGAGCTCCGCGCGCTGCCCGATCTGCTCGAACAGCTCCGAGAGGAACGCGAAGAACTGCTCGGCCTCCGCCACGGCGCGCTCGAGGCGTCCGGGATCGAGGAGGTCGGTCTCCGTCAGCGCGGCGAGCGCCTGCTGGAACGCGTCGAACCGCGGGTAATCGGCGGCGCGCAGCAGCGGATACCCCATCGCGTTGAAGTAGGAGAGGAACTCGCGGACGAACTGGAGCGACGAGGGACCGCTCCACCGATCCTCGCGGCTCGGCGTGGCGCGCGCCTTCGCCGCGAACGCGCGGACGATCTGCGCGAACATCCACACGTCGCGCCGGAGACGCGTCGAGAGCGAGCGCTTCGCGGCGACGTCGTCGAACACGCCGTGCTCGTCGAGCTTCGCGCCGAGCGACTTGCCGAGCACCAGCACGGCGTTCTGCAGCGCGGGCCTCAAGTTCGACGCGACGACGCCGATCGCGGCGCGGAGCTGGTCCGGCGTCGCGCCCGCGTCGGGGGCGAGGATGTCGTGCTCGAACGCCCTCCGCAGCTCGAGCCGCACGTTCGCCGCGATGCCGCCGAGCGTCGCCTTGATCGACAGGAGGCGATGCGCCTCCGCCTGCAGCTCGTCGTGCCGCGCGGCGATCTGCGACGCAGGCACCTTGAACAGCTCGCGCTCGAAGCTGTCGGCGAGCTGCGCTCCGGCATGCTTCCGCAGGTACCCGGTGAGCGCGCGGGCGTCGGAGCGCAGCACCGCGAGCACGAGGTAGACGAGCCCGGTCGGACGGGCCTCGCGCGAGACACGCTCGAGCACGCTCACGTAGCGGAGCATGCGGAACAGAGAGAGGAACGTGAGCGCGACGAGCCGCCGGGCCTGCTCGCCGGGGACCTGGCGCATCAGGTCGAGCACGCGGACGTTCGTGATCCGGTCGAACTCGGGTCGGAACTCGAGCGCGGCCAGCGGATTGAAGAACGCCGACTGCGAGACCTCGCGATGGGCGACCGAGAGCGTGGCGTAGAAGAGCCGGAACGGCACGCGCGGCAGACGCGTCACCCCCCCGGTCACCTCGAGGAGGTTCGTCAGCGCGTGGCGGAGGAGGAAGAGCGACTCCTCGGGCGTGTCCTGGGTGGCGGCCCCGCGGACGAGCTTCGTCCGCACGCCGTCGTCGGGGAGGAGCATCTCGAGGTAGCGCTGGAAGACGAAGGCGCGCTCCCGTTCGCCGAGCAGGACGCGGCACAGGGCGACGACGCGCTGCATGCCGTCGCGGGCGAGCACGAGCGCCTCGCGGTAGTCCTGCGCGACGATCGCCGCGCGCTTCGGCGGGCCGGGATGGTTTCGCGGGTTCGCGAAGCACGCGAGGCCCTTCAGCAGGACCTCGAGCTCGAACAGCGCGTCCTCGCGGCGGTCGGGCGGGAGCTTCGCGATCCACTGCTCGCGCGCGTGCGACTGCTCGCGGCGCAGCCCGCGCGTGTCGCGCAGCAGGTCCGCGTAGGCGTCTCCCTCCGGCGGCAGCGACCGGCGCCCGGCCGGCGCCAGCGAGCGAGGCGGCACACTCCGCGAGTTGCTCATCGCTCGGCCTTGAGCTTCTTCCTCTCCCCGTCGCGTCGCGAGAGCAGCGTGTCGAGCCGTCCGACACGCGGGCCGAGCATCTTCGCCATGACGCCCTCGATGTCGCGGTTCTGGCGCTGCGAGAGCAAGGTGATGTCGAGCGCGATCTGGCTCGTCGCGATCTCGGCGATGGCGGTCGTCTCGCTCACGACGCCCGCATCGGCGTCGCTCATCTCGGTCGCGCCGATCAGGCTCTTGTGATCGTCGGCGATCACGACGAGGCGATGCTTCCAGAACTCTTCGAGGGCTTTCTCGTCGAGGCCGTAGGTGAAGACCTCGCCGGGGAGCGCCGGCAGCTCCGCGTGCGAGAACACCACCAGGTACACGCGACGCTTGGCCGCGCGCTTCAGCTCGCCCGAGATCTGCTCGATCTCGCGCGGCCAGCCGCTGATCACCAGACGGTGCTGCGCGCCGCGGATCAGGCGCTCGGCCTCCTCGAGGACGCGCTGGTAGCCCCGGACGCTGAACGCGTCGGGGGCGGGGGGCGAGGTGTCGAGGCTGCGGATCGCCTCCTCGAGCTGCTCGGTCGACGCGTCGAAGCGCTTGCGCAAGAGCGCGAGGAGCTCGTCGGCCGGCGCCGGGGCGAAGCGCTCGGGCGTGCCCGCGATCGACCGCGCGGCGCCCGCCTTCACGAGGCGGCGGAGGACGCCGTACACCGCCGAGCGCGGGATCTGCGCCCGGACCCCGACCTCGTAGCCGGTCGCCGGGCTCTCCTGGAGGAGCGCGGCATACGCCCGCGACTCGTTCAGGCTGAATCCGAGAGCCACGAGGGCGGGTACGACGTCGGGCTCGGCCATGGCTTTTTCTCGCACGAATCGGGCCGGGATGAAAATTGGTGGCAGCGCCCCGGCGCCGGTCTCGCGCGTGACCCGGCCGTCTACTTGCCCGCGTCCTTCGTGTTGCGCGGATGGAAGTTGAACGGGTAGTGCGCGCGCGACTCGTAGCCCTTCGCGCTCGCCGCGAACTTGATCGTCTTGATGATGTCGACGATGCACTTGCCGACGCTGGGCTCGAGGATCGACGACTTCGTGGTGTCGACCTCCGCGTCGAACACCTTCCCCTCGGGATCGATCTTCCACTTGATGTCGAGGTCGCCCTCGATCCCCGGGTGCGTGGCGAGCGCCTTGTCGTAGCAAGCGCGTGCCTCGTCGCGACGCGACGCGACGATCGCCTGGATGTCCTTCGCCGTCCGTCCGGGCTCGCCGGCGCTGCCGCCGCCTGCCGGGGTCTTCGGACCGCCGTCGCCCTTGGTCTCGATCTCCTTGTGCGTCGAGCTCCCGAGCTTGGCGCCCTGCAGCTCGCCCGACTCGGGCAGGTTCGTCGTCGTCGTGGTGCCGCCGTTCGCGCCCGTGCTCGAGCTCGCGGTGTCGTCACCGGCCTTCGCCGGCTCGGCGGCCTTCGCCGACGACGCGCCCGTCGCGCCCTCGCCGTTCGGCGTCTTGCTGCCCTCGCCCGTCTGGGCGCCGCCGCCGCAGGCGATGGCGAGGAAGAGGCCCGTGGAGAGCGCGGTCATGACGGCGAAGCCGGGAGTGCGGTTGCGCATGAGGCGACGGTAACCCAACTCCGGCGACGGACCCAAACGGCGCTGCGATGAAGTAGGATCGGAAAAGCGCCGCACCGCTGGAGCCCGTGTTTCGTGGCTCGACGTGACGGCGTTCGGGTGCTTCTTTCAGATGCAGGTGCCGACGGACGACGCCGCGGAGAGCGAACCGAAGCCGCTGGGCCGATGCGGTAGCTACGAGCTGCTCGTCGAGCTCGCGAGCGGCGGCATGGCCACGGTCTACCTGGCACGCGCCGCGGACGGCCGCGATGCGCCGCTCGTCGCGATCAAGCGGCCCCATCGTCACCTCGCGAAGGACAAGACCTTCCTCTCGATGCTCGTCGACGAGGCGCGTCTCGCGTCCGCCATCCGTCACGACAACGTGGTGAAGGTGCGGGAGCTCGGCTTCGACGCCGGCGAGCCCTTCATCGTGCTGGACTACGTCGAGGGCGCGTCGCTCGCCGACGTGCGCAAGGAGCTCGGCGCGGTCGGCCGCGCGCTCGACCCGCGCATCGCGGTGCGGATCGCGCTGGACGCGCTCGGCGGGCTGCAAGCTGCGCACGTGCTGCACGATCCGAACGGCAAGCACCTGCAGATCGTCCATCGCGACGTGTCCCCGCACAACGTGCTCATCGGCTGCGACGGGCTCGCCCGGCTCACCGACTTCGGCATCGCGAAGGCGAACGACCGCGTGCAGGTCACGCAGACGCACGAGGTGAAGGGCAAGCTCGCCTACCTCGCGCCCGAGCGCATCGACAAGCGGCGGCTCTGCACCGTGCAGAGCGACGTGTTCTCGATGGCGGTGGTGCTCTGGGAGTGCATCGCGGGACGGCGGCTGTTCCGCGGCGAGGAGGCGATCGAGACCCTGCAGGAGGTCATGACCGCGCCGATCCCGTCGCTCCGCCGGATCGGCGCGCCGGTCTCGCAGGCGCTCGACGAGGCGATCCTCAAGGGCCTCGCGCGCGACATGGACGCCCGCTACAAGTCGGCCGCCGAGTTCGCGGCCGCCCTCGAGCAGGCTGCCGGGCGCGAGAACACCGCGACGCCGGCCGAGGTGGCGCTCCTCGTCGAGGCGCTCTTCGGCGAGCGGCTCCGCGTGCGCCACGAGGAGATCCGGGGGGCGCTCGACGGCAAGGACGACGTCGCTCGCGTGCTCGAGGCGAGCGGCCTCCACGCGCGGCCTGCGCCCACGCCGGAGATGCGCCAGCGCGAGAAGCGCCATCTCGAGAGCATCGCGCCCCCCGCGCCGAGCGCGCGTTACGCGTTCGGGGCGTCGGAGAACCTCGAGCGGCGCTTCACCCCCGCGCGGCTCCGGATGGTCGCCGGCATCGCCGGAGCGCTCCTCGCCATCGTGCTCATGGTGGTCGTCGTCGGACGGCGGCCCCCGGCGGAGTCGGAGCCGGCGGTGCGACGCGTGCTCGTGACGCTCCCCTTCGTGGCGACACGCGTGACGTTCGACGATCAATCGCGCGACCTCACGCCGCCCAGCGAGGTCGCCGTGTTCGAGGTCCCGCGCGAGTCCGGCGTCCGTCATCGCGTCACCGCCCTCGCCGTCGACGGCGCCCGCGCCGAGGCGTTCGTGCGCGAGGCGGACGGCGTCGCCCGACCGGAGGGCGACTACACGATCGAGACGATCGAGACCTCCGACGAGCCCGCCGGCGAACCGAGCGCGGGCGCGGTGGTGATCGACCTGCCCGAGAACGCCCCGCCCTCGACGTCCCCGAACGCGAAGCGACGGGTGCGCCGCCCGCGCGGCGTGCCCGTCCGTCCGGCCGCGAGCCCGACGACGGCGCCGCCTCCGCCTCCGCCCGCGACGGCGAGCGCGTCCGCGGCCCCGAAGACGATCGGCACGGTGAAGGACGGCTTCACGAAGCTGCGCTAGGGTTTCGCCGCCGTGCGCCGGGCCGTCGTCTCCATCCTGTTCGCGACGGTCGCCGTCGTCACCGCCCTCGCCTGCGAGGATCAGACGGTCACGCCCCAGCGCTGCACGAACATCCCGCCCGGCGGCTGCCCGCTCTCGCACGGCGTCGCGTGCGAGGATCCCGCGTGCGAGGCGGCATATGCGTGCCGCGAGGGCAACGTCTGGGAGCTCATGACGAAGTGCCCGGGCCGCGAGGCCGGCGGAGCGCCCGATGCGTTCGCGCCCGATGCGGGGGAGGCGCCGATCGATGCGTCGATCGACGCTCCGCCGGGCGCGTTCGGCGGACCGGGGTGCCCTTCGCTCGTGCTGCCCGACTGCGCGCTCGGGGTCGCGCTCGCGTGCGGAGCCGCATGCTGCGGATGCGAGGACCTCTTCGTCTGCGAGAACGGCGGCTGGAACTTCTGGGGGACGTGCGGCGACGCCGGCCCCCGAGAGGCCGTTCCGGAGCCGTGATCAGGACGCCTTCAGGAACGGCTCCCACTCGCGGAACTTGATCGCGGAGCCGAGGAGGATCTGCGCGGTCATCGACCACTTCGGGCGGAACGGACGGCGCGCGAGCCGCATGTTCGCCTCCTCCGGCGTGCGCCAGCCCTTTCGCAGGTTGCACACGCGGCACGCGGTCACGAGGTTCTCCCAGGAGTCCGCGCCGCCGCGCGATCGCGGCAGGACGTGGTCGATGTTCAGGTCGCGGAGCGGCGGCTGCTTCCCGCAGTACTGACACTGGTGCGCGTCGCGGAACATCAGGTTCCTTCGCGTCAACCGCACGGTGACCTTCGGCGTGCGGTCGTAGCGATGGAGGTGAACGACCCGTGGGACGCGCAGCGTGCCGCCGACGATCGGCAGAGCATCGTCCTCCTCGCGTACGGGTAAATCGCGCCAGAGATCGAAGTCGTATTCCTCCCCCGCTTCGTCGAGCGCGAGCGCCGCGCCGCCGTAGAGCAGCACGAAGGCGCGCTTGGCCGTCGTCAGCTGGACGGGCTGGAAGACTCGATTCAGGACCAGAACCGGCTTGGACAGCACTTCCGTCATAAGCGACCCAATCCTCTTCCAGCATAGCACTGCCTTCGCGGATCGCCCGAGATCCAGGCCCTTTTGCCGGGACGGATGACGTTGACCCTGGGAGAGCTGCCGCTACATTCTGCAAAGAGCATGAGCCAGGAGCCGATCGAAGAGGCGCCGAGCAGCGAACGAGCCGTCGAGGTCCCCGCTCGCGCGGCGCGCCGGCGCGACCAGGAGGACGACGACGACGGCGGTGCGCGCAAGCGCCTGCTCCTCGTGATCCCGCTGGTCATGGCCGCCGCGGCGATCGTCGCGCTCGTCCTGGTCGGGATGCAGGACAAGGGCATGTACTCGAAGCCCGTCGACGAGCTCGTGGCGCAGAAGACCAAGTTCGTTGGCAAGCCCGTCCGGGCGGAGGGCAACCTCGTCCATGGGTCCCTCGTGAAGCGCGAGTCGCCGTGCGAGTACCGCTTCAAGATCGAGAAGAACGGCGTCGAGGTGCCCGTCCGCTTCGCCAAGTGCGTGGTGCCGGACACGTTCCGCGACGTCCCCGGGATGGATCTCGGCGTGACGGTCGAGGGCGAGCTCCAGGCGGACGACTCGCTCGAGGCGAGCCAGGTCCTCGCGAAGTGCCCGAGCAAGTACGAGATGAAGCAGAAGGCGGCGAGCGGCGAAAAGGCGCCGCATGCCTCGTTCCCGACCGGCGCTTCGGCCCCCGCGGTCGGCGTCGCCGACTGAGCCTGGTTCCCGCCCGAGCGTCTGGCGTATCTTGGGCGCGAGCCCATGGTCGCGCCGCTCTACTGGATCGAGGCGTTCGCGAACGCGCGCGGCCTCCGTTACGAGGCCGAGGCGGACGAGCGCTGGCTCCGCGCGTGGGAGCCGTACACCACCATCAAGGTTCCGTTCCGCTACGAGCACGCGCTCCACGCCACCGGGACGCACGGCTCGATCTCGATCGCGCGCGCGGTGCTCGAGCTGCCGCCGCACCCGATGGCCGGCCCGCAGGGACGGCCGAGCGAGGTCGGCACGTGGATCGCCATCGTGCAGGACGTGCGCATCGCGTCGCAGGCCGCGACGACGAGCGACTTCGGCTCGCCGTTCGCCGAGCCGCTCGAGCTGGTGACGATGCCTCGCCGCGCCACCGGCGACGCCGCCTTCGATCACGTGTTCGCCTCGTTCGCCAAGAGCGACGAGGAGCTCCACAAGGCCATCACGCCGAGCGTGCGGAAGCTCCTGGCCTCGTGGCGCGCGCCGGCGCACGCCGAGGTCCGTCCGGGCGGGTTCGTGCTCGCCCCGGTGTCCGCGCCGCCGGACGACAAGGGCCTGCTCTGGATGCTGCAGGCGGTGCATCTGTTCGGCGAGAAGGCGACGAAGCTGGCGAGCTGAGCGGGAACTTTCGTATGCTGACCCCGGTATTCATGAACGCACGCAAGCAGGTGCTCGCTCTCGGGATGCTCGCCGCGGTCGCGACGTCGGTGCCCGCGTACGCCCAGTCGTCGTCGAAGGGTGAGCCGTACCCGACGTGCACGCGAACGGTGACGCCCGCAGAGAGCGAAGCGGCCCACGCGAAGTACCTCTCGGGCAAAGTCGACTACGACGAGGGCAAGCACGACGCCGCGATCCAGCAGTTCAAGCAGGCGTATGCGAAGGACTGCACGAAGCACGAGCTCCTCGTCATCATCTCGCGCGCCTACGAGTTCAAGAGCGACTTCGCCGAGGCGATCCGCGCGCTCGAGACGTACCTCGAGCGGGTGCCGGGCACGCCCGACGCGGCCACCCATCGGAGCCGCATCGAGACGCTGAAGGGCAAGCTCGCGGAGCAGCAGCGCGCGGCCTCGGCGGCGTCGGCCTCGTCGTCGTCGTCGTCGACCACGCCCGCGTCGTCCGGCACGGGCGCGTCTCCCACGCCGGTCACGCCTCCGCCCGGCGCCGAGACGCAGGGGCACACCGTCTATCCGTGGATCGTCGTCGGCGCGGGTGTCGTCGGCGTCGCCGTGGGCGTGGTCCTCATCGCGACGACGCCCTCGATCCCCTCGAACTGCAACGAGACCACGACGACGTGCACCCGCAAGCCGGGTGAGTCGGACGCCGAGTTCAAGGAGGATCAGGACCAGGCCGGACGCGGCAAGAACCAGCCGGTCATCGGCGCGGTGGTCACGGGCGTCGGCGGTGCGCTCGTGGTCGGCGGTCTCATCTGGCACTTCCTCGAGCCGACGGGCGAGCGCAGCAGCACGGCCGGCGCGAAGGTCCGGCCGCAGGTCGGTCCGGGCTACGGGGGCCTGGCTCTCACCGGCCGGTTCTGATTGCCGTCCGCCGTCCTCTCGTCGCGACGCGATGCCGGCGGGGGGCTCACGCTCGTCTCGCTCGACGTCGAGCCGGCGCTCGCGCAGAGCTACGCGGCGCCGGGTCAGTACGTCGAGCTGCTGACGCCGAAGGGCAAGGGCTTCTTCGTGCTCGCCGGCGTGTGCGGGGCGTCGCCGTGGCAGCTGCTCGTGCGCAACGCGGGCGATGCCGCCGACGTGCTCGTCCACGCGGAGCTCGGGACGCCGCTCGAGATCCGGGGGCCGCTCGGAAAGGGGTTCCCCGTCGAACGCGCGCGCGAAGGCCATCTCGTCGTCGCCGTGGTCGGCAGCGCGCTCGCCGTCGCCCGCCCGCTGCTCCGCATCCGCCGGGACGAGGGGACGACGCGCGCGACGCACGTCTACATCGGCGCACGTTCGATCGCCGACCTGCCGCTCGTCGAGGAGCTCGAGGCCTGGAGCGAAGCGGGCGCCGACCTCGTTCTCTGCCTCTCGCGCGGCGAGCTCGACCATGACCGCGAGCGCCTTCGCCCGGGCCGCCGCGAGGCCGGCTACGTCCAGGATGTGGTCGCGCGGGACGTCGAAGGCGGGCGGATCCCGCGCGCGCTCGTCTTCGCGGCCGGTCCGGAGACGATGATGGCGGCCATGCGCGACCTTCCGAACCGCGTTCTCGAGGTCGTGACGAACGTTTGACCCTCGGATACGCTGCCTTCGGATGAGTAGCGCGTCGGAGCTCCCGAAGGGCGCGGTGCGCCAGGGCGGCAAGGAGGAGCTGCGCGCGTCGCTGCTCAAGACCTATCTCCTCCGCATCCGCGCGGAGAAGGGCGAGCGTGCGGTCCGTACGATCCTCGCGAACGCCGGGATCGATCCGACGACGGTCGACAACGAGACCGGCTGGGTGAGCACCCAGGCCGCGAAGCGCGCGCTGCGCGGGATCTGCGAGGCGCTCGGGAGCGTCGACACGCTCCGCAGCCGCGGCGAGTGGGTGACCAACGCCGAGGCGCTCGGCGCGCACGTGAAGATGCTGCGCAGCGCCGAGCATCCGATCGACGCCTATCGATACCTCGCCGATCACGCGCGCGAGGTGACCCGCGTGGGGACGTGGGACCTCGAGCCCGTGGAGCCGGCCAAGGGCGACGCGAAGAAGGACGACAAGCCCGCGGATGCGCCCGCCTCGGCCTCGGCTCGCGCCGCCGTCCGGTCCGTGCGGATGTCGTACCGGCCGCGCACCGACGGCTACGACGAGGTCGAGAAGATGGACGCGCAGAGCGAGACCTTGTTCTGCGCCGCGCGCGAGGGCGAGCTCGCCGGGATCCCGCGCATCTGGGGCCTGGCCGACGCGACGATCACCCACGAGAGCTGCCTCGCAAAAGGTGACGAATCGTGCACCTATCGCGTCGAGTGGCAGCTGCCGGCTGCACCGAACGCCACCGTGCTCGGCGCCGCCGCCGCCGCGGTGGTGAGCGGAGCGGCGATCGGCCTCGCCGGCGGCCCGGTCGCCGGCGCGATCGGCGCGGTGCTCGCGGGGGCCCTCGGCGCGGGCGCCGCGCGGATGTGGGAGCGGGGAAAGCGCGACGGCTCGGCGCGCGTCTTCGAGAAGAACCGCATCGCGGCCCTCGAGCGCGGCCTCGATCTGCGCGGCGAGGCGACGAGCGCCGCGGTCCCGGGCGAGCTCACCGGGACGGTGCTCGGCGGCAAGTACCGCATCGGCAAGAAGATCGGATCCGGCGGCATCGGCGTGGTCTACGCCGCCGAGCACACGACGCTCGGTCACGAGGTCGCGGTGAAGGTCCTGCGCGGGGCGGCGGCGAAGGACGGCGGCGAGATCGCCCGCCTCCGTCGCGAGGCGTACATCCAGGTCAACATCGACAGCGTCAACGTCTGCCGCGTGCACGACCTCGATCAGATGCCCGACGGATCGATGTACGTCGTCATGGAGCGGCTGCACGGGCGCTCGCTCGCCGATCGACTCTCGCGCGAGCAGTTCGTGCCCTCCGGGTTCGCCATCCCGGTGTTCATCGGCGTGTGCCGCGCCCTCGCGGCGGCGCACAAGAAGGGCGTCGTCCATCGCGACCTCAAGCCCGGCAACATCTTCCTCTGCGACGACGGCACGCCCAAGGTCCTCGACTTCGGCATGAGCAAGCTCACGAGCGCCGAGTCGCTCACCCAGGCGGGCTACACGCTGGGGACGCCCGAGTACATGGCGCCCGAGCAGTGCATCGGCGCGAACGTCGTCGCGCAGACGGATCTCTACGCGTTCGGCGTCCTCATGTACGAGGCGCTCACCGGCGAGCTGCCGATCACCGCGCAGAGCCGCCGCGAGCTGCTCGATCTGCACCAGCGGCAGGTGCCGACGTCGATGCGCGTGAAGCGGCCCGATCTCGACATCCCGCAGCAGCTCGACGACGTCGTGATGAAGTGCCTGAAGAAGCGGATCAACGATCGCCCCAGGAGCGCCGAGGAGCTCGAGGCGATGCTCTCCGCGATCCCGCTCGAGGGCCTTCCGACGACGTACGACCGCCGGGCGCGGCGTGTTGCCCCGCCGCTCACGTCGCTCGACGACTCGACGGGGACGATCCCGGCCTTCCAGAGCGAACCGCCGCCGAAGGCCTGAGCCGCGCCGCAAAACGCGCTAAGGTCGGCGCCCACATGCCCGACCGCGAGCGCGACTCCCGTATCCCGCCGATCGGTACGATCTCCCAGACCGAGCGGATGTTCCGCCTCAACTGGCTGGCGAACGTGACGCGTTCGCCGAGCGGCGTCCCGCTGCTCCGGCCGGACTTCGTCGCGAAGCAGGGCCGCAAGGTGCGCCTCATCGACGTGCGCGACGAGCACGAGCTCGTCGGCGTGCTCG
>JBDHVD010000236.1:0-12673 GCA_039809525.1 Labilithrix sp. | reverse complement strand
TCGTGACGGACGGCAGCGGCAACGTCACGTCGGTGACGTGGCAGAAGCCCGACGCCGAGGCGCTGCCCGCCGACACCGCCTTCTACAAGTTCGTCATCCGCATGCAGGCGCCGAACACGCCGTTCACCAAGGTGCTGTTCATGGCGCACCAGACCTGCATCGACGGCACCACCGAGGACTGGATCCTGCCGCCGGGCTCGGACGCGGGCAGCAACACCGGCCCGGCGCTCACCGTCCTGCCGGCGCGGAAGCCAGGGTGGAACAAGTTCACCGTCTCGGTCGCGATCGGCGACATGAAGCTGTTCGACGATGCGGCGATCGTCTGGAAGGGCAACGCCGCGTACAGCGGCAACACCAACACCCAAGCGCAGATCAAGGCCGAGCCTGGCGTCACCGAGCTCACCTCGCTCGCCGCGGGCGACGAGATCTGGGTCAAGTACTGAGAGAGGCCCAGGATGAACCGCTTGATTCTCCTCGGCGGCGCCGTGGCGCTCGTCGTGTCCTTCGCGTTCGCGTGTAACGGCGGCGGTGACGGGGGCGGCGCGCAGCCGGACTCGGGGACGCCGAGCACGCCGACCTCCACCCCGCCGGGGCCGCCGCTCGACGGTGGCAAGCCGGTCGATGCCGGTCGCACGTCGTGCCTCGATCGCCCGGGCTCGCCCTCGCGTCCGCCGGACGGTCGGCTGCCGTGCGAGCTCATTCCTCCGGGGCTCACGCTGTGAGCCCGCTCGTTCGCGCGGCGTGGCGGACCTTCGGGATCGCCGCGCCGATCGGGCTCGCGGTCGCCTGCGGCTCGTCGACGTCGGATCCGCCGGTGGACTACACCGGCTCGTGCCGGGCGATCGCCGGCGCCTGCCATCGCTACGATCAGGGCGGCGGCCTCCCGCACGAGTGCCACGAGCTCGGGCACGCGGGCGACGACGCCGCCTGCGGCCCGAGGAAGGACGCGTGCATCGCGGCGTGCCCTCCGGTCGAGGCCGGCGCCGACGCCTCCCACGACGCGTCCGCCTCCGACGCCGGCGGAGATGCATCGCCGGCCGACGTCGACGCGGGTGACCCCTGCGTCACGTATTGCCAGTGCATGGCCGACACCTGCTCCACGCAGGCCGGCTACCCGTTCGCCAATCCCGCCGACTGCGCCACTGCATGCGCGCAAGAGGCCCCCGAAGAGAGAGCCTGCTGGCCGCAATGGTGCGCGCAGGCGAAGTCGGCCGACGCCACCAAGACGCATCTCTGCGAGCACGCCTGGGGCAAGTTCGGGCTCGACGAGTGCGAAACGCTTTGAACGAGAGAGAGAGAACGATGAACAAGATTGCCGTGACCAGCCTCGCGCTCACCGCCGCGCTCGCGAGCTTCGTCGCCTGCAAGAGCGACGACGACCACGATCACGATCACTCGCACATGAGCCCGTACCCGGCGTGCGACGCGATCATCGAGGCGTGTCATCCCGTCGACAAGGGCGAGGGCCGCATCAGCGAGTGCCATACGACCGCGCACGAAGCGACCAGCGACGCGACGTGCGCGCCGATCAAGGACGAGTGCATCCGCGTCTGCGAAGCGGCACCGGTCGACGGCGGGGGCGGCGCCGACACCGGCGCTGCGACCGACGCCGGCGGTCAATGACCCGACGGACGATCGCCGCCGTGCTCGCGACGGCGGCGGCGATCGTCTGCTCCTCCGTCGAACGAGACGCGCTCGCCCAGGCGTGCTGCGTGGGCGCGAGCGGCCTCACGCCCGCCTGGCTCGCCAACCACGAGCGCATGCTCGTCGGCGCGCAGCTCCGGTTCTCCGCGACGCACGGCACGTACCCGGCGCACGGGCGCTTCTACGTCCCGACGCCGGGCCGCGACGCGCGCTTCGAGACGAGCATCTTCTCGTCGATCCGCCTCTTCGACCGCTTGCAGGCGAGCGTCTACGTGCCGCTCGTCGCGACGCGCCGCCGATCGGGCGAGCACGTCGAGGGCGACGTCGCCCTCGGCGATCTCACGCTGCTCGGCCGCTACGATCTCGTCCGCACCGGCGAGTCGCGCCTCCCGGGCATCGCGGTGCTCGCCGGCATCCAGGCGCCGAGCGGCGTGCCGTCCGATCGCGGCAGCGGGCTGCTCGGGGCCGACGTCACCGGGACCGGCGCATGGGAGGGGAGCGCCGGCGTCTCGGTGGAGAAGGTCATCCGTCACGTCCTCCTGCACGCCACCGTGCTCGCGGGCGTGCGTGCGCCGCGCGACGTCGTCGGCGTCGAGCAGCGCCTCGGCCCGCGTGCGCTCTTCCTCGTCGCCGGCGGGTGGGTGTGGGACGACGACGCGGCGATCCTCGCCACCGTGAGCCACGCGTCCGAGGGGGATGCGACCGTCGGCGGCGCGGACGCCGAGGGCACGGGCTTCCGCACGACGCAGCTCGCGCTGCTGGTGGTGACGCCGCTCTCCGACACGCTCCGGCTGCGGACCTCCGCGTTCACCGATCTCCCTCCGCTCGGCGAGAACCGCGCCGCGTTCGGCGGGACCTCCATCTCCATCGCCAAGAGTTGGTACTGATGCGAACCTTTGCAAAATACATGTTCGTCCCGTTCGTCGTCGCGCTCGGTCATGCGCTCGCGTGCGCGCATCCGGCGGCGCCCCCGGTCGTCGCGCCGGCGGACGCGGTGCTCCGCGACGCCTCGGCGGAGGAGACGCTGGCCGCCCGCGCCGCGCGTGCGCCCCTCACCGTGCTCGTGTTCTTCGGCCCCGATTGTCCGGTGCAGAAGGCGCACGACGCACGCCTGCGCGAGCTCGTCGCGACGTACGGTCCGCGCGGCGTGAGCTTCGCCGCCGTGGTGACGGCGCGATCGGGCGAGGTGACCGCGCCGTCGATGCCGGTGCTCGAGGACGAGAGGGCCGCGCTCGCGAACGCGCTCGGCGTCGCGTACTCGACGCATTCGATCGTGCTCGACCGCGAGCGGCGCGTCCTCTACTCGGGCGCGATCGACGGCGATCGGACCCACCTCACCCCCGGCGCCGAGCCGTACCTGCGGAACGCGCTCGAGGACGCGCTGGCCGGCCGCGCGGTGGCGAAGCCCAGGACCGAGCCGCTCGGCTGTCCGCTGGAGAAGGACTGACATGCTGCGCCGGCTCCTCTTCTTCTCGTTCTGGTTCGCCGGGGTGGCGGCGATCTCCGCCTGCGGGAGCGACGGCTCGAGCGACGGCGGCTCCTGCGCGGCCGACGCGAAGAAGGACGTCTATGCCCCCGGCCTCACGAAGACCGACGGCGACCTCGCGGTGCGCGTCGTCGACGCGGCGCCTGCTCCGCCGGCGATGGGGACCAACGCGCTGACCTTCGAGATCGCGTCCGCCGATCGGCCGGTGGACGACGCGAAGCTCACCGTCACGCCGTTCATGCCCGCGCACGGTCACGGCAGCGGGATCGATCCCGTGGTCACGAGCCTCGGCGGAGGCAGGTACCGCGTGGCCGACGTCTACTTCATGATGCCGGGGACGTGGACGCTCACCGTGCACGTCGAGCGCCCCGGCGCCGCCGCCCGCGAGGTGGTGTTCGCGTTCTGCCTCGAGAGGTGAGCCCGCCGCTCAGAAGTCGAGCCCGATGCCGACGAGGGCGATCGGCGCGGTGACCCGGTAGCCGCGCATCGCCTGCACCACCGGCACCGAGACGCCGGCGCTGACCACCAGATCGCTCGCCGGCGACAGCACGATCTCGGGCGCCGCGTAGACCGCCGCGCCGCCCGAGCCGCGATCGACCGCGCCGTCGCGATCGCCCGCGGCGTCCCACCGTGCGTGGACGCTCGCGCGCGTCGCGATCCACGTCGACGGCTGCACCTGCAGCGTGGTCGATCCGCGGAGCGAGTCGCCGGGATGCGGTCCCTCGCGCACGGACACCGGAAGGAGCAGCGTCGCGCTCGTCCAGACGGACACGAGCGGAGAGCCGGAGAAGGTCCACGTGTACGTCAGGCCCACGCCGGGCACGATCGATCCGCAGCCGGGCTGCAGATCCGTCGGCACGCCGTGCTCGATCGGCGCCGTCGGGCCCTTGAGCGACGCGCTCGCCGTCAGCCGCCGTCCGACGACCGCGGGGCCGGTCGACCACGCGACGTGCGAGACGCGCGCCTCGACGTCCCCGAGCGAGACGTGATCGAGCGCGGCTCCTTCGACGGCGATCGATCGCCGGAGCACCGGCACCGCCGCACCGATCAGCGTGCCTTCGCCGATCGCGACGCTCGCGCCCGGCTCGGTGCGGACCTCGACGACGCGCATCGGCTCCGTCCGGGCGGCGAACGCCGCCGCGCGCGCGTCGACGGTCGCGCGGAGCCGTCCGGCGAACGCCAGCTCGTTGCCGTTCGCCGGCAGCGTCCGCTCGCCGGCGCCGCAGACGGCGCATGCGAGGATCCACGAGGAGACGAGGAGCACCCCGGATGAGTGGGCGCAGCGCCGCCGGATTACGAACCCGCGGCGCCGTGGTCGCGCTCGAGGCAGGACGTCCGGGTTGCTCGCCCGCGCGGCTGGCCGTAAGGTTCAGGCGTGACCGCCTCGCGTCGCGCCATCCTACGTCTCGCCCGCGTGCTCGCCGCGCGCGGGGGCGTGTTCGTGGTCGCGCTCGCGGTGATCCTCGGCGTGGTGCGAGGAGGGGCCCGCTACTTCTACTGCCCGATGATGGGGCAGGCGTTCGACGACGCGTGCTGCGCGTCCGCCGAGGCCCACGACGACGACGACCGTGCGGGGCCCGCGTTCGAGAGGCCGGCCTGCTGCCAGGCGAAGCGCCTCGGCATGCTGCCGACGGGCGCGACGGTGTCGACGATCGACGTGCCCGCCGTGCCGCTCGCCGCGGTGCTGCCGGCGTTCGACGCCGGCCCGGCGCGTCGGGTCGCGGCCGCCGCCGTCTGGTATGTGTATCCTGCACGTGACGGTCCGCCCACCGCGACCGAGCGGCGTGCGATGTTGATGGTCTGGACCTCCTGAGAGCCCTCGAGGACGCGCACGCGCGTGTCCTCGCGCCGGTCCGTTCTTTCCGACGTCCTCGAAGGAGCTCTCCATGTCTCGTTTCGTCCGGCTCGCGGCCGGGCTGACGATCGTCACGACGATCGCGGCCGCACAGGAGCCGACCTCGTCCCGTCCCGTCGATCGAGCCACGCTCGTCGCCGCCGCGCTGGAGGCGCATCCCGCGATCCGCGCCGCCGAGAAGCGCGCGAGCGCCATGCGCCTCTCGGGCGAGGCGGAGGGCAGCCTGCCGCCGCCCGAGGCGATGGCGCAGGTATGGCAGGTGCCGCTGTCGAAGCCGTATGCCATCGGCGACGCGCAGATGATCATGTTCGGCCTCTCGCAGGCGTTCCCCGCGCCCGGCGCGCGCGGCGCGCGGCAGCATGCGGCCGAGCACGAGGCGAGCGCCGAGCGCGCGATGGCCGACGAGGCGGCGCGGCGGATCCGGCAGGACGTCACGCACGCGTTCGCCGACTACGCGGAGGCGACCGCGCGGCATCGCGTGCACCTCGAGCACAAGAGGGTGGCGCTGCGGACCGTCGATCTCGCGCGCGCGCGCTACGCCGGCGGCGGATCGCTCTCCGACCTCGCGCAGGCCGAGGTGGAGCTCGCGCGGGTCGACGCGGACGTGATCACCGACGGCACGCGGGTCGAGGCGGCGCGCGCGCGGCTCAATGCGCTCCTCGGGCGCGACGCGCTCGCTCCGCTCGGGCCGCCGGTGATCGGCGAGCCGGAGACCGCGGCGTGGGACGCGAGGACCGCGCTCGCGAAGGCGCGCGAGAGCCGGCCGGAGCTCCGCCGCGCGGAGGCGCAGCGCGAGGCGCGGCGCGAGGAGGCACGCGGCGCGGAGAAGGAGGCGCTGATCCCGTCGTTCAGCGTCGCCGCGCTCTACTTCGCGCCGACGAACCCCATGCCGCTGCACGGCTACGGCGTGAACGCGTCGATGTCGCTGCCGTGGCTCTGGGGCGAGGCGCGCGCGCGGCGCGACGCACGCCGCGAGGCGGCGGAGGCGGCGCGGACCGAGGTCGAGGCCGCGCGGCGCCCGATCGACGCGGAGGTCGCGACGCAGGAGGCGAACGTGCGCGCGAGCGCGCTCCGTCTCCAGACGCTCCGCGACCGGGCGCTGCCCGCGAGCAAGCGATCGTTCGACGTCGCGTGGTCCGGCTACGAGGCCTCGCGCACGGACGTGCTCACGCTCCTCTCGACGAGGCGCGCGGTCGTCGACGTGGAGACCGAGGTGGTCGCCGCGCGCGCCGCCCTCGATCATGCGCTCGCCGATCTCGACGCGGCCGTCGGCGCGGAGGTGCCACGGCGTCCGCTCGGGGCGATCGACCCGGCCGGCGACGGAGGTCATCATGGCCGCTGAGCACGAGCACGATCCGATGCCCGAGGGCGAGGAGCCCCCGCCGCGCGGGACGAAGACGATGGCGATCGTGCGCTGGGTGATCCTCGGCATCGCCGCCGCGCTCGCCGCGTTCGTGTGGATCGCCTGGGCGCACGAGCGCGCGGCCCCGAAGGCGGCGGCCACGTCGTCCGAGGCGCCGAAGTACCAGTGCCCGATGCACCCGCAGGTCGTGTCGAACGAGCCGGGCGAGTGCCCGATCTGTCACATGGACCTCGTGCCGATCACGCCCGAGCGCGCGGCCGCGCCGGCGGCGCCGCCGGTCGAGAAGCCGCTCGTGATCCTCGATGACGCCGGTCCGCTCACCTACTGGTGCCCGATGGATACCGAGGTCCGGTCGGCGAAGCCGGGGCGGTGTCCGATCTGCAAGATGGCGCTCGAGCCGATCCCCGAGGACGCGGGGGCGGCCGCGGCCGTCCCGTCGGGCGAGCCGGGATCCATCCCCGCGGGGACGACGCCGATCAGCCTCACGCTCGATCGCATCCAGTCGATCGGCGTCCGCACCGCGCTCGCCGAGGAGGGCGCGACGTCGAGCGCGCTCCGCGTCACCGCGGTGGTGCAGCCGCCCGAGCAAGGCGCGGCCGAGGTGCACGTGCGCACCGCGGGCTTCGTCGAGGCGATCCACGTCGATCAGACGGGCAACCAGGTCCGGGCGGGGCAGCCGCTCCTCGCGCTCTACAGCCCGGAGATCCTCCAGGCCCAGCACGAGCTCCTCGCGACGCGCGCGTGGACGGGCGACGCCGCCGCGACGCCGGCGGCGGCACGCAACAAGCTCGAGCTCCTCGGGATGACGAGCGCCGACATCGATCGGGTGCTCGCCAGGCGCGAGCCGATCAGGGCGATCGCGGTGGTGGCGCCGCGGAGCGGGTTCGTCACGAAGAAGAACGTGGTCCTCGGCTCGTACGTCACGCCCGAGCTGGTGCTCTACGAGATCCAGGACCTGTCGCGCGTCTACGTCGTCGCGGACGTGTTCCTCCCCGATCTGCCGCACGTCGCGGTGGGCACCGCCGCGCGCTTCGTGCCGAGCGCTCGCCATGGCGAGGCGGTCACCGGCAAGATCGATCTCGTCTATCCGCTGCTGAACGCGGAGGCCCGCACCCGGCGCGTCCGGATGCAGGTCCCGAACGAGGGCGGGAAGAAGCTCGCCCCCGGCGAGTACGGCATCGTCGAGATCACGACGCCCTCGCGCCACGCGGTGACCATCCCGCGCGACGCGCTCGTCGACACCGGCACCGCCACCTACGTCTTCGTGGCGGAGGCGGACGGACGCTTCACGCCGCGCACCGTCGCCGTGTCGGGCGGCGAGGGCGACCGCGTGATCATCGGCTCGGGCCTGAGCGCGGGCGAGCGCGTGGTCTCCGGCGCGACGTTCCTCATCGACTCCGAGAGCCGCCTCCAGGCCTCGGTCCGGGAGGCGAAGCCGTGATCGCCCGCATCATCGAGCTCTCGGCGAAGTACCGCTGGTTCGTCTTCCTCGTCTACGTCGCGCTCATCGTCGGCGCCGGGGCGTCGATGCGGCGCATCCAGCTCGACGCGATCCCGGATCTGTCCGACCCGCAGGTCATCGTGTTCACCGAGTGGAAGGGCCGCTCGCCCACGCTCGTCGAGGACCAGGTCACGTATCCGATCGCGAGCTCGCTGCTCGCCGCGCCGCGCGTCACCGCGGTCCGCGGCTACTCGATGTTCGGCATGTCGTTCGTCTACGTCCTCTTCGACGAGGGCACGGACGTGTACTGGGCGCGCTCGCGCGTGCTCGAGTACCTGAACGGCATCAAGGGCAAGCTGCCGAACGAGGTCGCGCCGGTGCTCGGTCCCGACGCGACCGGCATCGGATGGGTCTACGAGTACGCGCTCGTCGATCGGAGCGGCACGCACGACCTCGCCGAGCTCCGCACCATCCAGGACTACACGCTGCGCTACGCGCTCGAAAGCGTGCCCGGCGTCGCGCAGGTGGCGACGGTGGGCGGCTACGAGCGGCAGTACCAGGTGACGATCGATCCCGACAAGCTGCGCGCCTACGGCCTCTCGGTCGAGGACGTGGCGAACGCCGTGCGGCGCTCGAACGGCGAGGTCGGCGGGAGGCTGCTCGAGATGAGCGGACGCGAGTACTTCATCCGCGGCCGCGGCTACCTCGAGAACCTCGGTGACCTCGCGGGCGTCGCGATCCGCGCCGGGCCGGACGGGACGCCGGTGCGCATCGGCGACGTCGCCACCGTGCGCTTCGGCGGCGAGATCCGCCGCGGCCTCGCGGAGCTCGACGGCAAGGGCGAGACGGTGGGCGCGATCGTGATGGCGCGTCACGGCGAGAACGCGCTCGGGGTGATCGAGCGCGTGAAGCAGCGCATCGACGAGCTCGCCCCGTCGCTCCCGCGCGGCGTCGAGATCGTGCCGACCTACGATCGCTCGTCGCTCATCGAGCGGGCGATCGGCACGCTGCGGCGATCGCTCGTGGAGGAGGCGATCACCGTCAGCGTGGTGATCATCCTCTTCCTGTTGCACTTCCGCAGCGCGCTCTTGCCGATCATCAGCCTGCCGATCGCCGTCGTGCTCGCGTTCATCCCGATGGCGGCGCTCGACATCCCGGCGACGATCATGAGCCTCGGCGGGATCGCCATCGCCATCGGCGCCACCGTCGACGCCGAGATCGTGATGATCGAGGCCTGCCACAAGAAGCTCGAGCACGCGCCGCCCGATCTCGACGAGAAGGCGCGCGCGCGGCTGCTCCACGACGCGGCGAAGGAGGTGACGCCGGCGATCTTCTTCTCGCTGATCATCGTCGCGCTGTCGTTCGTGCCCATCTTCGGCCTGAACGGTCAGGCGGGCCGGCTGTTCAAGCCGCTCGCGTACACGAAGACGTTCGTGATGCTCGCGGCGGCGATCCTCAGCATCACGCTCGCCCCGGCGCTCCGCGATCTGCTGATCCGCGGCAAGATCCGGAGCGAGAAGGACCACCCCATGTCGCGCGCGATCATGGCGGTGTACCAGCCGTTCGTGTACGTGGCGCTCCGGCGTCCGAAGACCACGCTCGCGATCGGCGTCTTCGCGCTGCTCTCCGCGATCCCGCCACTGATGAAGCTCGGCAGCGAGTTCATGCCGCCCCTCAACGAGGGCGACATCCTCTACATGCCGACCACCCTGCCGAACCTCTCGATCGAGGAGGCCAAGCGCCAGCTCGAGCGGCAGGACCGCGTGCTCGCCGCGCTGCCGGAGGTGAAGAGCGTCTTCGGCAAGGTCGGGCGCGCGGAGTCGCCGACCGATCCGGCGCCGCTCTCGATGGTCGAGACGATCATCCAGCTGAAGCCCCCGTCGGAGTGGCCGACGGTGCACCACGAGCGCTGGTACTCGAGCTGGGCGCCGTCGTTCGTGAAGCCGGCGCTGCGCACCGTCTGGCCGGAGGACCGCCCGGAGACCTGGGACGAGCTCGTGGCGAAGATGAACGCGTCGCTCCAGATGCCCGGCTGGACGAACGCCTGGACCATGCCGATCAAGACGCGCGTCGACATGCTGACCACCGGCGTCCGTACGCCCGTCGGCATCAAGGTGTTCGGGCAGGACCTCGCGTCGATCGAGAAGACCGGCACCGAGCTCGAGACCGCGCTCCGCGCCGTGCCGGGGACGCGCAGCGTGCTCTACGAGCGCACGCTCGGCGGCGTCTACGTCGACGTGGTGCCCCGCCGCGACGCGCTCGCGCGCCACGGGATGCAGATCGCGGACCTCGAGGACGTCGTCGAGAGCGCGATCGGCGGCGAGCCGGTCGCCACCACGGTGGAGGGACGCAAGCGCTTCACCGTCAACGTCCGCTACAAGGAGGACTTCCGCTCGTCGCCTTCGAGCCTCCGCTCGGTGCTCGTCCCGCTGAGGAACGCGCCCGGCCAGTCGATCCCGCTCGGCGAGCTCGCGGACGTGAACGTCGTCGAGGGCCCGCCGATGCTGCGCGAGGAGGCGGGGCTGCTCGTCGGCTACGTCTACGTCGACGTCGATCCGAAGCGCGACCTCGGGGGCTACGTCGACGACGCGAAGAAGGTGGTCGAGGAGGCGCGGGCCCGGGGCGAGGTGAAGCTCGCGCCCGGCTCGTACATCCGGTGGACGGGCCAGTACGAGCTGCTCGAGCAGATGCGCGAGCGGATGTCGATCCTCGTGCCCCTCGCGCTCGCCGCGGTGGCCGTGCTGCTCTACCTCCAGTTCCGCCACCTCACCGAGGTGCTGATCGTCTTCCTCTCGATCCCGTTCGCCCTGGTCGGGAGCGTGTGGCTGCTCTACCTCCTCGATTACCGCATCTCGACGGCGGTGCTCGTCGGGGTGATCGCCCTCGTCGGCCTCGCGGCGCAGACCGGCGTGGTGATGATCGTCTACATCGATCACGCGTTCGTGCGCCGGCTCCGCGCGGGGAAGATCCGCGACCTGAACGACATCATCCACGCGCACACCGAGGGCACGGTCCTCCGCGTCCGGCCGAAGGTGATGACCGTGTCGACGATGCTCATCGGTCTCTTGCCGCTGCTCTGGGCGACCGGCAGCGGGGCGGACGTGATGAAGCGCATCGCCGCGCCGATGGTGGGCGGCCTCCTGTCGAGCGCGTTCCTCACGCTCGAGCTCATCCCCGTGGTCTACACCTACTGGCGCTACGCGCAGCTCCGGCGCGCGCAGCGCACGGGGCGCCCGCTCGCCGAGGTGGCGGGCATCGACCTCGACTCCTGAGCCGCGTTCAGCGACGCACGCCGCGGAGCAATCCGTGGACGAGCGCGCGGAGCGCGGCCGAGTCGAACGGCTTCTCGAGGCGCGGTCGCTCGACGGTGTCGAGGAACTCGCGGGCGCTCGGCGTGAACGATCCCCCGGTCATGAAGACCATGCGCTCGGCCTGATCGGGGGCGATGCGGAGCAGCTCGGCGTGGAGCTCCATCCCGGTCATGTCCGGCATGGTGAGATCGCAGAGGATGATGTCGAACCGCTCTCCCGCCGCGATGAGGTCGCGCGCCTGACGCGCCGAGGTGAGCGCCCGGACGTCGTGCTCCGCCGCGAGGATGCGCTCGACCGCGCGACCGAGCGTCTTCTCGTCGTCGACGACCAGGATCTTGCCGTGCGCCTCGGCCTCCGACGCCGGCCGGAGCGACACGCGAGGCACCTCGCGGGTGGTCGCCGCCGGGAGGATCACGCGGAAGACGCTGCCCTTGCGCTCCTCGCTCTCGACCTGGATCTCGCCGCCCTGCGCGGACACGATGCGATGGCAGATCGCGAGACCGAGCCCCGTCCCCTCGCCGACCGCCTTGGTGGTGAAGAACGGATCGAAGATGCGCGTGCGCACCTCCTCCGGGATGCCGACGCCGGTGTCGCGGATCTCGACGACGACGCGGCCGTTCGCCGCGCGCCTGGTCACGATCCGGATCTCGTTCTCGTCCGCTCGACCCTCCGGGATGGCCTGCGCGGCGTTGACGATGAGGTTGACGAACACCTGGACGAGCCGCGCCTCGTTGCCGTGCGCCGGCGGGTGCTCGCCGTAGTCCTTCACCACCCGCGCGCGGTGTCGGGTCTCGTTCGACGCGACGCCGAGGGCCGAGTCGAGCATCCGGCGGACGTCGATCGGTCCCGTCTTCTCCTCGTCGGCGCGAGAGAACACCCGCAGGTCCTTGACGATGAGCCGAATGCGCTCCGCGGACTCGCGCGCATCTCGCAAGGGCATCGCGATCTCGGCGTGACGCGGCAGCGCGGGCGCCTCCTCCTCCGTCAGCGCGAGCTCCTGCGCCGCGATGTCGAGGTTCGCGATCAAGGCGGCGAGGGGGTTGTTGATCTCGTGCGCGACGCCGGCCGCCAGCGTGCCGATCGACGCCATGCGGTCGGAGATCATCAGCTGCTCGCGGAGCGTCCTCGACTCGGTCACGTCGCTCCAGCTCCCGACGAGCGCCGTCGGTCGCCCCTCCTCGTCGCGCACGACGCGGAGGTCGTCGGAGAGCCACCGCCAGTCGCCGCTCTTGTTCTTGAAGCGGTACTGCTGGCGCGCGTGACCGGTCTCCAGGACGCGCGCGACCCGGGCGACGGCGGCGGCGCGGTCGTCGGGATGAAGGCCTGCGATCCACCAGCCGGGCTCGACGCACTCGGCCGGCATGTGACCGGTGACGTGCTCGATGTTCGCGCTGACGAACGTGGGCGCGAAGTCGTCTGCCGGCGAGCGCGCGTAGAGCACGAAGTTGCTGTGCGCGACGAGCTGCTCGATCTGGGCGCGCGAGCGCTTCAACGCGGCGGTGGTCTCGGCGCGTTCCCATGTGTTTTCGGAAGAACAGCTTGCCAACCTGACTGCCATTACCTGGTTGTACCG
>JBDHVD010000235.1:0-12734 GCA_039809525.1 Labilithrix sp. | reverse complement strand
TGACGACGGCAGGCTCGAGTGCCTCGCCGCACGCCGCATGGCCCCTCCACTTGATTCGGGCGATGGTGCCGACGTCATCGCCTGCGCCGCGCCGCACAAGAGTTCTCCCCCGTGGCTCTTCACCAGCCCCCTGCATCGCGGCCACGCGTTCGCGCGCGCCCGGCATCGCAACCAACTCCGACTCGATTCGGGCGATGGTGCCTGCGCGCGGGGCCACCACTTGATTCGGGCGATGGTGCCTGCGCGCGCGTCGTCCTGCGCGCGTCCTGACGACGGCAGGCTCGAGTGCCTCGCCGCACGCCGCGCCGCGCGGGCCCTCCACTTGATTCGGGCGATGGTGCGTGAGTGCGGTCCTGCGTGCCCTCATCACGACGGCTCGCTCGCGGCCCCTGGCCTCGCAACCAACTCCAACTTGATCCGGGCGATGGTGTCAGCGCGTCGTCCTGACGAAGAGGGGCTCGAGTGCTTCGCCGCGCGGACCCTCCACTTGATTCGGGCGATGGTGCCGACGTCACCGCGTGCGCCGCGCCGCGCCGCGCCGCGGACAGGTTCTCGCGCTGGCTCTACACCTCGTCCCCGCCGCGTCGCTCAGGCGTTCGCGCGCGCCCCTGCCCTCGCGCCCCTCTCGTTGATTCGGGCGACGGTGCCGGACGTCATCGCGTGCACGGCGCTGAAGCGGGCGTGCCCGTGAGCAGACGAAGCCCCGGTGTCTTGCGCGGGCGCGCGGGCGGACGGGCACCCGGTGGGGGGCGCGACGTGAGGTGTCGCAGGCGAATGAGGGAGGGGCGATCGAGGGCTTGTGATCGAGGAGAGGAGTGCGCATGGTGCGGTGCGAACTCGGAGGGGAGGCGGAATGGCGAGCGATCGTCGTCGAGGCGCGCAGCTCGTGCTCGCGCGCACCGCGGGGCACGGCGGGAAGAGGAGAGGCGCCGGGCGGCGGCCCGGGCCGCGTCCGCGTGTGCCCCATCGGAAGCGTCCGCCGCACGCCCGCGCGAACCCGGTGCACGTCACGCTCCGAGCGAAGCGGGCTCCCGTCCTTCCGCTGCGAGAGCGTACGGGAGCTGTTTCGTCGGGTGCTCGCCGAGGTGAAGCGCGACGAGTTCCAGATCGCGCACTACTCCGTCCAGCAGGACCACGTCCATCTCATCGCCGAGGCCGCGAGCAAGGATGCCCTCTCGTCGGCGATGCGCAGCCTGACGACCCGCTTCGCGAAGCGCGTCGCCAAGCTCCTCGGACGCCGGAAGGGCAAGGTGTGGGACCATCGCTATCACCGCCACGATCTGCGGACGCCCGGCGAGGTGAGGAACGCGCTCCTCTACGTCCTGCAGAACGCGAAGAAGCACGGGGAGGCGCCGCGCGAGGGGCGGTTCCTCGATCCGCATTCGTCCGCGGCCTGGTTCGACGGATGGCAGGACCTCGGGCCACGCGATCCGGGCGAGGACGGATCGTGGCGACCGCCGCGCCCGAGGACGTGGCTGCTCGAGCGAGGATGGCGGCGGCGCGGCCTCTTGCGGACGACGGACGCGCCGAAGGCCGCGCGCCGAAATCGACGCGGTCCCGGCGCAGCCATCGCCTAGGATCGGCGCGAAGGAGCAAGCGAGCATGCCGATCATCGAGGTCACCCTGGTCGAGGGCCGCACCGCCGAGAAGAAGGCGGCGCTCATCCGCGAGGTGACGGACGCGGTCGAGCGCACGCTCGAGGTCCCGCGGGCGAGCATCCGCGTCCTTCTCCGGGAGATCCCGGCGGAGAACTGGGGCATCGGCGGCGAGACGAAGGCGGAGCGGCCGTGAGCGCATCCTGGCGGCCGGGCATGGACCTGCCCGGCGGATCGATCACGGCCGGAGCGCGATCTTCATCACGCCGTCGCGCTGGTGGGCGAAGAGGTCGTAGGCCTCCTCGATGTCCTCGAGCGCGTAGGAGTGCGTGACGAGCTCGCGGAAGGGCAGCCGGTTCGCGGCGACGACGCTCATCAGGCGGCGCATGCGCTCCTTTCCGCCGGGGCAGAGGGTGGTGACGATGGTGTGGTCGCCGAGCCCGGCCGCGATGGCGTCGAGCGGCACACGCAGGTGCCCCGAGTAGACGCCGAGGCTCGACACCGTGCCGCCGGGACGGACGGCGCGGAGACAGCTCTCGAACGTCTCCTGCCTGCCGAGCGCCTCGACCGCGACGTCGACGCCGCCGCCGGTGAGCCGCTTGATCTCGGCCACGACGTCCTGCTGCGAGTGGTCGAGCACGACGTCGGCGCCCATGCGCTTCGCCTGCTCGAGCCGCCGCGGGACGCTGTCCACCGCGATGATGAGCGACGCCCCCGCGAGCCGGGCGCCCGCGGTCGCGCAGAGCCCGATCGGCCCCTGCGCGAACACCACGACCGAGTCGCCGATCTGCACGTGGCCGCGCTCGATGGCGGAGAACCCCGTCGACATGATGTCCGGGCAGAGGATGACGTCCTCGTCATCGAGCCCTGCCGGGATCTTCGCGAGGTTCGCCTGCGCGTTCGGGACGAGAACGAAGTCGGCCTGGCAGCCGTTGATCTCGTTTCCGAAGCGCCAGCCGCCGATGGCCTTGAACGCGTCGCCGCCGTGGCTGCACTGCGCGCCGTCGCCCGACAGACACGCGCGGCACTGGCCGCATGGGGTGATCGCGCCGACGATCACCCGGTCTCCCGGCGCGTAGCCGGTCACGCCCGCGCCGATCTCTTCCACGACGCCGACCGGCTCGTGCCCGACGACGAGGCCCTGCTTCACGGGGTACTCGCCCTTCAGGATGTGGACGTCGGTCCCGCAGATCGTCGTCAGCGTGATCTTGATCAGCGCCTCGCCGAAGCCGGGCTTCGGCCTCGGCACCTCCCGGAGCTTGATCGCGCCTCGCTCGAGGAACACCGCGGCTCGCATCTTCATGTCGTCCTCCGCTGTCGCGCGGACAACGAGCAAGCGACGCGCCATCGCATGCCTGCGGATTCACCGATCGCGACGAGACGACCGGCGCAGGGCTTGCGCCGGACGTGCTCGAAGTGCAGTTGCGGGGTCGAGTCCACCTCAGCGACGTGGATCGTGCGTGCCGTGCGAGGGCCATCGGCCTCTGCGCACCGGCGTGCGCAAAGGTCGTGACGCGCGGCGGATCGCGAGCGTCGCGCTCGGTCGGGGCCGCTCCGCGCGGGCGGCACGCATCTCGGATGAGGTCGCTCGATGGCGTCGAAGCAGCTCCGCACGGCACTCGCGCTCGTCGGATCGCTCGGCTTGCTCGGCGCGGCGTTCGTCGTCTCGAGCAAACGCCACGTGGCGCCGATCGATGCTCCACGCACGCTCGCGGTGGAATCTTCCGGCAGCGCGGACGCGCCGTCCTCGACGAGCGCCGTCGCGCCGGCACCCGCACCGGCCGCATCCACGCGCGCGTCGATCCGCACGCTGGCGTGGGGCAGCGGCCCGGGCCAGCTCGGCCTGCCGCGCGAGGACGAGGCGCACGGCGAGACGCCGCTCCGCCTCGCGGCCGGCGACGACGGCGTGCTGCTCCTCGACGCCGAGAACGATCGCGCGCTCCGGCTCGGCCTCGACGGCGGGCTCGCGCGCGACGTCCGGCTGCCCGCCGAGGCGCGGGACGTCGCGGTCGCGAAGGACGGGACCGTCGCCGTCCTGGCGGCGAACAAGGATGACGGTGCGGTCACCCTTCTCGCGCCCGACGGCGCGGCGCGCGCACGCCTCCCCGTGCCACCGGGCCTCGCGGCGGTGTCTCGCAGCGTGCTCGTGTCCGGCGGGGACGTGTACGTCGAGGCGATGAACGGCGACCTCACGCGGATCGGCGGCCTCGACGGATCGCGCGAGACGGACGCGGGCGTCGCGCCGGGCCGGCCGATGCGCGACGGGCGCGGCTGGGTCACCGCGCGGATCGCGAACCCCGAATCGGGCGCCGTCCACGTCTACGTCGTCGAGAAGGAGACGCTCGCGCAGCGCTGGAGCCGGCAGGTCACCGCGCACGTCTTCGTCGAGGGCATCTTCCTCGTCGACACCAGCGCGGCGGGCACCGTCTACCTCGGCGTGACCGGCAACGTGCCCGGGGCGCCGGAGGACGCGACGAGCGCCGAGCTCCTCTGCCTCGATCCCGAGCGCGGCGCGGTGATCGGCGCGATCGATCTCGGCGTCCGCGTCGGCCCGGAGGCGATCCTCGACGCGAAGGCGCTCGACTCCGGTGGAATCGTCTACTCCGTCTTCACGAAGGACGGCGTGCGCGTCGAGCGTCGTGACTGCCGGTGAGTGGCCTCACCGTTGCACGGGCTCCTCCGCGGGAGCACCGGAGGTAGCGATGAAGGTGACAGCGATGCGATGGGTGTCGGGTCTCGCGCTCGGCATGCTGGCGATGACGGCACCGGGCTGCGCGCTCTCCTCGGACGCCGACAGTGAAGAAGTGAACGGCGCCGACGAGGACGTGGCGGCGAGCGCCGACGCGCTCTCGGGCAACGTCGCGACGGGCTCGACGCTGCGCACGACGACGGGCCTCAACCTGCGCGCGGGTGCGGGGACGAACCATGCCATCCTCGTCACCATGCCGGCCGGCGCGACGGTCACCGTCCGACAGGCCGCGCCGGTGAACGGCTTCTACGCCGTGCGCTACGGATCACGCGACGGATGGGCCCACGGCGCCTACCTCGTGAAGGCGGGCGGCGGCGGCGGCGGCGCGAACGTGCGCATCCTCGGCCCCGCCGTGCGCGCGCACGTGCAGCGCTTCGCGAACGCGGCGTGCGCGGCGTACGGCTGCCCCTACGAGCTCGGCACGCGCGCCGGCCACGATCCCTCCGCCGATCGCGCGGTCGACATGATGCAGAGCAAGTACGGCACCGCGGCGAGCGGCGCGAACCTGTCACGCGGCACGAGCATCGCCGGCTACGGCGTCTCGAACGCCGCCGCGCACAAGGTCTACTACGTGATCTGGCGCCAGCGCATCAACACCATCGACGGGCGCGGCTGGCGCACGATGGCCGATCGCGGGAGCATCACGCAGAACCACTACGACCACGTGCACGTCAGCTTCGATCCGTGACGCGTCAAGGCGCCGGTCGCAGGTAGCGGATCGGCGTCGGCACGTTGATCGGACCGGGCGGCAGCGCGGGCCACGCGAGCTGGCCGTGGTCGTCGTTCCCCCAGCACTTCACCTCGCCTTCGCCGAGGCGCACGCAGGTGCCGTCGGCCGCGGCGACGATCTCGGTGACGCCGAAGAGCCCCTGCACCGGGGTCGCGCGCGTGCGCTTCTCGCTCGTGCCGTCTGCGAGCTGGTAGTGCACGTTCTCTCCCCAGCACGAGACGCTGCCGTTGCCGAGCCGCGCGCACGCATGCGCGTAGCCGGCGGTGATCTCGGTCGCGCCCGCGAGCCCCTCCACGCGCGCCGGCTCGCCCTGCGCCGTCCAGCAGCGGACGCTCCCGTCGTCGAGCAGCGCGCACGTCTGCTCCTTGCCGGCGGCGAGCCCGCGCACGCCGACGCCGGGGAGGAGCTTTCGGCCTCCCCCGAAGCCGCGCCCGAAGCAGTGCACGGCCTCGCCCTCGACCGCGACGCAGGTGTGCGCCTCGCCCGCGGCGATCGCGCGCACCGGCGCCGACCATCCGGCCGCCTGCCCTTCGTCGTTCTTCCCCCAGCAGCGCACCCCGCTCGTCAGGACCGCGCACGCATGACCGCCCCCGACGACGACCTTCGTCGCCGTGACCTTCGGGTCGCTCTTCACCGCCGGGCCTTCGCACGCGACCGCCTCCCCGCGGAGCGCGCACGAGCGCGTCTGGCCGAGCGCGAGATCGGTGACGTCGCGCCGCTCGGGCACCGGCCGCGCGGGCTCGCCGCCGCCCCAGCAGATCACGTCGCCCGACTTGATCCGCCCGCAGGCCTCGTTCGGGCCGAGCCAGATCTTCGTGAACACCTCGGGCCTGCGCCGCTTGCATCCGGCGAGGAGCGCGAGCGCGGCGAACGTCACGATCGCGAACCGGCGCATGTCAGTGCACCCCGTGACCGGCGAGGACGGTCGCCATCACGATCTTCGCGGCGTGGACGAAGATGATGATCCCGAGCACGTCGACGAGGCTCGCGATGAACGGCGTCGAGCTCGTCGCGGGGTCGAGCCCGATCCGCTTGAGGAGCATCGGGAGCAGCGCGCCGACGGTGCAGCCGGTCATGACGATCCCGACGAGCGTCAGCGCGACGGTGAACGCGAAGTTCACGTGCTGCTCGGGGTACATGAGCACGCGGCCGAAGCCGACGGTCGCCAGACCGATGCCGAGCACCGCGCCCATCGCCGCCTCGCGCACGAGGATTCGCCACCAGTCGCGGAGGCGGATCTCGCCGACGGCCATGCCGCGGATGACGAGCGTCGAGGACTGCGAGCCGGAGTTGCCGCCCGCGGAGATGAGCAGCGGGACGTAGTAGGCCGCGCCCTTGATCGCGTCGAACACCGGGTCGTAGTGGCGGAGCGCGGTCTGGGTGAAGAACTCGCCGAAGAAGAGCGCGAGGAGCCACACGCCGCGCTTCTTGATGAAGGTGAGGAAGTCGGTCTTGAAGTACGGCAGGTCGAGCGGCTCGATGCCGCCGAGCTTCTGGACGTCCTCGGTCTGCTCCTGCGTGAGGACGTCGATGATGTCGTCGATGGTGATGACCCCGAGGATCGTCCCCTTGTCGTCGAGGACGGGGATGACGTTGAGGTCGTACTTCGCCATCTTGCGCGCGACCTCCTCCTGGTCCTCGATCGGCGTCACGCTGATGACGTTCGTGGTGAGGATCTCGCGCAGCGGCTGGAGGGGCGATGCGAGGAGCAGATCGCGGAGCGAGGCGACGCCGATCAGGCGCTCGTTGCCGTCGATCGCGTACACGTTGTAGATGTTCTCGTGGTGATCGGCCGCGTGCTGGCGGACCGCGTCGATCGCCGAGCGGACGCTCACGTCGGGACCGACGTGGACGTAGCGCGTGGTCATCAGGTGACCGGCGCTCGTCTCCGGCCACTTCTCGATCTCGCGGACGTCCTCCGCCGCCTCCGGGTCGACGCGCTCGAGGTTCTCGAGGATGACGTCGCCGACCGACTCGGGCAGCACCGAGAAGAGGTCGGCGCGATCGTCGGGCGCCATCTCGCTCGCGATGTGCGCGACGCTCTCGGGGGGCATCAGCTCGACGAGCTCGCCCTGCTCGTGCTCCTCGAGGCGCTCGAAGATCGGCGCGGCGTCCTCGGCCGGCATCCGCGAGAGGAGCTCGGCGGCCTCGTCCGGATCGAGCTCCGTGATGATGTCCGCGAGGTCCTCGGGATGGATCTCGTCGAGCAGCTCGCGCACCTGATCCGGGTCCTCCTTGAGGACCTGCTTCAGGTCGGGGCCGAGCAGCGAGGCGAGACGCATGGGAGCGCCGGCACATTAACCCACGCCCGCATGATTCCGCTACGCTCGCCGTGATGCGGACCTCATCTTCTTTCGCCTCGTCCTTCGCCTCGCCTTTCACCTCGGGCCTCCTCGCCGCGCTCGTCTTCGTGATGGGCGGCTGCTCCGACGACGCGAGCACGAACGGCTCGTCGACCTCCTCGAGCGGCGGGTCATCGAGCGGCTCGACGAGCTCGTCCTCGTCGTCCTCGAGCGGCGGGAGCAGCGGTTCGACGAGCAGCAGCAGCAGTAGCGGCAGCAGCGGCGCCGATGCGGGCGCGAAGATCGGCGGATGCACGACGTTCGAGGATCGCAGCGCGGATGCGGCGTCGCGCTCGATCAAGTGGGACTTCGGTGTCGTGCAGCTCCCCGAGCGCTGCATGAAGATCAAGGTCGGTCAGACCGTGACGTGGTCGGACGGCGCCTCGGGCCCCGCGGACTTCGTCAGCCATCCGCTCGGCGCCAACGGCGGCGACACGCCGAACCCGGTCCCGAACGTCGACAAGGCCACGGGCAACGTGACGTTCACGAAGGCCGGCACGTTCGGCTACCTCTGCACGAACCACCCGGCGATGATCGGCGCGATCCAGGTCGTCGAGTAGGGCGCGCGAAGGCACGCTCCTCTACTTCTTCCCGCCCCCGCTCCCGTGCGCATACCCCCATTCTTTGAGGAGGCGGGCCATCTCCTCGGCGCCCTCGTCCGTCGTGGTCGCGGCGCCTTCGGGATCGCCCTTGCGCTCGCGCACGACGAACAGGCCCGTGTCGCGCCGCGGATCGATCGGCGGCAACAGTGACGCGCCCGCGGCGGCGCGGCCCTCGTCGGTCGCGACGCCCTTGCGGAGCACCGGCGCGAGCAGACCGTAGGGCCCGCCGAACACCGCCTCGTCGGGCCAGGGCCGATCGTCGAGGTAGAGGTCCCAGGTGACGGGCACGCCCGGCGGATCGACGGTGACGTCGATCCCGACCGGCGCGGTCGCGGTGGTGGTGAACGCGAGCTCGACCTTCGCGCCGTCGATCTTGAAGGCGTCCTTGCCGACCTCGACGGGCATCACGTCGAAGGCCTTCGGCTTCGTCTTCGCATCGCCGACGACGAGCGTGCCGGACACGCGCCGCGCCAGCCCTCCGCCGACGAAGCGGAGACGCAACGTCCCGCTCGGGACGACCGGCGCCGCCGCGACCGCCGCCGCGCTGCCCGCGACGGGGACGTTCTTCAGCGCCGCGTCGAGGCGCGCCTTCATCTCGGCGACGAGCTGCGGCTGCGACGGAGCGAGGTCGTGCCGCTCGCCGGGATCGTCGGCGAGGTCGAACAGCTCGTGATCGGCGGTGAACGTCTTGTCACCGACGATGGTGGTGCGGGCGGCGCCCTCGCGCACGAGCAGGCGATGCCGCCCGTGCATGATCGCGCGCGTCGAGCGGCCCTCGGTCACGACGACGCGCTCGTCCGGCTCGGCCTCGCCCTTCGCCAGGCCGACGAGCGACTTGCCGCTCATCCGCGGGTGGTGCTCGATGCCGAGCAGCTCCTCGATGGTCGGCACGATGTCGATGGTGCGCGCGCGCGCCTTCACCTCGACGCCGGCGGGCAAGAGGCCCGGAGCGACGATCACGATGGGCACCCGCGTGGTCTCCTCGAAGTTCGAGACCGCGTGGTGATAGCGGATGGGCATCTTCTCGAGCCCGCTCGTGCCCTGGTGCGCGGACGACAGGGTCTCGCCGTGATCGGCGGTCAGAACGACGATGGTCCGGTCGCGCAGGCCGGCCTCCTCGAGCGTGCTCATCAGGACGCCGATCGCCTCGTCGTCCTTGGCCGCCTCGGCCATGTACATGCGCACGTTCGGATCCTTCGGACCGGCCGGCGGCGGCGGGACGCGCTCGAGCAGCTTCTTCGGCGGCTCGTACGGCTCGTGCGGCGAGTTGTAGTTCACGAACAGGAAGAACCGCGTGTCCTTGTTCTCCTTGATCCAGCCGGTCGCGTCCTGCGTGATCTCGAGGGTGTCGCGCGTGCGGTACCGATGATCGGCGACGCGCTCGAAGCCCATGTCGATGCCGATCGGCGCGTAGCCGACCATGAAGTAGTTGTTCACGAACGCGCGCGTGGCCACGTCGTGCCGGCGGAGCTGCAACGAGAGGAGCAGCGGATCCGATGCGTAGAACCGCGCCACGTCGCGCGGCTGGAGCATCCAGCTCGTCGTCTCGATGCCGAGCTCGCTCGAGCGCGCGCCGGAGAGCATCGCGAGCGTCCCCGGGCGCGTCCACGCCGCGGCCGAGTACGCGCGGGTGAAGCGCACGCCGCGCTTCGTCAGGTCGTCGATCGCCGGCGTGAGGCCCGGCACCTTCGGCAGGAGCGCCTCGAGCGGCGGATGCTTCGCGCCGAGCTTCGCCGCGTCCTCCGCGTCGTCGTGGAACGAGGCGAGCACGTCGGGCCGCAGCGCGTCGACGACGATCCACAGGACGTTGTACGGGACCTTCGGCGTCGCCTTCGCGAGGACCACCGGGTTGCCCCACAGCGCGACCGCCGCGCCGGGGATGCCGAGGACGTCGTCCTTCACGCCGCCGTCCGCCGCTTGCACCGGCGGAGCATCGCCCGCGGGCGCCGGCTTCTTCTTCCGCGCGGGGGTCTTCTCCTCCGGCGCGGCCGGCACCGCGCTCGTCGCGAAGCGGAGCTCCACGCTCTGCCCGGCGAACTCCGACAGATCGACGCTGCGGTCGATCCACGTGCGCGCCGCGAGGGGGGTGACCCGGTCGCGGTGGATCTCGTGGCTCGCGCCCTTCGCGTCGACGAGGGTGACGGTGAAGACGGTCGCGTCGCGCGTCGCGTTGATCGTCCCCTCGGCGAAGGAGAGCTTCGCCCCCGCCGGCAGCGTGACCTTGAAGGTGATGGTCGAGGCGCCCGGCGAGATCAGCGCGTCGCGCTGATCGAAGCTGCCCTCGTTCATGTTCCAGGTGCGCGCGTCCGGGGTCCACACCTTGCCCGAGCCCTGGGCCATCGAGCCCTGCGTCTCGGTCGCGCTCGTGCGGAGCGCGATGCTCGCGACGTACTTCGCCGCGTCGCCGGCGAGCGGCACGAACGCGGGCCGCATCTTCCGCCAGTGCGCGCCGAGGACGCCCGCGGTCGACGCGTCCTTCGCGATCTCGAAGCGCGCGTCCTTCGCCACGTCCACGAGCCGCGTCGCGACCTCGTAGGTGTCGCCGTCCTTCCCCGCCGCCTTCGGCACCGGGCCCGCTCCGCCGTCGGTCACGGCGAGGTCGTCGGGGCGAGGCGGCGCCGGCGGGGTCTCCGCGCCGCCGCCCGCGCGCCAGGCGAGGAGCCCCGCGCCCGCGGCGAGGAGCGCGACCGCGGCGCGTCCGGCGACGGCCCACGAGCGCGTCACTTCGACGCCTCCAGGCGCACGCGGGGCACGAGCCAGCCGTCCCGCTGCTCCATCAGCGGGTCCTCGAGCATCCACTTCCAGAGCTCGCTCTTCAGCCGCGCGACCACCTCCGGGTTCGCGTCCGCGACGTCCTTCGTCTCGGCCGGGTCGCCCTCGGTGTCGAAGAGCATGTACCTCACGCCCTGGCGCGTCGGCACGTAGAGCAGCTTCCAGCGCTCGTCGCGGATCATCCGATGGCGCGCCATCAACGTGATCGGCGTCATGTCCTTCTTCAGGACGATCTCCGCGTTGTGGCGCGAGTCGAGCTCGGTGAGGGCCATGATCCCCGGATACGGGATGCGCATCTCCGCCGGCAGCGACGGGATCTCCTCGGTGAACCAAAGCTCGCTCTCCGCGTACGCGAAGCGCGGCTCGATCGCTCCGCCGCGCACCGCGGGCGCGAGCGAGCGCCCGTCGAGCGACGCGGGCGGCGCGATCCCCGCGAGGTCGTAGAGCGTCGGCGCGATGTCGACGTCGCGGGCGATGCGCGTCTCGCGCCGACCCGCGGCCTCCTTCGGCGCGCGCGGATCGTAAACGACGAGCGGAACGTGCGTCCCCTCGTCGCCGAAGAGGTGATCGCCGTGCCCCTGGCCGTGACCGTGGTCGTAGAGCGTCTCGCCGTGGTCGGCGGTCACCACCACGATGGTGTTCTTCGCCAGATCGAGCCGCTCGAGCGTCGCGAGCACGCGCTTCGCCGCGTCGTCGATCGCGCTGACCGCGCCGTCGTAGAGCGCGCGGATCTGCGCGATGTCCTCGGCGTCCGGCGGCGCCTCGGAGCCGAGGCCCACCGGCTTGTGGTACTTGAACCGGCCGCGGTACGCCGGATTCGTGTACTTTGCATAGTACGGAGCGGGCGCCGCGTACGGGAAGTGCGCGGTGGAGAAGAAGACGGTGAGGAAGAAGGGCTTGCCCTTCAGCGCGCGGAGGGCCGCGCCGACGTCGTCGGCCAGCAGCATCGGATCGGCCGCGTCGTTCAGCTCGCGCATCACCGGGAAGAGCTTCCGGCCGAGGTGCGAGTGGAGCACGGGCAACAGCGGCGTCTCGCGTTCGAGCGCGCGCTGCCGGATCAGCTGGCGGAAGTCGAACGACGGCGTGTCGACGCGCCCGAAGCCGAGGTCGATCCGCCCGAAGATGTCGCCCGCGTAGTCGCTCACCACCGCGGTGCCGTAGCCGGCCTCGGCGAAGCGCTGCGGGACGGCGTCGAAGTGCTTCGCGCGCGCCTCCCACGTGGGGAACATCGAGCGGACGCCGTGGTGATGTCCGTGCCTTCCGGTGAGGATCGTGACCCACGAGGGGAACGTGCGCGGCATCGACACGTAGGCGCGCTCGAACTTCGCCCCGCGCGCGGCGAGCGCGGACAGGGTGGGCGCGACGCGCGGATCGAGGCGATCGGCGCGGAGCGAGTCGGCCGCGAGGACGAGCACGTTCGGCCGCTCGTCCTGCGCCGCGGGGGCGGCCGCATGCGCCTCGGGGATGGCGGGCTCGCGCACCGCCGCCGCGCCGAGCACGCCGATCACCAGCGCGCCGATCCCGAGCGTCGAGAGCCTCCGCGCGAGCGGCGCCCGCACGAGACCGACGGCGCGCCGCGCGAGGTACGCCACGCGGGTCGGTTGCACGTACGCGACCGCGACGGCGATCGCCGCGAGCACGACGCCCTTCGGCCCGAGCACGTCGGTCATCAGGACCTGCACGGTGCGCGCGAGGCCGCCCTTCGCGTACCAGCGCGCGGCATAGAGCTGCGGGCTGTCGGCCATCGCCCAGGCGACGAGCGCGGCGTGCGCCGCCGCGACGAGCAGCGCCGCCTCGACGAGCGCCCGCGGCGCCGATCTCCGCACGAGCCGGTGGCGGGGCGTGCGCGCGCGCAGCAGGAGATCGGCGACGAGCCCGACGATCAGCCCGAGCGCGAGCGCGGCCGCAACGATCCCGATCTTCATCCGGTCGATCTCGGAGGCG
>JBDHVD010000234.1:0-12737 GCA_039809525.1 Labilithrix sp. | reverse complement strand
TCACCGAGCTCGTCGACGGCGAGTCGCTGGCGAGCCTCGTGACCTCGTGGCACTCGCGCGGCGTCCGCGCGCCGGTCGACTTCGCCGTCGTCGTCGCGCTGCGCGCCGCCGAAGCGCTCGCCGCCGCGCTGGTCGCCGACGCCGCCGACGGCTCGCTCGCGAACCTCGTGCACGGCGATCTCTCCCCGCGGCAGATCCTCCTGTCGAGCCAGGGCGACGTGAAGGTCTGCGACTTCGGTCAGGCCGCCTTGCGCGACCTCGCGTCGAACATCCGCTCGCGCACGCGCCTCGCGCACACCGCGCCGGAGGTGGCGTGCGGAGCCGAGCCGGACGCGCGGGCCGACGTCTTCTCGCTCGGCGTGCTGCTCCACGAGCTGCTCCTCGGACCACGCTTCGCGCCGGGCACCCAGTTCGGCGACGCGGTGCAGATGGTGCGCGACGGGCGGTTCTCGCGGAACGTGATGGAGCCGAACATCCCTCGCGAGCTTCGCGACGTCATCGAGCGCGCGATCGATCGCGTCCCGAGCGAGCGTCATCCCCATGCGCGCGCGGTCGCGCTCGACCTGCGCCGCGAGATGCACCGGCTCGGGCTCCTCGACGCCACCACGTGCATCCGTCAGGCGGTCGTCGGCGGATGGGAGGCGCGCGTGGCCGAAGCGACGGGCACCGAGCGGCAGCGGAGCGACATCGTCCCGAAGATGCTCGACGACGACACCGTCGTCGAGACGCGCCAGACGAAGGAGCAGGCCGAATAGCGGCTACGAGAGCAGGTCCGCGAGCGCGGACTCGAGGTCCGGGAACACGAATGCAAAACCCGCGTCGACGAGGCGGCGCGGCGTGGCGCGCTGACCGCTGAGCAGGACCCCCGCCGCGTCCTCGCCGAGCGCCATCTTCACCGCGAACGGCGGGACGCGGACGGCGGCCGGCCGCTGGAGCGCCGCACCGATCGCCTCGGCGAAGGCGTTCATCGTCACCGGCTCGGGCGCGGTCGTGTTGTACGCGCCGGAGAGGTCCTCGCGCGTGAGCATCGCCTCGAGGGCGCGGGCGACGTCACGGATGTGCACCCACGGCACGTACTGCGTGCCGTCACCGATCGGCCCGCCGACGAACGCGCGGAAGAGCGGCACCATGCGGCCGAGCACGCCGCCGCCCCGACCGAGGACGATGCCCATGCGCGGATGCACCACGCGGACACCGGCCTCGCTCGCCGGGCGCGCCGCCGCCTCCCAGTCGCGGCACACGCGCGCGAGGAAGTCGTCGCCGCCCGGCGCGTCCTCCTCGACCACGCGATCGCCCGTCTTCGTCCCGTAGTAGCCGGTCGCCGATCCGCTGACGAAGACGCGCGGCTTGCGCTTCGCCTCCGCCATCGCCTCGGCGAGCAGGGCCGTCGACCGGACGCGGCTCTCGCGGATCGACGCCATCCGCTCGGGCGTCCAGCGGCCGTCGCCGATGCTGGCCCCCGCGAGGTGCACCACGGCGTCGGCGCCGTCGACGACGTTCTGCCAGCTCCCGGCCTCCTCGGGGGTCCAGTGCGCGAGCTCGAGCTTCGAGCCGAGGCCGCACTCCTGACACGCATGCGAGGCCGCCCGCGCCTTGCCGCGGGTGAGCACCACCGCCTCGTCGCCCCGGGCCATGAGCGCGTGCACGACCGCGCGCCCGATGAACCCAGTGCCTCCGGTGACGACGACTCTCACGATGCTGCTCATAGGATGCCGCAGACGCCGTCGTCGTCCCTACTTTTCCGACCGCCCCCGTTTTGCTCATCCGTCGAGCGGCCCGATATCCTGCTCACGATGCGACTTCGCGCCTTGGCCGCCGCCGTCCTCGCCTTGGTCGCGCTCGCCTTCGCGTCGTGCAAGCCGGGAAGCGTCGCAGACGCCGAGGCGAAGCGAGACGTCGGCTGGCTCGCGGAGAACGGCTCGCCCGAGGCCGTGGCCGCGCTCGGACGGCTGGCCGACTCCGACGGGCGCGCCCTCGGCGCGCTCGAGGCGCGCGCCGCCACCGACGTGAACACGTACATCGCCGCATGGGCCGCGGTCTCGCGCAACGCGCCCTGGGGCGCGAGCTTCCTCCGCTCCGGCCTCTCCGATCCGACCCGCGCGGAGACGGTCGCGAGCGTCCTGCCTCGGCGCGATCCCCGGCTGTTCCCGTTCACGAACGACCTCGAGCAGGCGGTCGTCCGCCTCGCCGCCGCGCGACGCAGCGCGGTGATCGCCGGCGTGCTCGCGAGCATCGGACCCCAGGCCCATGCCGCGGTCGAGCGCCGGCTGCTCGACCCGAAGACGCGCGGCGCGATGTGCGACGGCATCACGCTGCCGGAGGCGAGCGGCGACGCGCGATCGCTCGTGCTCGCGGTGCCGCCCGAGGCGCGCGACCACCCGTCGTGCGTCGGGCTGGTGATCGACATGGCGGGCTCGGACGACGCGGTCCTCGGCTGGCTCGCGTCGAGCGCCGAGCCCGGCCTCCTCGGCGCGACGGCGAAGAGCACGCTCGCCTGCCCTCGCCTGGCCACCGTCTGGCAGAAGGCCCTCTCCACGCGTCCGCCCGAGACGCACGCGGCCCTGACCGTCCCCCTCCAGCAGTCGATCCGCCGGTGCACGGCCGCGCTCGATCCCGTCCTCGCCGAGCTCCTGGCGAAGGCGCCGCGCGCACGTACGTGCATCATGCAAGCGATCGACCCGTTCGGCGGCGAGCTCGCGGAGCTCGCGCAGACGTGCGCCGCCCTCCGCGCCGGCTACACCAACGGCGAGGGCGCGCGCGTCCGCGAGCGCGCGCGCGACGCGCTCTCGCACGGGTGCAAGTTCGCGCGCTGAGGCCGCGGTCAGCCGCCGAGGTACGCGGCCTGGATCTCGGGGTTGGCCGCGAGGTCCTTCGAGTCGCCCGACAGCGCGATCTCGCCCGTGCGGAGCACGTAGGCGCGCTGGCTCGTCTTGAGCGCGATGCGGGTGTTCTGCTCGACGACGAGGATGGTCACCCCGCTCTTCGCGATCTCGCTGATCGCCTCGAAGATCTGCTGCACGAGCTTCGGCGCGATGCCGAGCGACGGCTCGTCGAGGAGGAGGAGCTGCGGGCGCGCCATGAGCGCGCGGCCGATGGCGAGCATCTGCTGCTCTCCGCCGGAGAGCGTCCCGCCCTCCTGCTTCATGCGCTCGCCGAGGCGGGGGAAGAGCTTCGTCACGTCCTCGATCGTCTCCGCCATCGTCTTGGGGTTGCGATGGAGGTACGCGCCGAGCTCGAGGTTCTCGCGCACGGTGAGGTTCGCGAAGATCGCGCGGCCCTCGGGCGCGAGGGAGATGCCCGCGGCGACGCGGTCCTCGGTGGAGACGCCGGCGAGCGTCTTGCCCGCGAACCTGATCGCGCCGCCGGCGATCGGGAGCAGCCCCGCGATGCTCTTCAGCGTGGTCGACTTGCCGGCGCCGTTCGCGCCGATCATCGCGACGATCTCGCCGGGCATGACCTTCAGGCTGATGCCCTTCAGCGCCTTGATGCCGCCGTAGGACACGCGCAGATCGTCGAGCTCGAGCAGCGGGGTGCCCTCGGGCAGAGACAGCACCGGCCGCGTCGGATGGGCGACGCGCATCAGCTCTCCTCCCCGAGGTAGGCGGCGAGCACCTTGGGGTGCTGCCGGATCTCGTCGGGCTTGCCGTGGGCGATCGTCTCGCCGTGATCGAGGACGTGGAGCTCCTCGCACACGCCCATGACGACCTGCATGTTGTGCTCGACGAGGACCACCGAGAGCTCGAACGTGTCGCGCAGCCAGCGGATCTGCGTCTTCAGGCCCTCGGCCTCGCCGTAGTTCATGCCCGCGGCCGGCTCGTCGAGGAGGAGCAGCTTCGGCTTGAGCATCATCGCGCGCGCGATCTCGAGCCGGCGCTGGTTGCCGTACGACAGCGAGGTGGGCGCCTCGTCCGCCATCTCGTGGAGATCGAACACCCGGAGGAGCTCGATCGCCTGGGCCTGCATGCGCTCCTCGTCCTCGTAGTGCACGGGGAGCCGCGCGATCGCCGCGCCGAGGTGGGCGCGCTTCTGCAGCTCGCAGGCGACGAGCAGGTTCTCGACGACGGTGAGCTGGCCGAAGAGGCGGATGTTCTGGAACGTGCGCGCGATGCCCGCGGCCGCGATCTGCGCCGGCTTGAGCACCGCGAGATCGGTCGCCCCGAAGCGGATCGACCCCGCGTCGATCTTGTAGACGCCGGTGACCAGGTTGAAGACCGTGGTCTTGCCCGCGCCGTTCGGACCGATGAGCCCGAAGATCGACTTGTGCGGCACGGTGAAGCCGACGCCGCCGACCGCGCGGAGGCCGCCGAAGTTCTTCGTCACGTTCTCGAGGACGAGATCGGCCATCCCCCTACCCTCAGGCCTTCACCGGCGCGGGGACCTTCGGATCGACGCGCTTCTCTTCGGGCGGCGGCGGCCCGCGCGGCGCCGGCCGCTTCTTCTGGAACAGCTCGCGCTCGCCGAGGATGCCCTCGGGGCGGACGATCATGAGGACGATGAGGATGACCGCATAGACGATCATCCGGAGGGCGTTCAGATCGAGCGACTCGAAGCTGCGGCGGAGGTCCTGCACGAAGGGCGTGCCCTGGACCAGCTCGATCGCCTTGATCGTGAAGGTGATGAGGATCCCGCCGATCACCGCGCCGCTCACGCTGCCGGAGCCGCCGAGGATGACCATCGTGATCGCGTCGAACGAGGCCTGGAAGTTGTAGTTGTCCGGGTTGACGGGGATGCCGTCGCGCATGATCGCCATGAGGCCGCCGGCGATGCCCGCGCCCATCGCGGCGATGACGAAGGAGGTCACCTTGTAGCGCGTGGGATCGACGCCCACCGCGGCGGCGGCGATCTCGTCCTCGCGGAGCGCGCGCAGCGCGCGGCCCCATCCGCTGAACTTGATGCGCCAGGCGAGCACGCCGAGGAAGAACGCGAGCCCGAACACCCAGAACGGCCCGGCGTAGAGCGGCACGCCCTGGTTGCCGATGCCCTGGTAGCCGTTCTGACCGCCGAGCTTCGCGAGCCAGGCGCCCACGCCCGTCCCGCTCTCGCCGGCCTGCGCCGTGGAGATGACGAGGCGGAAGATCTCCGCGAAGCCGAGCGTGACGATCGCGAGGTAGTCGCCGCGGAGCCGCAGCGAAGGCAGGCCGACGACGAGGCCGAAGAGCCCGGCGAGCCCGGCGGACGCCATGAGGCAGACGGGCACCACGACGAACGAGCGCGCGAACGTGGGATCGCCCCCGCCGTACATCTGATGGAGGTTCGAGGCGAGCACCGCGCTCGTGTAGGCGCCGACGCCGACGAAGCCCGCGTGGCCGATCGAGAACTGGCCGGCCATGCCGTTGATGACGTTCAGCGAGAGCGCGACGAGGACGTTGCACGCCGCCAGCATGAGCAGCTGGCGGATCGAGCTGTCGCTGATCGCGTCCTTCCAGAAGACGTCGAGGACGAGGACGAAGACCAGCACGCCCACGGCGATCGCCGCGCGGGTCATGGTCTTGTTCTTCCTCGGTGCTGCCGGCATGCGCGGCGAGCGTTCTACCCCATTTCCAGGCCTGTTTTCAGGCCCGATTTCGGGGGCTACTTCACCACCCGCAGATACGGCGGGAGCTCACGCTTGGGACGGCTCGTCGGGGGCCGCTGCGAGGCCGGCGGCTGGCGCGACGGCGGAGCCGCCTCGGGGCGATCGGGGCGAGCGGCGGCCGGACGCTCGGCGCGCTCCGGACGCTCGGGCGCCGCGGGGACGGCGACGAGCACCGGGCGCTGCTCTTCCTTCTTCTTGCGGGACTTCTTCCCCCCGTTGCCCTTCGACGGACGGTCGGCGCTCGCGTCCGAGGGGACGGCGCGCGGCCCCGCCACCTCGGCGGTCTCGCCCGCGGGCTGCGCCTGCTTGCCCTTGCCCCGGCGCGGGGTCGACGGCACGGCCGACGGCGGCGGAACCTCGACGGGCTTGCGCTGCTGCTCCTCGACCACGCGGACCGCGAGCTCCTGCGGCACGTCGTCCGGCCACACCATCCCGCGCCCGTCGTCACCGACCATGGCGAAGACGCTGTCCCAGGGGACGACGCAGAAGAAGGGCGAGCGGCTGAACGACAGCGTGCAGCTCATGCTCTCGTCGTCGAGACGAAGATCCGGGATCGGCACCGGCATGTTCAGCCCGATCTTGAGGATGAGGCGCGGCTCCTTGCGGAACTGCGGAGGGACCACGACGCCCTTCGCGCGAGGATCGAGATAGACGTCGACGTTCGACCTCTCGAGCAGCGCGAGCGCGACCTCCTTCTTGGGCGGCAGCAGTTGGGTCATCCGTGGGTAGCCCCCGGTCTCCTTCTAGCGCGCCTCTCGGACATCTGCCAGTGTCGCGACGTGCTCCGTTCCGTGCGCCTCCAGGTGCCGAGCATGCCGCGCGTCGTGCGTGACGGCGTCTTCGACGCATGGTCGTGGTGCGCGAGCGACGTGCTCGAGTGGAAGATGCCCGCTCGTGCTAGCGCGATCGACGTCTCGCGCGGGCCGACGGCGGAGAACCCCGCGGGGCTCGTCTTCGTCATGCATGCAGAGTGCACGTTCTTGCCCCGCGAGCTCGCGCGCCTCCACGCCGTCGGATGGGGGCTCGGCGACGAAATGGCGCTCGCGCCGTATGCGATCGACGATGCGACCGACCAGTTCTACGAGCGCAGGGTGCGTCCGCGCGACGTGCTCTGGCTCGGGGCGGCGTCGCTCGATGCGCTCGTGTGGGGGCTGCACGACTGGGCGCACTTCCACAACCACGGGCCGTTCGACGATCCGCCCACCACCGAGCTGCAATGCGACCTCGTCGCGCTCGCGTGGCTGCGGCTCAACCAGGAGGCGATCGGGATCGGCGACGAGACCGTCGATCGCGTCCGCCGCGACCTCGTGGCGCTGTCCGAGCAGCGCTTCGCCGGCGCCGGAGCGCCGCCCCCCTTCGATCTCGAGGCCGCCTTCAGCGGCTACCCGACGCCAATCGCGTGATCGCGGCGTAGAGCGGGAACGGGATCGCCTGCGAGAGGCGGGTGAGGACGTCGAGCGGGAGCGGGAACGCGACGACCCGCGGCGCGCGCTCGAGGCGATCGGCGATGACCCGCGCGGCCTTCGCCGGGTCCCACATGAAGGGCATCGGGAACTCGTTCTTCTTCGTCATCGCGGTGTCGACGAAGCCGGGCTGCACGTCGGTGACCGCGATGCCCGCGGGCGCGAGGTCGATGCGCAGCGTCTCGAGGAACGACGACAGCGCCGCCTTGCTCGCGCTGTAGGCCCCCGCGCCGGGCAGGGCGCGCCGCCCGGCGAGCGACGTCACCCCGACGAGCTGGCCGTGCTTCTGCGCGAGCATGATGGGGATCGCGGCGACGAGCGTGGCCATCGCGCCCCGCACGTTGACGTCGATCGTGCGCGTGACGTCCTCGATCGACAGCCGCGAGGCGTGCTTCGAGTGCCCGACGCCCGCGTTCGCGATGACCATGTCGAGCGAGCCGAGCTTCGCCTCCGCCTCGGTCACCATCGCGCGCGCGGCCTCCGGGTCGGCGACGTCGCAGACCATCAGCTCGGCATGCCCGCCGGTCGCGCCGATCTGGTCGCAGAGCGACGACAGCTCGGCCTCGCGCCGAGACACCGCCATGACGCGCGCCCCGCGCCGCGCGTACTCGACGGCGAGCGCGCGGCCGATGCCGCTCGACGCGCCGGTCAGGAGGACCGTCCCGGGGACGCGCTTCTTCGCCATCAGACGATGCGGACCGCGCCGAGACGGACGGCGTGCTCGAGCCAGGCCCCGATGCGCTGCTCGTCGGTGCGGGTGTCGATGCGGGCGGCGACGCCCTCGGCCACCATCTTCTCGAGCATCGGCTGGCTGCTCGGGCCGACGCCGTCGTGGAGGGCGGCCTGCATGGTCATCGCGACGACGGGCATGCCGGTGGGCGGCGCCGCCGGCGCCTTCACCTTCTGCGGATCGATGCAGTCGCTGACGTCCTTCGTCGCGTCCATGCGCTTCGAGAGGCTCTTGATGTCCCAGCGCGTCTTCGCCGTCGCCGCGACCGACGAGTGCTCGAGCGTCGTCTTGCAGACGTACCCCTTCTTCACCATCGCGCCGATGACGAACGCGGGCACGCGGAAGCCGAGGCGATCGAACTGCGCGTCGTCGTCGACCGCGGCCGGGGGCGGCACGTGATCGAAGAAGCCGCCGTGCTCGTCGTAGGTGACGATGAACAGCGTCTTCGGCCAGAGCGGGCTCTCGGCGAGCGCCTTGTACACGCTGGCGACGAACGCCTGTCCGCGCTGGATGTTGTGGTCCGGGTGATCGTCGCTGGCGGTGAAGTCGGGATCGACGATCGAGAACGAAGGGAGCGTGCCCTTCTTCGCCGCCTCGAAGAAGTCGTCGATGCGCCCGCTCGGGTTCTTGCCCTGGAGCACCTTGCCGGCGAAGCCGCCGACGTACCAGGTGGTCGCGCCCGCCGAGTAGTTCTTCGCCGTGATCCCCTTCGCCGCGAGCGCCTCCCAGATCGTCTCGGGCGCGCCGGTGAAGAACGGGGTGTTGTCCTTCTTCGACTTCGACGTCGTCGCGTGCAGGAAGAAGCGGTTCGGCCAGGTCGGACCGAGCACGCTCGCATGCCAGTGGTCGCAGACCGTGAAGTTGTCGGCGAACCAGTAGTAGAGCGGGATCTGGCTCCGATCGTGGTAGCCCATCACCTCGTTCTGCGAGTCGCCGGCGTGCGCCTTCACGAAGCCGTCGTTCGCGCCGCCGTTGTACTGCGCGTGACACGCGTCCCATCCGTGGGGCGGATCGGCGGGCGTGAAGTTCGACATCTTGAAGACGGTGATCGGCGCGCCGCCGTTCGGCGGAGGGTTCGACTCGGTGCCGCTCAGCCCCTCGACCTGCGCGGCCGCGGCGTAGCCCTTGTCGGTCTTCAGCGCGCCGAGGAAGTGATCGAACGAGCGGTTCTCCATCATCAGGACGACGATGTGCTCGACGCCGGCGAGGAGCTCCTTCGGCCCGAGCGGCGCCTCCTGCTTCGGCGGCTCCTGCGCGGGAGGCGTCGCCGCGGGCGCGGGCGCCTCGTTCGTCGCCGGCGGCGTGCCCGCCGGGACCTCGCTCGCGCCCTCCCCTTCGTCGGCGGATCCTCCGCATGCCGTCGCGGCGATCCCGACGCCCAACCCCAGCGCAGCGCGCCTCGTGATCTCGCTCATCGAGCGCGCACGCTAACGCGCCACCGGAACGGCCGCATTTTTTTGGGCCCCGCGAGGCGGGTTCGAGACGTAGACTGCATCGCCTTGCGGATCGCACGCGCCGCCTGTTTTTCCGCACTCGCCGCGATCGCCGCCTGCCACGGCGGCGACGTGAGGCAAGGTGCGCCGGCACCGAAGACCGAGCCCGCGAGCCTCGAGCTCGTCGAGTCGTTCCCCCTCGAGACCACGCTCGATCACCCCGACGTCCGCGACGCGCCCGAGGTGTGGCTCGAGATGATCGATCGCGCGAGGACCTCGCTCGACTTCGCCGAGTTCTACGCGAGCGAGGCCGACGCCGCGCACCTCGCGACGAGCAAGCTCGCGCCCGTCATCGCCGCGATCGAGCGCGCCGTCGCCCGCGGCGTGCGCGTGCGCTTCCTCGTCGACGCGTCGTTCGTGTCGAAGTACCCCGAGACGCTCGAGCGGCTCCGCGCCGCGAAGGTCGACGTGCGGGCGATCGACGTCTCGAAGCTCTCGGGCGGCATCCTCCACGCGAAGTACTTCGTCGCCGACGGCGTCGAGTCCTTCCTCGGCAGCCAGAACTTCGACTGGCGCGCGCTCGCGCACATCCAGGAGATGGGCGTGCACGCGCGGTCGCCCGCGCTCGCGGGCGCGCTGTCCGACGTGTTCGAGACCGACTGGGCGCTCGCCGCGCCGGGCGCGCCCCCGACGACGCGCGTGCATGCGCATCCCTCGGCGCCGATCGCGACGAGCGACGGAGGACGCGTCGTGCTCGCCGCGAGCCCGAAGGGCTGGCTGCCCGACGAGTCGACGTGGGATCTCCCGCGCCTGGTCTCGGCGATCGACGGCGCGAAGAGCCAGGTCGACGTGCAGGTCCTCACCTACGCCGCGAACAACCGCGACGGATCGCCGTGGACCACGCTCGACGACGCGCTCCGCCGCGCCGCCGCGCGCGGCGTGAAGGTGCGCCTCCTCGTCTCGCACTGGGGCGCGAAGCCCGGCGGGCATGCGCGCGCGTCGATCGACGCGCTCTCCGCCGTGCCCAACGTGGAGGTGCGCGTGATCACCATCCCGCCGTGGTCCGGCGGCGACATCCCGTTCGCGCGCGTGTCCCACGCGAAGTACGCCGTCTTCGATCGCGGCGCGGTCGCGTGGATCGGCACGAGCAACTGGGAGGGCGACTACTTCACCAGGACGCGCAACGTGGGCGTCTTCGTCGAGGGCGGCAAGACCGGCGCGCAGCTCGAGCGCGTCTTCGAGAGCGGCTGGCTCAGCGCTTACGCATCCGCGCTTCCACCATCAAGCAGCGGTCCTGCACCACGGTGATCCCGGCCTCGGCGAGCTTCTCCGCGAACGCGTCGTCGCGGATGCCCGACTGGAGCCACACCGCCTTCGGCTTCGCCGCGAGGATGTCCTCGAGGTGCGGGCCGAGATCGCTCGGACGCCGGAACACGTCGACGAGGTCGATCGACCCCGGCACGTCCGCGAGCCGCCGGTACACCGGCCGCCCGAGGATCTCCTTCGCCTCCGGGTAGTAGACGGGCACCGGCACCACGTCGTAGCCCGCCTCGGCGAGCCATTCCGGCACGTCGAACGCAGGCTGCCCCGACTGCGCCTCCGTCTTGATGCCGAGCACCGCGATGCGGCGCGTCTCACGGAGGAGCTTGTCGATGGATTCGCGATCGTCGACGACGAGCGGGTGCATGGCGATCCTCGGATGCACGGCGCGAGCCGTGCGTTACGCGCCGTAGAGCTCGGCCAGGACCTCGCTCGCCTTCCCCCGCAGGCGATGCTGGTAGAGCGCGCTCACCGGCGTGTCCTCGAGGTTGATCTCGACGGTCACCGCGCCCGCGTGCATCGCGATGCGCGGCAGCTCGGCGGCCGGGTACACCACCGCCGACGTGCCGATGCTCACGAGCAGGTCGCACGCCTCGAGCGCCTCGCGCGCGCGGCGCACGACGCGGTGATCGAGCTGGTCCTCGAACCACACGATGTCCGGCCGCCAGTACGCGCCGCACGAGCACCGGCGCGGGCTCATCGGCACCGTCTCGTCCGCGCGCACCACGTTCTCCCGATCACAGCGCACGCGCCACAAGCTCCCGTGCAGCTCGACGACGTCCTTCGCCCCCGCGCGCTGGTGCATGCCGTCGATGTTCTGCGTGACGACGACCGTGCCGGGCTTCTCCTCCTGCACCTTCGCCACGATGCGATGGCCCGGGTTCGGCTCGCACTTCACGACCGCCGCCCGGCGCTTGTCGTGGAAGTCCCAGACCTTCTCGGGATCGCGGTCGAACGCGCGCTGGCAGGCATAGTCCTGGTAGTCGTACTCCTTCCAGATGCCGCCGCTGCCGCGGTAGGTGGGGATGCCGCTCTCGGCGGACATGCCCGCGCCGGTGAAGAAGACGATGCGCTGGAAGTCCCGGAGCCTGAGGGGTGCGGCCATTAGAGTATCAATGACTCTAACGCAGCCCGCGGCCCGCGCAAGCCTCAGCCCGGCTTCGCCTGCCGGCGGAACACCACCGAGCGGCGCGTGTCCTTCGACGGCAGCTTCTTCGCCGTCGCGTTGACCTTCACCTTCTCGAGCGGCTTCACCGGCACGACGCGCGGCTCGCCCTCGGTGAGGCTCCATGCGGGCCCGTCGGTGTAGGGGAAGACCCACGGCGGGGCGGGCGCGAGGCCGAGCGCGACGATCGCGTCCTCGCCCATCCGCCCGAGCACCTCGACCCCGGTGGGCGTCTCGGTCATCGCCTCGATCGTCGTCGGCTCGAAGCCCTCGCGCTTCATGCGCCGCGCGAACGTCACCAGGTCGGCCGCGACCTTCATCGCCGCCGGCTCGCTCACCCCGTCGAGCGCGAAGAGCCAGAACGGCATCTTCGCCCGCGCGACGCCGCCCACCGCCTCCGCGTTCGCGATCTTCCACGCGTGCGGTCCGGAGAAGACGCACATCGCATCGGTCGAGTCGTCCGCGAGCGGCGGCTCGCAGAACGAGTACACCTCCGCCGCCGGCTCCGGCGCGAGCGCCTTCGCGCTCCCGAGCGACACCGCCGCGAGACGCGCCTCCACGTCCGCCGGGATCGCCGGCGCGCTCGCCGTGGTCACCAGCCCGTCGGGCACCGCGCTCGCGAGGAGGAGCTGCTTCGCGTTCCACGCCCGATCGCCCGGCGGCACCGCCACCGACGCGGGCGCGATCGTCACGCCGGCCTTCGCCAGCACCTCACCGAGCCCCACCGTCCCGCCGACGCGCCCCGCCGGCGCCGCGAGCACCGTGACCGCGCTCGTCCCTTCGCGCTCGATCGTCGCCGTCGCCTCGCCCGGCGCGCACCACGCGAACGCTCCCTCCGCGTTCGCCACCGCCATCGCGCCGCCCTTCATGCGGAGGCCGAGCTTCTCGCCCGGCGCACCGATCGCGACGACGCACGACTCCTTCGGCAGCTCGACGATCGCGAACGGTCGATCGGCCGGCACCGTGGCGAACGGCTTGAAGCCGAGCCCCTCGAGCAGCGCCCCCCGCTTCGCATCGGCCTTCAGCCACGCGTCGTCCGGCGGCGCCTGCG
>JBDHVD010000233.1:0-12794 GCA_039809525.1 Labilithrix sp. | reverse complement strand
GTCGGCGCCGTGCGTGTCGGCAACGCGGTCGGCGCCGTCCTGATCGACCGCCGGGTGCTCGGCCCCGTGCAGGCACGCCTCACCACCGTCGTGGGCCTCGTTCTTTGTGCTCTCTCCGTGCTCGTCGCGATCTTCCCGCGTGCCTTGGCCTTCCCCGCCGCCGCGCTCGGACTCTGGGGCGGGCTCGCGCTTCTCTGGAGAGGGATCCGGCTGCGCCGGAGCAGGAGCTCCGGCTCTGCCTACCGAGCGCGCTCGCTTCCGCCGCCATCCTCGCGTAGTGGGTGATGCGTGAGCTCGCCGGAGGACACGCAGGGCCTGGTGGTGCTGACGGTGTCCGCCGACGATCGCCGCGTGCGGGTGCGACGGCTGCCCGACTACGAGACCGTGCGGACGTCCTGCGCCGAAGCGTGGCCCGCCGTGCCGGGCGCGTTCCCCCAGGTGATGGTCCCTCCGCTGCTCGACGCCGGCGCCGACGACGCGTGCGTCTTCGTCGTCACCCGCGACGGAAGCGTTCACCACGTCCCGCTCGACGGTCGCGCCGCGCGGCCGCTCGAGGACGTCACCTGGGAAGCCACGCGCCCGTTCGCGGTGGCCGGCGACGGGCGGGCGGTCGCCGCCGGCGCACGGATCGTGACCGTCACCGGCGCGCGCTTCGACCTCGAGAGCGACGGCGCGAAGGTGGGCGCGGTCGCGAGCGCGCCCGACGGCTTCCTCGTCGCGCGCGAGGCCGGCCGCGACTGGATCTGCGAGCGCGTGGTCGTGACGCCCGACGGGCTCCGCGTCGCCTCGAGCGTCTCGTGGGTCGCCCCCGCCTGGCTCGCGGAGGCGCAGCCGAGAGCCGACGCGGCGTACTTCACGCGCATCGCCCCGCAGCTGTCCGACGCACAGCCGCTCGTGCTGCTGCTGCCGGCTCCCACTCGCGGCGCTCCGTGGATCGTCCGCGTCGAGCCGAACGGCGAGCAGACACCCATCGTCCAGGACTGGTTCGACGCCGCGAGGCCGGCGGTGGTCGTGGGCGACGAGCTTCACTACTTCAGCTTCGACGAGCTGCGGCGGGTCGCGCTGAAGGCGCACGCGCAGCGCGAAGGCTGGCCCGATCTCGATGCGGTCGTTGCGCGGCTCGGAGGCACGCCGTCTCACGCGCAAGCGCACGTCAAGGCGCTCGCGCGGCATGGCCAGGCGGCGCTCGTCCGCGTCGACGGTCTGCCCGACGCCGGCGCGGACTGGGAGCTCGCGCTGGTGTCTCGCGACGGCGTCACCGTCGAGCGCACGCGGCTGACGGCGCGCGAGTCTCTCGGCGGGGGGGACCGCCAGTGTTCCCTTCCGGATGGAGCCGGTACCATCACCGCATGGATGCCGGCTCACCGACCGAAGACCGCCTCGCAGGCCGGCGGCTCAGGGTCGGGTCGGACCTCGGCTCTGCGTCTTCTCCGAAGGCGTGAACCTCCACCTCGGGCCCGGCATGCACCTTCACATGTGCCACGACGGAGGTGAAGACCGGATCCAGGGCACCTTCGAGGATCTGGTCGACGCGGGCATCGCCTTCCCCCTTCGCCTCTGACCTGCCCTTGCTCACGAGACGGTGGTCGTCCGTCACGTCGGCCACGTGAAGACCGCGTTCTTGCGGTAGTCGTCGCGGCGCGCCGCGAGCGCAGCGGCGACGTGCTCGGGGGCGTCGTCGCCGACGAGGAGACGCAGCGGGCCAGGGGAGTCATGCTTGACGTGCGCGACGAGAGCGCGTGCGGCGTTCGCCGGGTCGGCGCTCGTGTCGAGAGCCTTCCCGCTCGGATCCCACGGCAAGCGGCGCGTCCCGAAGACCCGCTCGCGGAGCCCGTCGTACGCAGGGACGTTCTCGGAGAACCGCATGCTGCTCCAGGCCCAGTCGGTCGCGAAGCCGCCGAGCTCCGCAAGCGTCACGCGGATGCCATGCTCGCCGGCCTCGGCCGCCAGGGCTTCGCTGAAGCCTTCGAGCGCCCACTTGCTCGCGTTGTACAGCCCGAACATGGGCATCGTCCCGACGGCGCCCACCGTCGAGATCTGGACGATGTGACCCGAGCGTTGCTCGCGGAGGCGCGGCATCACCGCCTGCGTGACCCAAAGCGCGCCGAAGAAGTTGGTCTCCATCTCGTCGCGGGCCTCCGCTTCGGTGATCTCCTCCACGGCGCCGACGAGGCCGTAACCGGCGTTGTTGACGACGACGTCGAGCCTGCCGAACGAAGACCACGCCTCCTCGATCGTCGCGAACACGGACCCACGGTCGCGCACGTCGAGCTGGAGCACGCGCAGAGTCTCCGGGTGCTTCGTGGCCAGGTCGTCGAGAAGCCCGGGGCGCCGAAGCGTGGCGACCACGCGATCACCGGCGTCGAGCGCAGCGACCGCGAACGCGCGACCGAGCCCCCGACCTGCTCCGGTGATGAACCAGACGTGACGGGGCGGGGTAGGCGAGGAAGACATGCGGTCCCTTTCCCGAGGCACGACGCGGCCTCGACGCGAGACGAGACACGGTGTCTCGTCTCGAGAGACTGGCATCCGGATCGAGGAGAGTCAAGCCAGGCGAGACACGGTGTCTCGTCAGGGGTAGGCTCGTTTGCATGCCGGCACGAACCCCGCCCGACGAGTCGCGCCGAAACCAGAAAGTGCGCGCCTCGATCGTCGAAGCTGCACGCGAGCTCGTTCTCGACGAGGGCTACGCCAAGCTGACGATGAAAGGGATCGCCGCACGTGCCGGAGTCGGAAAGCAGACCGTCTATCGTTGGTGGTCCTCCCCAGGTGCCGTCGTGTTCGAAGCGTTCCTCGGCCTCGATGCCGAGACGGACGGATCGACGTCGCTCCCCGACACCGGAAACCTCGATCGGGATCTGAGAGCGGTGGTTCGCGCCACGGTGGAGGAGCTCCGCGATCCCAGGTTCGATGCGGTGTTCCGCGTGCTCGCCGCCGAGATCCAGGTCGACGCGAAGCTCGCCGAGGCGTTCACCTCGATCCTTCTCCGCCCGCAGATGCAGGCCACGGTGACGCGGCTCGAGAGCGCTCGCCGGGCGGGGCAGGTGCGTCGCGGCATCGATCTCGGCATCGCCGCCGACCTCCTCTTCGGTCCGATCCTGCGCCGCTGGCTCCTGCGGACGGGCCCGCTCGATCGAGCCTTCGCAGATGCGATCGTGACCATGACGCTTCGCGGCCTCCGGCCCAGCGAACCGCGCCGCCGCGTGCGGTGAGCGGCGCGTCCCTTCGCAGGGACGTAGCGCGGCGCGACCGAGCCGTTCATGCCTCGTGAACGAGGATGTTCACGAGCTTGCCGAAGGGATCGCGCACGAAGAAGCGACGCACGCCCCACGGCTCGTTCGCCGGGCCGTACTCGACGGGGATCTTCGCCTTCTTCACGCGCGCGAGGACGGCGTCGAGATCATCCACCTCGATCGAGAGATCGGGCACCGGCGTGCCGGATCCGCCTTCGGTCATGACGCTGATCTGGACGGTCATCGTCTGCTTCGAGCCGTAGGTCGCGATCCACCCCATGTCCATCAGAACGTCGAGCCCGAGGACGTCCTCATAGAACTTCTTCGCCTGCGCGGGCTCCGACACGGCCAGATTGGCGACGATCCTCTTCACGGTCATCTCGATATCCTCCGATCGCGATCCCCGCGCCGATGTGTAGCACGCGCGAGCCGCAGCTCCGGGGACGCGGACGAGCATCGGGCGGCGGTCACGCACCTCGCGGTCACGAACGTGGGGGTCGGCCGCATGCTCGATGGAGAGCGCGCAACGCATCGACCGCGTGGTCTCCCCAGTGCGACTCGAACGAGAAGCGCCACTCCCAGACGGCGTCGGCGATCGCGCTGTTCTCCCAGAGCCAGAGGCCCCGGCGCACGTCGCGGTAGACGTCGAGCAGGTCGTCCGAAAGGGAGCCAGCGACCGGCTCCGACAGCTCGTACGGGTCGAAGACCTCCCAGTAGACGTCATGGTCGGCGAAGCCCGGCCACGTCTCCGGCACGGGAAAACTGGGAGCGTCTCTCTCGGTGGCGCTGGCGGTACCCGGTAGCTCCGTCGCCACCGCGTAGAGCGAGAGCAGGATCGCGCGTGCGCCGCGCAGGCGCTCGCGAAGGGGGAGGGCCTCGGCCTTCGTGACCAGCTCGCAGAGGTCGTACGCGGCGCGCACGAAGGCCGCGGTCGCAGGCGTGAACGCCGCGGGCCATACGCGTTCGATCACGGTCGCGTGACCGACGATGCGCGCGCCCTCCATGAACGGCACGACGGCCCCCACGGGAACGCGGTCCCAGTACTCGGGGCGCAGAGGCTCGATCGTCGCGAGGCTTTCCGTTCCCGGCACGAGCTCGTCGGCGGCAAGAACGATGCGTCCGTCATTCAGCATCGGCTCTCCGCGCCACGTGTTGCCGAGGTCGAACGTCAGGCGATGGTCGCTCCGAATCGGGCTTTGCCGTCCACCTTCCTCGGACGAGAGGAGACGCAGTCGAACCTCGAACGCCGGCCGTTCCATGGCACGGTGCTACGCTCGGTCGTCCACCGTCACAAGCTGCAGCGGGGCTAGCTGCTTGCTGCGAACGATGCGACGTTGGCTTCGGCGTTCGACGGCGTCGCGAGAACGGAGAGCGCCACCGCCGTCCGCGTCGCGCGCAGCCGGGCCGAGCCGGGCCCTCGTGGTGTCAGCCGTCATGATCGGCGGACGTACGGCTCCGGCGTACGGAGAACGGCTGGACCACGTCGCGTAGCGTGCCTACCGTCCAGAGCATGCGCTCTCCCCAGACCCTGAGCGAAGCCGACCGACGGATCGTCGCGTCGTGGGCGGCGGATTGCGCGGAGCGCGTGCTCGGCCTGTTCGAGGCGGAAGCTCCAGACGACCGCCGCCCTCGTGAGGCCATCGCCCGGACGCGGGCGTTCGCGCGCGGCGAGCTCGACGTCGCCGAGGAGATCCGCCGCCGGTTCGTCGGTGGAGGAGCCGCGCGTGCCGTGGGCCCTGCCGCGGCAGCGGCCGCACGAGCGGCAGGACAAGCAGCAGCCATCCCTCACATGGGTGCGCACGCACTGGGGGCCGCCGCGTATGCCGCGAAGGCCGCGGGGCTCGCCGCACCCGACCGGCCGAACGCCGTCAGCGAAGAGATCCGCTGGCAGTTGGGACGCACGTCCGAGGAGGTCCGCGCCGCTCTGCGAGAGCTCCCGCCGGTCGGCGAGAATTCGTCCGGTCCCCTCGGACCGGGGCTTCTCGCTTCCGGCCTTCTCGGCGCGATCATCCATGAGCTGCAAGTCAGCTTGGTCGATCCCGCCCACGAGCTCCCCGCCGCGTGGCAGCTCGATCGCCGGCGCCGCGTCGGCTCGTCCCCCTGACGCCGCGCGTGAATCGGACCGACGCGACGCGCGTCGAAGCCGTCATGTCTCTCGCCGCCAGATCGCTCCGTCTCCGCCTGGCCGTCGCGCTCGCGGTCCTCTCGGCCGTGGCCCTCGGCGACGGGGTCGCTCGCGGCGATGAAGGGGAGCTGGGCGCCGGTCACGAACCTCCGTCGGACGGGTGGCCGCCGCCTGCCCCCCATCGACCGCCTGCCGTCGCGCCTCCACCGAAGCCTCCGGTCACCGTGTCGTGGTGGGAGGGCCGCGCGCTCCGAGGCGAGGTCGGGGCCGGCGCGTTCGCGAGCTTCTTCTTCCCAGAGCACGGCAGCGCCGAGGTCTCCGGAGGGGGGCGTGCGAGCGCCGGCGTCCGCTATCAACGCGCTCCGAGCGATCCGTCCGGCGGGTTGGTGCTCTCGGGGGGTGACGTGCTCGACGGTCTCTTCTCGGCGGCGATCGGTGACCAGTTCGGGCTCGATGCTCGCGCGTCGCTGCTCGGCGTTCGTGACGGTCGCGCGCTGTTCGCGGGCGGGATCGCGCCCGCCGCCTACCTGCTCCTTCCTCCTGCCGGAGAGAACCGCGTGGCCGGCAGGCTCGAGACCTTCGTCGGCGCGCTCCTCCCGGAGGTCGGCATCGCAACCGACGGTCGCGACGTCGGCTTTCACCTCGCCCTCGATTGGAGCGCGACGATCCTCGTGCGACCAGGGCTCGGGTTCACCATCGACGTGGCCGGCGGCCGGACGTTCCTCGATACGAGCGCGCCGACGTACGTGCGGACCGGTATCGGCCTGATGTTCCGGTAGGCACGTCGCGGAAGAAGAGCCCTTCGTCCGTCGAACGAGCGGCGATCCCTTCTCGAGAGCGCGGTCGGGCGGCTGGGATGCGGATCGAGCAGCCGGCAGCGTTTCAATTGGTCGCGCGCGCGTCGATGTCGAGACTCGCGAGCACGGCCGCGACGATGCGGTCGCACCGGCTGAGGTGGAGCTCGTACACGCCCTGGGCGCAACCGTCGAGCCTCTCCGTCAACACGCTCTTGAGCATCGCGCGAGCTCGAAAGAAGCGCGTGCGGACCGTCTCCTCCTGCATGTCGAGCGACGCCGCCGTCTCGGCGACCGACATGTCCTCGACGGCTCGCAGGACGAAGACCATCCGGTACCGAGTGGGAAGCCCGTCGATCGCACCCTCGAGGATGGATCTCAGCTCGCGATCATCCGCGCCTCCCTCGGGGCTCCTCGCCATGGTTTGCGACGACGTCGGATACCTCTCCGGCGCAGCATCGAACGCATCGAGATCGTCCACGAGCGTCTCCATTCTTCCACGACGCACGCGCGCGAGCGCCGCGTGGATCGCGATCCTCCTCAGCCATGTCACGAAGCTCGATCGACGCTCGAACTGCGCGAGCCTCGTGAACGCTTGGACGTAGGCCTCCTGCATCGCGTCTTCGGCCTCGGCGCTGCTCGTGGCGATGGATCGGGTCAGGCGGTAGAGACGCTGGTTGTGCCGGCGCATGAGGTGCTCGAAGAGGTGGCCTTCACCCGCGACGACACGCGCGACGATCTGCTCGTCGGCGAGCCATGGGAGCGCGTCTCGTCGCTCCGTTCCGTGCTTCATCACCGGCTGCTCCTCCTTCGTTAATGAGTCCGCTGGGCGGCCCTCCGTTCCCAGGAACGCCGAACATTCGTCTCGACGCGGCCGCACGCGCCAGACCGCGACGCAACGGGGACGATTCCTCACGATTCCTCGCGACGCGCTGAAACGAAATCGAGCGACGCGACTCTATGTACCGATCCCGAGCCGTCATGCGCGGGAGGAAGGAGCACGTCCATGTTTCGGATGGTTCACCTGCGACGCCTGACGCCGCGAGGACTGGTGGTGCCGTGCGGGCTTCTCGCCGCGGTCGCGCTCGTGCACTGCAGCTCCGAGGACGAGTCGACGAGGTCGATGCCCGGCGGCGACGGCGGGGGCTTCGCGGCCTGCGACGTGGAGGCGCCTCCGCCGGTGGATGCGCGCGCCCCGGACGGCGCCGGGATGGGGAGCTCGGTGGATCCCATCACGCAGAACGCGCTGGGGATGATGGACGAAGGGCGCAAGACCTTCCGCTACGACACGTTCGGTGACGAGGCGTTCTGGGGCGATACGCTGAAGCTCCATCGCGCCGTCGTCGGCACGGCGAAGGGCGGTGTCGGCCCCGGCGTCAGCCCGAAGACCGCGCTCTCCGTCGGTCTGAAGGTGGACGTCGAGGCGCTCCCTGCTCCCGTGATCGACGCCCTGAAGAAGGGGCAGGTCGACCTCGACAGCGTCGACACGACGCTCGCGCTCTTGCGAGCGAACGCGGTCGTCGGCGTCACCGGCATCTTCGACTCCAGCAAGAACCTGACGTCGATGGGCATCCAGTGCTCGCTCTGTCACTCCACCGTGGACGACTCGTTCGCGCCGGGCATCGGCCGACGGCTGGACGGTTGGCCGAACCGAGATCTGAACGTAGGGGCCATCGTCAACCTTTCACCCGATCTGTCGGCGGTGAGCTCGTTGCTCGGTGTTCCCGAGGAGACCGTGCGCACCGTGCTCACGAGCTGGGGCCCGGGTCGCTTCAACGCGGAGCTGTTCCTCGATCGCAAGGCCGTCGGTCCCGACGGCGGAGCGGCGGAGGCGGCTCCGCTCATCCCGCCGGCCTTCGGGCTCGCCGGCGTGAACCTCGCGACCTATACCGGCTTCGGCTCCGCGACGTACTGGAACGCGTTCGTCGCCAACCTCGAGATGCACGGCAAGGGAACGTTCGTCGACTCGCGTCTCGCCAACGCATCGGACTATCCGGTCGCCGCGAGCGCAGGCTTCGCCAACGTGCGAAACACGCCCGACCTCATCACGTCGAAGCTCGGCGCGCTGCAGTTCTATCAGCTCGCGATCCCCGCCCCCGCGCCCAAGCCCGGGAGCTTCGACGTCGCCGCCGCGGCCCGAGGTCAGACGGTGTTCGAGGGCGCGGCGAAGTGCGGGAGCTGCCACGTCGCTCCGCTCTTCACCGAGCCCGGCTGGAACATGCACACCGGCGCGGAGATCGGCATCGACGACTTCCAGTCGAGTCGATCGCCCGACAAGCGTTACCGCACGACGCCGCTGAAGGGCCTCTCGGCGCACACGAAGGGCGGCTTCTATCACGACGGTCGCTTCCCGACGCTCGAGGCCGTCGTCGATCACTACGACAGCGCCCACAGCCTCTCGCTTGCGCCCGCGCAGAAGAGTGACCTCGTCGAATACCTGAAGTCGCTATGAGCGGGACGGGGCTCTCGGTGCTCCTCTCGTCGAGCGTCCTCGCGCTGACCCTCGCGTCGGGCGACGGATTCTCGATCCCGGGCGCGATCGCTCCACGTGCGTCGGAGTCCACGGCGTCGTCGCCCGCACCTGCGGCAGAGGCCGGGGAGGCGATCCTCGAAGGTCGTCTCCTCGCGCCCTGTTGCTACCTCCAAACGCTCGACGTTCACGAGTCACCGCTGGCCTCGGCGCTGAGGCTCGAGGTCCGCGCGAGGCTCCGCGCCGGCGAGTCGCAAGAGGCCATCGAGGACGACTTCGCCCTGCGCTACGGAGAGCGCGTGCGCGCGGTGCCGAAGGGGACGGAGCCGAGGATCCGCATCGCATACTTCACGGGGCTCGTCCTCGTCGTCTGCGGCGTTGGTCTCGGGATGCTCCTCCGGCAGTGGCGCCGAACCGACGCTCCGGCCCCGCTGCCCACCTCGGCGACGCGCGATGCGCTCGACGCGCGGATCGACGAGGAGCTCGGCGATCTCGACGGCTGAGCGAGGGACGACGCGTGAAAGAACGCTCGCCGTTCAGGGCTCCTGCGCCGAGGGAACCGTGACGACGAGCTTCCCGCGGGCGTGGCGCGTCTCGGTCTTCTCCAATGCTGCGACGGCGTCTTCGAAATCGTAGACGCGCTCGAGGACGAGCCGAACGTGGCCGGCCGCGATGTCGTCCACGAGCTTCGCCATGTCAGCTCCGACATCGGGACGATGCTGGAACTGCTCGACGCGGATGCCGCGCTCCGACGGCACCGAGTCGGAATCACCGGACACCGTGACGAGGTGTCCGCCGTCGCGCACCACGGCCAAGCACTCCTTGGCGATCCCCGGCAAGATGGGAAGGGCTGCATCGACTCCGTCCGGAGCCCATCGCTTCACCTGGTCAGGCCATGACGGGTCGCGGTAGTCGACCGCCAGCTCCGCGCCCAAGGAGAGCATGAAGGCATGGTTGGCCGGGGACGCCGAGGCCGCGATCCGGATCTGGCGACGGGTCGCCATCTGGATCAGCAGGGTGCCGATCGCCCCCGAGCCGCCGGCGACGAAGAGCGTGCTCCCCGGCGCCAAGGCCAGCGTATGCAGCGTCTCGACCGCCGCATCTCCCGCGATCGGAATGCCTGCCGCGGTCGAGAAGTCGAGCGCCTCGGGGATCCGGCGCACGGCTTTCTCGGGAGCGACGGCGAGCTCGGCCCACGTCCCTCCCTGGGGCTGCAGGATCGTGGTCAACATCACCCGGTCACCGACGCCGACCGCGCTCACGGCGTTGCCCGTCGCCACCACGACCCCCGCGCCCTCGGTCCCGATCGTGTACGGGAATGGCCCGTGCGGCGGGATGAAGTACCGGTCGTGGATCCCCACGCCGAAGGCGCGCACCGCCACGACCACGTCCGTGTCGCCGGGCTCCGGGGAAGGTCGTTCGATCCGCTTCACCTCGCCGGTGTTCGCGTCGGTCCGCGCAAATGCTCGCATGGTCCTCGTCATTCGTAGCCTTGGGAACGTGACGCGATCCTACCTCGACGCTCGAGGACGCGGACGTTCGGCGCGCAGGATCGGGAGACCCACGGACATGCTCTCCGAACAATCTCGGCCTCGCGCAGTCGGCTCCTCACCGCCCTCTCGTCTTCTTGCTCATGGTCCCGTCGACGTACACGCATACGACGGCGTGGCGGCGGTCGCGAGCGCTTGCACCACGAGGTCGGGCGTCTGCGCGGACCTCCGGACGTGAAGCGTTGTCCCGCGAGCACGTCCCGCGCCTCCACCAGTTCGAGCCCAGCCTCACCGGCAAGGCGTGCAAGGGCGAAAATGGATGCCAGTTTCGACACCCATGCGGCGATTCGCGCCGGCACCGCCTCGACCTGCGACCGTCGTGGCCCGAATGCCTGAAGAGCGCCGGATTGCCCGCTGCTCCTGAAATCGCGAGGATGCACGGATGTCGACCACCGAGCTCCGCGCGCACTCGACCGTCGTCGAGCTGGGCGCATGCCTCATCGTTCTCCTTCCCGGCGCGGCGCTCATCGATCTGCGTGAGATGGAGGAAGCCTCGTCGCTCTTCGAATCGCTCGAGCGTATCCGCGACGCGCTTTCGGAGAGAGCACCCGCTCCGACGCAGCAGGTGTGGGTCGCCTCATCGGAGCGCCTCGCAGCACTGGATGACGAGCAGTTCAGCAGGCTGACTCAGGCGCTCTACGACTGCTTTGGCGCGAGCCGTTCTCAGGTCCTGATGTTCGACCGCCCGGAGCCGGACCCCGCGGTCAGCTACCTCCTGAGCAGTCTCGGCATGCAGGTTCTTCCGCCTGGATCCATCGAGATTGCTGCAGCGGGGAGTGGTTTGACGAAGCTCGAGGTACTGTCGCTTCTCGATTCCTTCCGATCCGCGGGACGAGGGCAGGGAGCGAGCTGAGGGATCGCATCGGGGAGCCTGCTCGCGGTGGTCCTCGCGGTGTCCGTCGTCGTCATCTGAAGGAGACGACCGTGGCCCTTCTGATGTGCCTCGAAATCTCGGAGCTCCGCGATCTGAATCGCCCCGGGTTCCCCGGAGGCTCCCAATGTTGAGAGGATGGAGCCATGGAAGGAAGACGAGGTACCCGCCGGAGGTGCGTGAGCGTGCAGTGCGGCTCGTGTTCGAGCAGGAGAGCGCGCACGACTCGAGGTGGGCCGCGGTCACCTCGATCGCCGAGAAGATGGGTCGTTCGGCAGAGGCGCTTGCGCAACTGGGTGAAGCAGGCCGAGGCGGACGCGGGCAAAGGACCCGGGCTGACGAGCAACGAGCGTGAGCGAATGAAGGATCTGGAGCGCGAAGTTCGCGAGCTTCGTCGCGCCAACGACATCTTGCGGAAGGCGTCGGCGTATTTCGCCCAGGCGGAGCTCGACCGCCGACCGAAGTGATGATCGACTTCATCGAGGAGCATCGCGGTGAGCACCCCGCCCGAGGGAAGGCCAAGCCCTCTCTCGGCGTACGATGGTCCGCATGTGGTTTGTCCCTCCCTCGAAGCGGCATCCGCTCGCGACCGCCACGGTCCTCGCCGTCGGCCAGTTCCTCGCGGGCGTGTTCTTCACGGCCCTCGCGCTGTGGCTGAAGGACGGGCTCGCTGCGGCGTTCGCGGTCCTCGGCTTCGCCGGATCCATCTGGCATACGCGGAAGGCGCTCTCCATCCGGGCCGCGCAACGGAGAGGGGCCGTCGCCCTCCCGGTCGTCGCGCCGCAGAGTCGGGCCGGAGCCGACGCGCCGGAGGCCTACGAGGCGAGCCTTCACCGGGGCTCGCATGCGCAGGACGGGATCCTCTTCGTCGTCGAGGGGATGAGCGCGTTCGTCCCGACGGGCCCATGGAGGACCGCGGGCGTGCACTTTGCCAAGGCGTTCAGCGCCATCGGCCTCCGACGCGTCGTGATGGCCCACGTCCCCCACACGGCAGAAGCCCTCTTCCACGAGGTCGCGCTGCGAGGGGGCGTGCTCGTGGGTGGCTGGGCCTGGGGACCCGGCCGAACGTTCCTGAAGAACCCCGCCACGAACGAGCTCCTCTCCGTGCTCATGCCGAGCCGCGCGAAGGACCGGTGGCCCCTCCAGCCGTGGATGGAGACGCAACGCGCCGCGGCTTCGCGCATCGTGGCTGTCGTGGGGGCGCTCGGTGGCCTCTGCGTCGCGGCGGGGGCCGTCGCTTCGGCGGTCTTGCGGCAGACCGACCCTCTCGTCGCGGGCCTCGGGTACGGCGCGCTCTTCGGAATCGCGGCGGCCGTCACGCACGTGGCCGTCCGAAGGCAACCTCTCCGGAAGTGAAGGACGGTCTCAAAAGCTACCTGGAGGCGGACGACCGCGTTCGACCCGAACGCGCTGCCGGAGCCCGTGGTCGTGCGGCAACGTGGAGCGCGGAGGTGGCTTCGGGCTGCACGTGCGCCGGAGCCGAGCGAGCGCGAGCTGGCGGCACGTCGTGATGCGCGGGCCCTTCGTGCACGCGGCCGATCGCTGCGGGCGATCGCTCGTGAGCTCGTGACGCTCGGGCACGCGCCTCGGGGGGCTGCGCTTTGGCATCCGGAGCTCGTGCGAACGCTCGTCCGGTCGCGCGAGCCACGATGCCGACTTCCGACATGCCGCACCCCGATCGCGTGGCCGATCTCGGCGATGGCGCGACGAACCTCGTGCCCGACCGTGTCGCGGGGCTCGGGTACGCCCAG
>JBDHVD010000232.1:0-12864 GCA_039809525.1 Labilithrix sp. | reverse complement strand
GCGGGAGGCCTCGTCGTCGCGCTCGTCCCGCTCGTCGCTGCCGCGCGCTTCCGCCGGCAGGCGAAGGAGGCGCGCGCCGCATCGCACGGACCGGGCGCGGGCTACCGCGCGTCGGCGCGGGAGGCGGACGATCCGCTCGTGGCGAACGTCGTCGACGAGGCCGAGGCCCGCGCGCGCAGCGCGAGCCTCGCCGCGATCGTCGTGCTCGGGCTCACGGCGGCGCCGCTCGCCGCGGCCCTGGCGCACGGGCTCGCTCTCTAGCAGACTCCGTCCGCCATGGACGAAGCACGACGGGATCGCGTCCGCGCGGCGCTCGACGAATTCTTCGGCACGCCGCTCGATCGGCTCCTCGCCGAGCACGCCGCCGTCGATCCCGCGGAGCGCGCGCTCGCGCTGTTCCGCGAGACCGCGCGCGACGTCCCCGCGTACCGCGCGCTTCTCGCCGAGCACGCGATCGATCCGGCGACGGTCCGCACGCGCGAGGACTTCGCGCGCCTGCCGCTGGTCACGAAGGAAGGCTACCTCCGCAAGTACCCGCTCGCCTCGCGCTGCCGCCTCGGCGATCTCTCGACGTCGGACACCATCGCGGTCTCCTCCGGATCGACGGGCGAGCCGACGTTCTGGCCGCGTTCGATCGCCGACGAGCTCCCGGTCGCCACGCGCTTCGAGCAGGTCTTCGTCGACGGCTTCCGGAGCGACGAGAGGCGCACGCTCGCGGTCGTCTGCTTCCCGCTCGGCACGTGGGTCGGCGGCATGTTCACCGCCGCCTGCTGCCGGCACCTCGCAGCGAAGGGGCATCGCATCTTCACCGTGACGCCGGGCAACGTGAAGCCCGACATCCTGCGCGTGGTGAAGGAGCTCGCGCCCGAGTTCGAGCAGACCGTCCTCCTCGGCTACCCGCCGTTCCTGAAGGACGTCGTCGACGCCGGCATCGCGGCGGGCATCGCCTGGCGCGAGCACGCGATCAAGCTGGTGCTCGCCGGCGAGGTGTTCACCGAGGAGTGGCGCACGCTGATGGGCGAGCGCGCCGGTATGGCGCACCCGCTGCTCGACTCGGCCTCGCTCTACGGCACGGCGGACGCCGGCGTCCTCGGCACCGAGACGCCGGTGACCATCGCCATCCGCCGGTTCCTCGCCGAGCGCCCCGACGACGCCCGCGCGGTCTTCGGCGAGGCGCGCCTGCCGACGCTCGTGCAGTACGATCCCTGCACGCGTTACTTCGAGGAGCACGAGGGCACGCTCCTCTTCAGCGGCGACGGCGGCGTGCCGCTGGTCCGCTATCACATCTCCGATCGCGGCGGCGTGGTGCCGTTCGCCGCCATGATCGACCGCATGCGCGCGCTCGGCTGCGATCCGGTCCGGCTCGCGAAGGAGGCGGGCGCGCGCGCCGTGCGCGAGCTGCCGTTCGTCTACGTCTTCGGGCGTTCGCACTTCGCGATCTCGTTCTTCGGCGCGAACGTCTTCCCCGAGATGGTGAGCGTCGGCCTCGAGCAGCCGGAGCTCACGCCTCACGTCACCGGCAAGTTCGTGATGCACGTCGTGGCCGACGCCGACCACGATCTCCACCTCGCGATCGCCGTCGAGCTCGCGCCCTCGGCGAAGGCGGACGCCGCGCTCGAGGACGCGATCGCCCGATCGATCCTCGCCCAGCTCCTCCGCCTCGATCCGGAGTTCGCCGCCTACGTCCCGAAGGAGCGACAGCGCCCGCGCATCACGCTCCACCCCGCCGGCGACCCCGATTGGTTCCCGGTCGGCGTGAAGCACCGCTATTCGCGCTGAAGCGGCGCTCGCGGACGATGCGGTCCTCCGCGCCCTCCGGCGGGACCAGCGCGTTCGGCCCGCGCCCGATGAGGTCGTGGCGGCCGACCTGGCGCAGCGCGTCGCGCGCCAGCGGCCAGTGCTGCGGATCCCAGTAGAAGACGAGCGCCTTCATCATCCGCTTCTCGCGGAGATCGCGTGCGGTATACACGGGATCGCCGGTGAGCGGGTCGATCCCCGTGTAAAACATCGTCGTGGCGATCGCCATCGGCGTGGGGATGAAGTCCTGCACCTGGCGAGGGCGCATGTCGTTGCGCTTCAGATACAGCGCGAGCTCGACGGTGTCCTTCAGCGTCGAGCCGGGATGGCCGGTGATGAAGTAGGGCACCAGGAACTGCTCCTTGCCCGCCTCCTCGCTCGCGTTGCAGAACATCTGCGCGAAGCGCTCGTAGCTCTTGATGCTCGGCTTCTTCATCTTCTCGAGCACGCCGTCGTTCGAGTGCTCGGGCGCGACGGAGAGCTGGCCGCCGGTGTGGTGCTTGGCGAGCTCGCGCACGAACTCGGGGCTGCGCTCGGCGAGGTCGTAGCGGACGCCCGAGGCGATGAAGACCCGCTTGATGCCCTTCTCTTCGCGCACCGCCTTCATCAGCGAGAGCAGCGGCGAGTGGTCGGTGACCAGGTTCTCGCAGACGCCGGGATGCACGCACGAGAGCCGGCGGCACGCGCTCTCGATGCGCTCGTCCTTGCAGTGCATCTTGTACATGTTCGCCGTCGGCCCACCGAGGTCGGTGAGCACGCCGGAGAAGCCATCCATGCGCGACAGCTGGCGCACCTCGCGCAGGACGCTCGCCTCGCTGCGTGACTGGATGATGCGTCCCTCGTGCTCGGTGATGCTGCAGAACGTGCAGCCGCCGAAGCAGCCGCGCATCGTGACGATCGAGTGCTTCACCGTCTCGAACGCGGGGATCTTCTCCTTGTACGAGGGGTGCGCCGCGCGCACGAACGGCATGTCGTAGAGGCCGTCCATCTCCGACTCGTCGAGCGGCTCGGCGGGCGGGTTGAAGTAGACCGCCTCCTCGCCGTGCACCTGGAGCAGCGGCCGGCCGTTGTGCGCGTTCGTCTCGTACTGGAAGGCCTTGCTCATGCGAGCGAAGGCCTCCTTGCTCTTCGTGACCTCGTCGTAGGACGGCAGCACGACGAGCTTCCGGTCCTTCACGTACTTGCTCGTCTCCGCGAGCAGCGGCTCCCACGAACGGCGGTTCTTCTTCACGTGCGCGGTGCCGCGCGCATCGGTGATGTCGGAGGCCTTCTCGCCCGCCGCGAGCCGCTTCGTGATCTCCCACGCCGCGCGCTCGCCCTTGCCGAAGACGAGGAGGTCCGCCTTGGCATCGAGCAGGATCGACCGGCGGACCTGATCCGACCAGTAGTCGTAGTGCGCGATGCGCCGCAGCGACGCCTCGATCCCGCCGATCACGATCGGCGTCCCGGGGAACGCTTGCCGGCAGAGGTTCGCGTAGACGATGGTGGCGCGGTTCGGCCGCGCGTTCGTGCGGCCGCCCGGCGAGTACTGATCCTCGGACCGCACCTTCTTCTGCGCGGTCAGCTTGTTCAGCATCGAGTCGAGGTTGCCCGCGCTCACGCCGACCCAGAGGCGCGGCTTGCCCATCCGGCCGATGTCGTCCGGCGTGTCCCAGCGCGGCTGGGCGATGACGCCCACGCGATAGCCGCGCGCCTCGAGGAAGCGCGCGACGAGGATGGGCCCGAACGCCGGATGGTCGACGTACGCGTCGCCGGTGACGATGAGCACGTCGAGCTCGTCCCACCCGCGGAGGGCCATCTCCTCGCGCGTGGTCGGCAAAAAGCGCGCGCGCGGGTCCTTCTTCTTTCCGAGCTGGAGGAGGGGCTGCACCACGGAGCCCGCACCATGGCTCAGAAATGCCGCGGTAGCAAAGCGCGAGCATGATTTACCCGGATCCTCGCGCTAGCCTCTGGAGGATGACCTCGCCGGCGCGGATCCTCGGCGTGCTCGCGCTCGCCGTCCCTCTCCTCTTCTGGTCGCGCATCGCCGCGGCCGACGAGAGCGATGCGACGGCGTGCGTACCGGCCGCGGTGCGCGAATGGGATCCGTCGCCGACCACGCTCGCTCGCGATCTCCTCGCCCGGGCCCGGGCGCTCGACGAGGCGGCCCTCGCCGACGAGCGCTCCGCCTCCACGATCGCGAACGACCTCCCCGCCAAGCGCGCCGCGGCGAAGGTCGCACGCGATCAGGCCGATCGCGCGAGCGGCCCCGACAAGATCGCGCTCGAGGCGAGCGCCGAGGACCTCGAGACCGACGTCGCGATCAGCGAGGTCGAGACGGTGACGAAGCGCGAGGCTGCGGCCTCTCGCCGGCTCCGCGCACGCGAGCTCCGGGCGCGGGCCCTGCGGCTCGTCCAGGGCGCCTCGGCGCTGTTGCCGCGGGCGCGCGCCCACCAGAGCGACATCTTCTGACTCGTGATATTCCGGGAGCATGTTCGAGCGGAAGGTCGCGGTCATCGGCGGCGGTACCTGGGGGCTCGCGCTCGCAGCAGCGGCCGCGCGTGCCGAGAACGACGTCGTGCTCCTCAGCCGGCGCGCGCTCGACGGCGCGCTCCCGAAGGGCGTGCGCGTCGTCCGCGACGTGAAGGACGCCGCCGCGCACGGACGCTTCATCGTCCTCGCGGTGCCGCCCGGCGTCGCTCGCGGCGTCGCGCGCGACCTCGGCAACCACACCGGCGGCGCGCACTACGTCGTCCACGGCGTGCGCGGCCTCATCGACGAGGGCGACGAGCTCGCGACGATCTCCGACGTCATCCGCGAGGAGACCCCCGTGCGCCGCACCGGCGCGCTCGGCGGACCGGCGCTCGCACAGGACCTGCTGGCGGGCAAGCCGTCGGTCCTCGTCGTCGGCTCGCGCTTCCCCGAGGTCGCCGAGGCGGCGACCGCGGCGCTCGGCTCACCGACCCTTCGCGTGTATCCTACACACGACATCCGCGGCCTCGAGTGGGGCAGCGCGCTCGTCGGCTGCCTCACCATCGCCATCGGCTACGCGCAGGCGCTCCAGATGAGCGCCGGCCTCGTCGCCGCGCTCATCACCCGCGCGATCGGCGAAGCCTCGCGCATCGCCGCCGCCGCGGGCGGCGAGGAGAAGACGCTCCTCGGCCTGTCCGGCTACGGCGATCTGCTCGCGTCGATCGCGCAGAGCGAGCGCCCCGAGGTCCTCGTCGGCCAGGCGCTCGCGCGCGGCGTCCCGCGCGCCGAGGCGGTGAAGGCCGCGCAGCTCCGGGTCGAGGCGATCGAGCTCATCCCCCGCGTCGCGCGCTGGGCCGAGCGGCACGACGTGCGCGCGCCGATCTTCCGCGCGCTGGCGGCCGGCGTCGTCGAGGGCCGCAAGGCCGACGCGATCCTGCACGAGCTGATGACGCTCCCGATCGAGCACCGCGCCTGACGCTGCCCGCGCGCGGCGGCGCCCGGTCGGGTGGCCCGCGCCGCCCGGCCCGTTTCACCAGAGAAGCGTCCGCGCGCAACTCGCCGGAATCACGCGATCCCGCGCTCCACGATTCTGCGAGCAAGCCAAGCTCGCTTCTGCGCAGAAGCGCCCGTCGCTTGCGCGGTGAAGCGTCGGCAGGGATCTCCGCGGAAACACGCGGGGTCGTGGGTCACGCTTCTCTGCGCAAACGACGAGGCCCGCGCGCGCCTCCGCCTCCCCCGCACGTCCCGCCGGCCCCCGAGCGCGCTCAGCGCACGCCGCGCGGATCGCGACGTCGATTCTCGTGAGCGTGCGAGCACGCGAGCGCGCCGAGCAGGGAGAGGAGGCCGAGCCTCACGACTCCGCAGAGGACGCAGGCGGCGGGAGGATCGCGACCCCCATGCGCTCGCGCAGGATGCCATAGGCGTCGGACGCGGAGAACGCGAGGAGATCGCCGCGCTTCGCCTCGAGCGTGAGCTCGCCGATGGCGCGCGTCTCTTCCTTCATCAGACGCATCACCGTGCGGAGATCGCCCGCGAGGAGGAGGCCCGCGCGCGCGGCGGTGAGCTCGACGCTGCGGATGAACGCGAGGAGGTCGAGCTTGCCGCCGCGCTCGTCGAGGCGAGCCACGACGTCCTTCAGCAGATCCTTCTGCTCGTCTCCGAGGCGCCCAGCGAGATCGACCGCGCCCTCCGGCGACGGCGGCACGGAGATGCCGGGGATGACGAGGCGGACGGCGCTCAGCACGAGCGACGAGAGCTCGGCGAGCGTGGGGAAGAAGACGAGCGGATAATGCTCGGGGAGGTAGTACGTGAGGTGGCGGCCGGCGAGGAACGCGAGCTGCTGCACGGTCATGCCGCTCCGCACCTGCGGGCCGAGCGCGGTCGCCGGATGCGATGCGGGCACGGCGGCGATGCCGCTCGGCACGTCGTCGAGCATGTAGAGATCGGGCAGCGGGATGCCGAGCGCGCGTCCGGCCCAGACGAAGGTGCGCACGACGGAGGCGGTGCTCGCCTTGTCGTGCTTCGCGCTCGGATCGAGGGCGGGGAGCTTCTTCTTCGCCGCGAGCTCCTCGAGGCGCATGGCGACGGCGACGTCGCCGATCGCGCGGAGGATGTCCTTCACGATCGCGTCGCAGCCCGGCGCGCCGAGGCACTCGTCCCACCACGACGGATCGAGCGCGGTCGTCGGGCGGATCGCGCCCTCGGGACGGAACTGCTCGACGACGAGGTCGTGCGCGACGTCGCTCGCGCCGAGCTCCTCGAGGCAGGTCGCGACGAGCCAGGCGCGATCGGGACGCTGAGCGCGCTGGTGGAGATCGAACAGGCGCCGGTAGGTCTGCGCGCGGAGCGGCGCATGCTGCGCGGCGGTCTCGAGCTCGCGCACCGCGCGGGTGCGATCGCCCTTGGCCGCATAGAGCTCGGCGAGGGCGGCGCGCGACTCGACGTCGTCGGGGCGCAGCTCGAGCGCGCCGGTCAGCGCATCGACGGCGCCGGGTCCGTCGAGGAGTCGATCGCGGCGGAGCGTTCCGAGACGGCGGCACACCTCCCAGGCGCGCTCGCGATCGCCGAGACCGGCGAAGCGATCGACGAGGCGCTCGTACACCGCCGCGAGCTCGGCCCACTCCTCGCGCCGGGTGCGGACGGCGACGAGCGCGGAGAGCGCGCGATCGCACTGCGGGTCCTCGTCGAGCGCGATCTCGAGGAACGCGATGCCGCGCGGCTCCTCGCGGAGGCGGCCGAGCACGACATCGGCCTGCGCGAAGCGGAACGAGCCGCGATGACGGGGCTCGTCGGAGACGCGCACCAGCTCGTCGAGCACGTCGAGCAGCTTCTTCCAGAGGCGCAGGCCCTCGTAGAGGTTCTTCAGCTTGAGGAGGATGCCGATGTCGCCCTGGCGGTGGAAGCCGGCGGTCTCGAGCGCCTCGGCGGCGGCCTTCGCGTCGTGGCGATGGTTCTCGAGAACGTCGGCGACGCGACAGAGCTCGCTCGCCTTGTCGTCGCCGTCGTCGAGCGCGTCGACGCGCTTCTTCCGGTAGGTGACGACGCGGTCCCACTCCTTCTGCTCGGTGGCGATCGCGATGAGGCCGTCGATCGATCGGAGGTGCTTGGGCTTCACGCCGAGCGCCTTCTCGAAGTTCGTCTCCGCCTCGCGCTTCTTGCCCTGGAGGTCCTTCACCTCGGCGATCGACGCGTAGATCGACGCCTGCGCGTCGCCGTCGCCGGCGGCGATGACGAAGAGCGCCTTCTTGTACGCCTCGAGCGCGGCATCGAGCTCGCCCTTCACCCGCAGCGTCGCGGCCTGATCGAGGATCGGCTCGACGGCGGGGAGCGGGATCATCGAACGCGACGACTTCGGCGCGGGGATCGACGTCGAGCTCCTCGGCGGAGGCGGCGCGGTGAGCGGACGGGCGATCGTCTCCGGCGGCGGGACGAGCGACGGAGGCGGCTCGGGGACGAGCGAGCGATCGGCGAGCTCGTCGGGATCCTGCGGCATGGCCGACAAGGGTAGCGTCTTCGCTGGATCGCGCGGCGTGGATCGTCGCCGATCCGTTCGCTCTACGTGGAGAGCGGAAAAGTGGCCTCGCCACGGCTGGTCCGAGCCGTGCCTACATCCGCTTCCGGATGCTCGGAACCTTGCGCATTGCCTTGCTCTTCGCCGCGTCGCTGGCGGTCGTGGCGTGCGGATCCGACGAGGGCGGCGGCGACGGCGCGAACGGCGACGAGACACCGACCGGCGAGGCGCAGCCCGCCGCCGGCGAGGATCCGGCGGTCGTCGCGCAGAAGCTCGCGGAGAAGCCGTGGGAGGTGATCTCCAGCAAGGGCGAGACCGTCCTGCCGAACGTGTTCTACGCGGAGCGCGCGGAGAACGAGCAGATCATGCCGTACGCGATCGACGGCCACGTGATGATCGATCGCCTGATCTACCCGACGCTCGGGAACCCGAACCTGTACGTGAAGAGCGACGCCGACGATCAGTTCCTCATCGTCACGCGGCTCGAAGAGGAGGCGTACGCGTTCCTCTCGCCGAAGCTCGAGGAGCAGGCGGGCTCGCCGCTGCGGCGGCTCGTGGTGCCGAACGATCCGGCGACCGGCTTCGCGATCTTCCTCGTGCCGCGGAGCGCGCGCGAGGCGTACACCGCGTCGAAGGATCCGATCTCGAGCGGCAACGGCACGGGCGTCTTCCGCGTGTACCCGAACGAGATCCTCGTCAGCCCCGAGCCGGCCGACATGCCCGAGGTGCTCCGCGCGCGAAAGACGGTCCGCTTCGTCTTCCGCCAGGCGGCGATGGCGAAGGTGCCGCCCGGCCTCTACGACGTGCGCTTCGAGATCCGGAACCAGAACGAGCTGTACCGGCCGAAGCTCGGCATGCCGGGCATCCACGAGTACCAGTACAACGCGGTCCGCGTGTTCGACGCCGAGCCCGAGGAGTACTCGGTGATCAACGTCACCGACACGCAGGTCTCGGTCGGCGCGACCTACGACGCGAAGACGCGGGACAAGCTCGACGAATTCGTCCAGAACCTCACGACGACGAACGATCCGACCGTCCGGAGCGCGGCGTTCATCACGTTCAACGGCGATCTCCACAACGGCGGCTCACCCGGGAGCCTCCGCCAGCGCACCGTCGCGTGGACGTACGAGGAAGAGTCGAAGGCGATCGTCGACCGGCTGAAGTACCTCCCCTTCCCCATCTTCCTCACCACGGGCAACCACGACGGCTACGTGTCCGTCGGGCACGTGCCCTCGGCGGTGAAGGCGCTCGACACCGGCGCCGGCGAGAGCCTCGCCGAGGTGATCGACGACGCGAAGGACAAGCCGTGGGACGGCTTTCTCCAGTCGGACTACGACGCGTTCCTGAAGCAGACCGAGGCGGCCGATCAGCTCGGCGGCTTCCATCGCGACATCTTCACCGGCGGCTTCTCCCGCACGGCGAAGAAGGACGGCTTCGCCGGGTGGACCGAGGTCCCGAAGAAGGATCGCAACTTCATCCTCTACGACGGCTTCCACCAGTGGCAGAAGACGTACGGCCCGCTCTACACGTCCTGGAAGTTCGGCAAGAGCACGTACGTCTCGCTGAACTCGTTCGAGCTCCGGCAGCACCGCCGCTCGGGCTGGGGCATGTACACCGTCAACTACGGCGGCGGCATGAGCGACGTGCAGCTGAAGTGGCTCGAGCGCGAGCTCTATCGGGCGAAGACCGAGAAGCAGGACGTCGTCGTCCTCGCGCACCACGATCCGCGCGGCGGCCACAAGGGCGAGGACCCGGGCTACTACTTCGAGCAGCTCGAGTTCCGCAGCGTCTACCAGAGCGCGATCAACTATCTGGTGGGCAAGGTCTGGAACTCGGCGGTGTGCAAGCTCCCGCCGTGGGCGCTCTCGCGCGATCAGGAGCAGAGCTGCGTGCACGACGGGCTGCAGGAGTGGATGCGGCCCGATCCCGAGTTCGACGGCGGCTTCACCAGCGGCATGGAGCTGATGAAGCTGCTCTCGAGCAGCGCCGAGGTCCGCACCGTGCTCCTCGGGCACACGCACTACAACGCGCTCGAGGTGCTGCAGACGGGCGACCAGCTCCTGCCGAACCAGCTGCCGATCGACGGCGCGGCGGCGCAGAAGTTCGCGACCCTCGAGATCGAGAACCCGGTGCGCGGCTTCTCCGTGCTCGGCGAGACGGGCGCGAAGCCGGACGACTACGACACGCGCCTGCTCGCGATGACGCCGCTCGAGAAGCGCTACGCGGCGTTCTCGTCGGTGTACGCGGGCGCGATGCCCGGCTGGTCGCGCACGATGGAGGCGCCGGGGCCGAACGCGCGACCGCGCGAGCTCGTGATCATGCGCCTGGTGTCGAACGCCGACCTCGCGAACCAGACGTACTCCGGCGGCAAGAGCGCGATGGGCTTCAGCGTGCTCCACCTGACGAAGAAGGCGGATGCGCGCGCCTACGACCGGGCGCAGATCAACCGCGTCACGTTCTTCGCGAACACCGGCGCGGCGACGTTCGCGAACCTGAAGACCATCGACGTCGATCGCCTCGTGCGGATGAAGCCGCACGACGCGAACAACCCCGTCGAGCAGCTCTACGACTGGTAGCCGGGCGGCGGGACGGTGTCCGACGACGGCGCGTCGAACGACGCGACCACGAGCGCGTGATCGCTGTCCTCCGTGAGCGGGATCGCCCCCTCGACGAAGGGGCCGTGGTAGCGGAGGTTCTCGTTGAAGATCTCCACCTCGCCGCGCGCACGATGCAGCGCCTCGCTCAGGAGGAGGTGATCGATGAGCGAGGGTCCGCCGCCGTGATAGCAGGAGAAGCGGCGCTCCTCGGGCACGTACGGCGCCACCGGACGGAGGAGGAAGCGGCTCATCGGATCGATGCCGCAGAGCAGCCGCACGGGCAGCGAGTCGACCGTGTCGTTGAGGTCGCCCATCACGCAGATCGCGTGGTCGGGCAGCGCGGTCAGCACCTCGTCGACGAGGCCGCGCACGTCGAGCGCCTCGGCGGCGCGCTGCACGAGGCTCCGCATCGCGGACTCGCCGTGCGCGCGGAGAGTCGCGTCCGGCAGCTCGACGCCGTCCTTGCTCTTGAGCGGCGCGGGGAGGTTCGACTTGAAGTGCGCGGTCATCACGTCGACCTCTCCGAGGCCGGTGCCCGCATCGACGCGCACGTGCACCACGCCCCGGCGGAGCGGGATGCGGCCGGGGAACGGATCGGGATCGCCTTCGACGAACTTCGGGAACGGCAGCGTCTTCGCGGTGTGGACCTGCGACCAGAGGATGGGGAGCCGCGAGAGGATCGCGTTGCGGATCCCTCGCCGGTCCTCGGTGCCGAGCACCGGCGCGCCGTAGCCCATGTCGGCGAGCTCCCTGGTCACCATGCGGTCGAGCAGCTCGGGCGCGCCCACCTCCTGCAGCGCGACGACGTCGGCGTTCGCGCGGCGGAGCTCGCGCGCGATGTTGCCGATCTTCGCCTCCGAGACGGCGTGCTCGGCCTCGCTCCGCGGGAGGAAGAAGTCCTTGAGGTTGAAGGTCGCGAGCCTCAGCGCCATGGGAATTTCCGGCATCCTAGCCTGACGGGCGGCTTGCGCTATCTTCACCTGACATGGAGCTCAGCGACGCTTCCCTCCGGTCCATCGTGGCGCACCTCGCGCACCTGCGCGCCGCCTACGGTGAGGTGCTCGACGATCCCGACCTCGTCGAGCCGAACGGCGAATACTTCCCCGACGACTTCGCGGTCGACACCGAGGGCGTGAAGCGCCTGCTCGCGCGCATGATGACGTACGCGCCCCTCTCGGCGGACCTCGACGTCGAGCTCGGCGGGGTCGAGCGCGAGGGCGTCACGCAGGGCGGCGGCGGATGCGGCTCCGGCGCGTGCGGCCCGGGCGAGGCGAAGGCGAAGGGCCAGAAGGTCCTCCGTCCGGCGGTCGAGACCGACGAGGGCTACGTGGCGGTGCTCCATGCGAGCGACGCCGGCGATCCCACGGTGCTCACCACGTCGCTCGCGCGCTCGATCGGACGCATCGTGCTGTTCGAGGCCGACGAGGACGTCGATCCGCGCGACGAGGGCCCGCTCTCCGAGCTGACCGCGATCTCGTGCGGGCTCGGGGTCCTCCTGCTCAACGGCGCGAGCGTCTACAAGAAGGGTTGCGGCGGCATGCGCCGGCACCAGGCGACGTTCCTGTCGGTCGAGGAGGTCGCGCTCGCCCTCGCGCTCTTCGTCCGGACGACGGACAAGAGGCCGGGCACCGTGCGCAAGCACCTCGAGGTCACGCAGCGCGAGGCGTTCGACGACGCGCTCGCCTGGGTCGACGGACAGCCGAAGCTCGTGAAGACGCTGACCGAGGATCCGGAGACCCTCGAGGACGGCGTGTTCGTGCTCGAGGAGAAGAAGGGCCTCCTCGGCAAGCTGCTCGCGAAGAAGCGCGACGACGACGTCGATCTCGACGCGCCGATCTCGAAGCCGCGGGCGACGCCGCGCAGCGAAGAGGAGCTGCGCCGCATCGCCGAGACGAAGGCCCTGGTGGAAGAGGCCTTGCAAGAGACCTGACTCGATGAGCGCACCGGCGGCGCACGCGTACGGAGGATCGAATCCCATCTTCCACGCGAGCTCCGCCGTGCCGGCGTGGAGCGCCGTTCTCGCCGCAGTCCTCGCGTTCTTCGCGGCCCAGGTGCTCACGTGGGACGAGGCCGCGTGGATCGCCCTCGCGGCCCTGCTCCTCGCGGCCATCCCGCGGCGGGTGGAGGTCGGCGCCGAAGGTCTGCGGATCGCATGGCTCGGCCACGGGCGTGTCGTCCGCTACGAGGACGTGCGGCGCGCCGAGCCGCTCGGGCGCGACGGGGTCACGGTGACGTTCCTCAACGGCGAGACGGTCCGCCTCGCGCGTGGCGACTTCGACGCGACATCCCCGCGCGACGTGCTCGAGCGGCTCTGGTCCACGCTGTCGCTCGGAGCGGAGGAAGGCGCGCGTCCGAACGAGCGCGCCGTCCTCTGCCGGGGCGACCGCAGCGTCGAGGCATGGCTCGCCGATCTCCGGACCCTCGCCGCGCGCGGAGGCCACTATCGCCAGGGCCTCCTCACGCTCGATCGCCTGCTCTCGCTTGCGACGAACCCCGCGGCGCCCGCCG
>JBDHVD010000231.1:0-12960 GCA_039809525.1 Labilithrix sp. | reverse complement strand
GTCGCTTCTTGGCAGAAGCGTCGCGGAGCGGCGCGCGCGGCAGGCTCGGGCCCCCGCGGCCCGGCGCTGCGGCCCGGCGCTGCGGGTGAGGATTTACTGCAGAAGGCTGCGTCGTTTGCGCGGTGAAACGTCGGGACGTGAAGCGAGGAATCTCATGAGCTCGTGGGTCGACGCTTCACCCGTGAAACGATGGGGCGCGGGCGGGACCACCCGCCGGGCGGCGCGAGCACGGCAAGAGCGCCAGCGAGCCCGCGAGCCCAGACCCGCGAGCCCAGACCCGCGAGCCCAGACCCGCCAGCTCAGACGGCGCGCGAGACGGCGCCGGCGGCGGGAGGCGTGCGCGACACCGCGCCGTCGTTCAGGCCGAACGCCGGGCCGGCGGCGCCGCCCCAGGCGACGTGCGCGACGTTCTTGATCGCGATGTCGTCGACCGTGGCGCCCTTGGCCGTGAGCGTGATCGTCGCCGCGGTGCCGTCGGCGAACGCGCACGCGAGCTTGCGGCCGGTCTGCTCGAACGCCAGGCCCACCGGCGTCTCGCGGACGCGGAGCTTCGCGAGGATGCGGCCCTTGGCGGGATCGACGAGCGCGACGATGCCGTCGTCGCCGCCGGACGCGACGAGGCGCCCGCGCGGATCGCACGCGAGGCACGTCACGCCGAACGCCTCCTGGTGGGGCGAGAGGCGGTGGACGACCTTCGCCTCCGCGACGTCGACGAGGAGCACGCGCCCGTCGAGCGCGCCGGTGCCGACGGCGAGCAGCGCACCGGGGAGGCGCGCGAGGGCGGTGACGCGGTCGTCCTCGGTGAGCGCGTAGGACGTGACGGCCTTGCCGTTCTCGAGATCGTAGACGTCGACGCCTCCGGTCATGGTGCCGGCGAAGGCATAGAGATCGTCGGCGGCGAACGCCGACGCCGCGCCGCGGAGGGCCACGGGACGCGGCGCCGACCACGGCTTGGGCGCGCGCACGAGGACGCGCGCGGTGGCGGCGACGACCATCTCGCGCTTCGTGAGGTGGACCCCGATGACCGCCTCGCCGGCGGCGAGCGCGCCCGCGTCGGCGTCGCCCTTCAGGATCCGCACGCGCCCGGCCTTGTCGCCGGCGATGACGAGCTCGCCGCGCGCGGAGAGCGCGGTGATGGGCGCGGCGACCTTGGCCTCGCCCGTCTGGACGTTGAACGCCTGCGTGAGCCCGTCCTCGATGCGGGCGACGAGCTTGTCGCCCTCGACCGCGAGGCCGACGATCTTCGCGCGTGCGCGGACGCGGCGCACGACCTTGCGCGCGTCGCCGTCGATCCAGACGAGCCAGTCGCCCATCGCGAGCACGAGCTGCGAGAAGCCGAACCTGACCAGCTGCCAGGTGTCGGGCGGATCGACCGACGCGAGGCGGAGGGTGCCCTCCTCCTCGCCTTGCCGGTTGGTGAAGCGCAGCGCGCCGTCCTCCTCGATCGAGGCGGCGCCCTTCTTGAGATCGACTCGCGCGAGGCTCAATTGCCCTCCCAGCGCAAGCTCTCGCCGGTGACGCTGGCGATCTTCTGCTGGTTCAGGCCCTGCGCGTTCGAGAGGAAGAGACCGCCGCGCGTCGAGAAGAACGCGATCATGCGTCCGTCGGGCGAGCAGGCGGGATACGTGTTCGAGCCCTGGTCCTGGGTGAGGCGCTTGACGCTTCCGCCGCCTGGATCGCTCGAGAAGATGTCCCAGCTCGCGCCGTCGCGGCCCATGAAGAGGATCTTCAGGCCCTCGGGGTCGTTGCACCAGACGGGCGCCATGTTGTACGTGCCGCGGAAGCTCGCGCGCTTGCCGTCGACGTAGATCTGCGGGTTCCCGCCGGCGTTCGAGACGTACGCGAGCTGGCCGCCCGGACCGAACGCCGGGTGCGTGTTGAGGCCGCCGCTGGTGACCTTCGTGAGGTTCGAGCCGTCCGGCGAGCCGGTCCAGATGTCCGACTGGCCGTTCTGCGAGATGACGAGCGCCATCTTCCCGCCGCCGAAGGCGACGCCGAACACGAGGCCCGCGTGCTTGAGGACCGCCGCCGGGTTGCCGACCTTGAAGAGCTGGTAGCTGCCGTCCGCGAGGCCGCCGGCGTAGTAGACGCCGCCGGGACCCACCGCGGGCGCGAGCGCGACGTTCGACACCGTCTGCAGGCGTCCGAGCCCGTGGCCGTCGCTCTCGATCGAGAAGACGCCCTTCTGGCCGCGGCCCGTCGTGGCGCTGAACACGAGGCGACCGCCGAAGCTGCCTGCGGTGCCGGTGAACCACTTCACGACCTCGTTGTCGAACTGGTGCACCGCGCTGCGGATCGCGTTCGGAGCGACGTCGTACTCCTTCTTCAGCACCTCGTTGCCGCCGCGCGACACGACGAAGAGGCGGAGCTCGACGTGCACCGTCGATCCGCGGTTCTGCGTCGAGCCCTTCACGACGCCCTCGGCGCCGATGTTGCGCCACGAGGACGGCTCGATGGTGAGGCCCTCCTGCGTCAGGTTCGCGGTGAAGCTCTTCGGGTCGAGCACCTGGAACATGCTCGAGAGCGTGAAGTCGCGCGAGGCGGTGTCGACGATCTGGCTCGCGATCTGCGAGTCGCCGAGCGGCGGCGCGACGGCGATCTTGAAGAGCCCGCGGCTGCCGCCCTGCACGGTGACGGTCGTGACCTGGCCCCCGGCGTTGGTCGCCGAAGGGAGCGCGTTCGCCGGCGCGGCGGATCCCGCGGGAGCTCCTTGCTGCGCGCCTGCCGGCATCGTGAACGTCAGCAGCGCGGCGGCGCCGGTGGCGATCGCGAGGGGAAGGAACCGGAAGGCGAAGCGCGTCACTTGCATGCGGAAGCTCCTGCTTGAGGGTCGCCGGGAATCTGCACCTGGATCCGCCTGCCGCGCCACATCTCGTCGACCTCCTTCGGCGGCTCGGGCAAGGCTTTTTTGTCTTCGAGCAGCTTCAATAGCATCGACCGTGCGGCATCGTCGAAGAGCTCGTTCCCGCTGGTCTTCACCGGGCTCGTCTTCACGTGCCAGATGACCATGTTGCGGCCGACGTTGATCTCGAACACCGCGCACAGCCGCCTCGCCTCGCCGCCGCTGATGATCGACGGGATGGTGAGGTGCTGGCCGAAGAACTGCCCGACGCGGAGCGCGTACATGTCCCCGGCGTGCACCTTCGTCGGGTCGGTCTCGTTGCCGCCGTCGACGCCGAGCTCGTGACCTTCCTCGGGGCGGCGGACGCCGGCGTCCTCGGCGAACGGGTCGCTCTTCGCCACGAGGTTCGCGATGTCCGAGTCGACGGTGTTCGGCGGCGGCGCGCCGGCGTCGGGGTCCTTCTTGGCCGGGTCCTCCTGCGAGGCGGTGAGCGTCTTCTTCGGCGCCGTACGCTGCTGCGGGACCAGGCGGTCGGGGAGCTTCTTCGGATCGATCGGCTTTCCGAGCTTCAGGATCGAGGCCTGCACCACGGGACGCGCGACGAGCGCCGTCTCTTCCTCGGCCGGCCCGGCGGGCACGATCGCGCGATAAACGAACGGTCCGACCGCGAGGAGGTGCAGCGCGATCGCGACGGTGACGCCGAGCACGACTTCGTCGCTCGTGTATCGCGGGGTGTACGGGACGCCAGGCAACTTCATGAAAGAACGGATGAGCTCTCGTGGACCGGGGAAGCCTACCGTTGGACGGGCGATGGGCCCTAACGGTTTAGAACCTAGTACTGACCCGACGGGCCTGGTCTTGCACGCCTACTTCACGACCAGCGGGTCGGTGACCATGCCGAGCTTCTCGACGCCGGCGCTGCGGGCGGCGGCCATCACGCGGAGGACGGCGCCGTACTTCACGTTCTCGTCGGCCTGCACGTAGAGCTCCTTCTCCTCTTGCAGGCGCGAGTTCGTCTTGAGGCGATCCTCGACCGCGGTCGTGATCTCGTCCTTGCCGAGGTAGACGTGCTCGTCGGCGGTGATGATGACGAGCATCTTCGAGTCGTCCGCCTGCATCGGCGCGCTCTTCACCTTCGGCAGGTCGACCTGCACGCCGGTGGTGAGCAGCGGCGCGGTCACCATGAAGATGACGAGGAGCACCAGCATGACGTCGATGAGGGGCGTCACGTTGATCTCGTTCATCCCGCCGGCGCGCCGGCGACGGCCGCCGCCGCTCGCGACTCCCATGCCCATCGCTACACGCCCCCGAGCTTGGCGCGGGCGGCGACGTCCTGGGCGAACGCATCCATGACGTCGGCGAGCTCGCCGACGCGACGGGCGAAGTAGTTGTAGGCCATGACGCTCGGGATGGCGGCGACCAGGCCGATCGCCGTCGCGATGAGCGCCTCGGCGATCTTCGGCGCGACGACCGGGAGGTTCGCGCTCTGCTGGTTCCCGATGCTGAGGAACGCGTCCATGATGCCGTAGACCGTGCCGAACAGGCCGATGAACGGCGCGGTCGATCCGATCGTGCCGAGGAGGCTCATCCACGACTCGAGGTGCGTGATCTCGCTCGCCGCCGCGCGCCGCGTGATGCTCTCGACGTGCGTGCCCTGCGCCTCGTCGAGGCGTGCGCCGCGCTCTCCCTTGGTGAGGCGCACCATCTCGTCGTAGCCGGTCGCGAAGATGCGGGCGAACGGCGAGCCGCGGAAGCCGGCGAGCCCCTGCTGCGCCAGCGCGTCGAGCGATCCCGCGGAGTCGAACGCCTTGATGAAGCGATCGGAGTCCGACCGCGCGCGCATCAGATGCAGCGCCTTCGCGAAGATGACGATCCAGCAGAGGATCGAGAATGCGACGAGGACGACCAGCACCAGCTTCACCGGCAGCGACGCGTGGAGGACGAGCTGCACGGGGTCGAGGCGGTCGGGCGTCCCGGACGCGGGCGCCGCAGGCTGCTGGGCGAGGAAAATCATGGGCCCCGTTATCAACCCACCCGTTCCGCTCTGTCAAACCTGACTGGATCCCGGGGCGAACCCAACGTAAAAGGCTGCCCGTGCTTCGCTTCCGCTGGCTCGTCTCCGCGATCGTGATCGCGCTCGTCGCGATCTTCGTCGCGTGCGGCGGATCGAGCTCGACGTCGGGCATCCCGCCGATCACCGGGATCGTCATCCGGGCCGAGACCCTGACGACCGGGCGCGGCTGCGGCCGCGCTCCGACGCAGCTCTTCAAGTACGTCGCCGTCGTCTACGGCTACGGCGGGAGCGGCGATCCGAACGACCGCGCGAGCTACACCGCCCCCGTCACGTCGGGGATCTACGACTGCTTCGCGGACGGGACGTTCGTCGAGCTCACGCCCCAGTCCGGCAGCCTCTCGTTCCGCCTCGACGTGTTCGCCTTCAACGAGGCCGCGTACCTCGCGAACCGCGCGCAGATCGAGAGCGCCGGCACGGCGTCGGACCAGCTTCGCGCGTCGAGCCCGACCTGGACGACGACCTGCACGGCGACGCAGCAGCGGGACGTGCAGTCGCTCGCCATCTGCGATCCGCTGGTCGCCTTCAACCCGGAGGCGCGGATCGTCCTGCCGACGTCCTCGTTCGTCCGGAGCGACGCCCGCACGACCACGTGCGCGCGGACCGTCCCCGACGCGGGGACGAAGGACGCCGGTGGCGACGCGGACGCGGACGCAGGCGAGGACGCCGGAGAAGACGCCGGCGAGGACGCGGGCGCGCTCGATGCGGGCGCGACCGATCCCCTGCTCTCGTTCGTCACCGTCCGAGCGAGCGCGTCGCTGAACGGGGCCGAGGTCGTCCCGGTCACCGAGGTCGCCTGCCCGGAGAGCTTCGTCGTCCGCAACGCCGTGCCCGGGGCCGAGTACGCGCTCGCCGTCGAGCTCCTCGGCGCGGACGGGGCGATCGTCGGCAAGACCACGTGCAAGGGCGCGGCGGCGGTCGGCGCCGAGACCACGGCCACGTGCGCGCCGGTCCAGTGACGGCGCGGTGACCCTCCTTGCTCCGACCCCGGGGCGAAACTAAAGTTCAGGGAGATGAGAGAGCCCGGCGAGATCGCTGCCGCTTTGCCGCGGCCGGGGCGCGCCCTGAAGACCGTGCTCGCGCTCATCGCAGCGTTCGCCCTCGCCGGTGCGATCGTCGTGAACTGGGCGCCTGGCGGGGCGAAGGGCCTCGAGCTCTTCCTCCTGCTCGCGTTCGATCCGCAGGACTTCGCGACCCGGCCGTGGACGTTCGTGACGTCGGGCCTCGTGACGAGCCCGGAGGGCATCAGCCACGCGCTCTGGTCGCTCGTCGGCCTCTACTTCCTGACGACCGATCTCGAGAAGCGCTGGGGCGGCGCGCGGCTCGTCCGCTTCCTCGTCCTCAGCGTGCTCGTCGGCAACCTCGCCGTGCTCGCGGTTTCGCTCGTCCCGACGCAGAACAAGCTCTTCCATCCGCCCTTCGTCGTCGGTCCGCTGGCGGCGATCACCGCGACGGCCATCGCGTGGTCGAAGGAGAACGCGCACCGGCAGATCCGGTTCTTCTTCTTCATCCCGATGAGCGGCCGGACGCTCTTCTGGATCACCATCGGCTTCGCGGCGCTCGCGCTCGTGTTCGCCCAGGGGGCGCCCGAGGGCGCGGTCGCGCCGCTCGGCGGCTTCCTCGCCGGCCTCGCCTTCGGAGGCACCCCTTCGCCGGCCCGCGCGCTCTGGCTCCGGGTGAAGCTCGCGCTGCTCCGGCGCAAGGGCGGCGGCGTCACCGTCGCGTCGATCCTCGAGCCGCCGAGCCGGCCCCGCCCCACGAAGCGCAGCGGCAAGGGCCCGCCGCTCCGGGTCGTCCCTGGGGGCCTCGAAGACGAGCTCAAGAACCGCAAGCCGCCGAAGGACAAACGGTACCTGAACTAGCGCGGGGCATGGTAAGCCGGTGGGCCGATGGCCTGGCAGCACCGCCACCTGCTCGACATCGAGAGGCTCGACGTCGCGGACATCGACACCGTGCTCGAGCGCGCCGAGCGGGGCCTCGCGGAGAGCGCCCTCGCGGGACGCACGGTGGTGAACCTGTTCTTCGAGGCGTCGACGCGGACGCGGACCTCGTTCGAGATCGCCGCCAAGCGCCACGGGGCGCACGTGGTGAACGTGAGCTCCTCGTTCTCGAGCGCGACGAAGGGCGAGACGCTGCTCGACACCGCGCGCAACATCGAGGCGATGAAGGTCGACGCCATCGTCGTCCGCCACGCGAGCTCGGGCGCGCCGCACTTCCTCGCCGAGCGCCTGCCCTGCTCGGTGGTCAACGCCGGCGACGGCACGCACGAGCACCCCACGCAGGCGCTGCTCGACGCGCTCACGATCAGGCGAAAGAAGGGCCGCCTCGACGGCCTGGTGGTCGCCATCTGCGGAGACGTCGCCCACTCGCGCGTCGCGCGCTCGAACGCGCAGCTCCTGGGCAAGAAGGGCGCGGAGGTCCGCCTGTGCGGCCCGCGCACGATGCTCCCGCGGAGCGCCGAGGCGCTCGGCCCGACGGTGAAGCTCTTCGCGCGCCTCGAGGAGGCGGTGGAGGGCGCGGACGTCGTGATGATGCTCCGCATCCAGCAGGAGCGGCTCGTCGGCGCGATGATGTCGACGACGCGGGAGTACAGCCGCACGTTCGGGCTCAGCCCCGCCATGCTCGCGCGCGCGAAGCCTGACGCGATCGTCATGCATCCCGGCCCGATCAACCGCGGCGTGGAGATGCCGGCCGGGGTCGCCGACGGCGCGCAGAGCGTCATCCTCGACCAGGTGGAGGCGGGCGTGGCGGTGCGCGCGGCGGTCCTCGATCTCGTGATCGGGGCCTCGGCCTCATGAGCCGGGACCGGCAGGCGCCGCTCGGCGTGTTCGACTCCGGCCTCGGCGGCCTCACCGTCGTGCGCGCGCTCCGGGCGGCCCTCCCCCACGAGGACATCGTCTACCTCGGCGACACCGCCCGCGTGCCCTACGGCACGAAGGGCCCCGGCACCGTCACGCGCTACGCCCTCGCGTGCGCGAACCACCTCGTCGCGCGGGGCGTGAAGGCCATCGTCATCGCCTGCAACACGGTGAGCGCCGTGGCCCCCGAGCGGCTGCGCGTGGAGCTCGATCTCCCGGTGCTCGGCGTGATCGAGCCGGGTGCGCGCGCGGCGGCGGCGGCGACGAAGCGCTCGCGCGTGGGCATCCTCGCGACGGCGGGCACCATCGCATCGGGCGCGTATCCGCGCGCCCTGTCGGCGTGCTCGACGCGCATCGAGGCGTACGGGCAGCCCGCTCCCCTGCTCGTCCCGCTCGCGGAGGAGGGCTGGACCGAGGGCGAGGTCCCGCGCCTCGCCGCACGCCGCTACCTCGAGCCGCTCGCGAAGGCCGGCGTCGACGTCGTCGTGCTCGGCTGCACCCACTACCCGCTGCTCTACGACGTCATCGCGAGCGAGGCGCGCGCGATGCTCGGCGAGCACGTGGCGATCGTCGACAGCGCCACGGCCGTCGCGCGCGAGGTCGCGGCGTTCCTCTCCGAGCGCGATCTGCTCCGCGACGACGCTCCTCGTCACCGATCTGCCGAAGAGCTTCGACGCGACCGCTTCGCGGTTCCTCGGCGCCGACGTCCCTGCCGCCGAGCAAGTCGACCTTTGACCGCGCATCGTGCGCCGTCCGTCCGGACGTCGCGCACCTCGAAGCCGTTCGCCTCGAGCTCCGCGCCGATGCGTGCGACGGTCGCCTTCACCTTCGTCGCGCTCGGCAGCTCGTAGACCAGGTGCAGCGTCGCGCGCGGGCGCAGGAGCGTTCGGAGCACGCCGAGCTCGGCCGACGCGCCGAGCCAGAACACGTTGACGTTGATCGCGAAGACCTCGTCGAACTGCTCGCCGAGCTCGCCGGCGTCGGCGAGGGCGAGCGCGCGCAGGACCGCCCTGCCCTCGTCGACCGCCGCGGCGTTGCGCTTCGCGGCGAGCGCGATCATCTTCGGCGAGCGATCGATGGCGACGAGCGTCCCGCGCGCCAGGCGCGCGAGGGCGAGCTCCGACGCCGCGCCGCCCCCGCAGCCGATCTCGAGGACGCGGCTGCCCGGTCGCAGGGCGAGAAGGTCGACGGCCCAGGCGTGGCGGTTCACTGCACGCGGATCATGCGCGGGGGCTGCGCGACGTAGTCGCTCGCGGCGATCTGCGAGAGCGCGGCCTGCATCGCGGCCTCCTTCGCCTCGTGCGTGAGCATCACGACGTCGACCGGCACGTCGGCCGAGCCGCGCCCGGTCTGCACGATCTGCTCGATCGACACGCCGCGCTCGCCGAGCGCGCCGGTGATGCGCGCGAGGACGCCCGGACGGTCGAAGACCGAGAAGCGCACGTAGTAGCCCGTCTCGACGTCGGACATCGGCGCGAGCTCCCGCGGCGCGAGGCGGATGGCGCGGGTCATCAGGCCCGAGACGCCGCTCTTCTTCGCGATCGCGACGTCGACGAGATCGGCGACGACGCTCACCGCGGTCGGCATGTCGCCCGCGCCGCGCCCCGACAGGAGGCAGGGCCCGAGCGCGCGCCCCTCGAGCGCGATCGCGTTGAGCACGCCGCTGATGTTCGCGAGCGGCGCGTCCTTGGCGACGAGCGCGGGGTGCACGCGGAGCTCGAGGGCGCCGTTCGCGTGGGTCTTCGCGATGCCGAGCTGCTTCACCACGAACCCGAACCGCTCGGCGAACGCGTGGTCGATCGGCTCGACGAGATCGATGCCCTCGGTCGGCACCTTCGCGCCGTCGAGGCGCGCGCCGAACGCGAGCATCGCGAGCACCACCAGCTTGTGCGCCGCGTCGCCGCCGCCCACGTCGAGCGTCGGATCGGCCTCGGCGTACCCGAGCCGCTGCGCCTCCTTCACCGCGGCGTCGAACGAGAGGCCGTCGGCGCGCATGCGCGTGAGCACGTAGTTCGAGGTGCCGTTGATGATCCCCTCGATGCGCTCGATGGTGTCGCTCGCCATCGAGTCGCGGAGCACGCGGATCACCGGGATGCCGCCGCCGACGGCGCCCTCGAAGGCGAGATCGACGCCGCGCGCGCGGGCGGCCTCGAGCAGCGCGGCGCCCTTGGTGGCGAGGAGCATCTTGTTGGCGGTGACGATCTGCTTGCCCGCCGCGATCGCGCGCTCGACGTAGCTCCCTGCCGGATCGACGCCCCCGATCACCTCCACGACCACGTCGAGCGAGGCGTCGCCGAGCACGGCCTCGGGATCGGTGGTGACCTTCGCCGGATCGAGCTCCGCGACGCGCTCCTTGTTCGGATCGCGGACGAGCACGCGCGTGATCTCGATCGGAGCGCCGACACGGGCCTCGATGTACGCGGCGTTCGCGCGGAGGAGCTGCACGACACCGCCGCCGACGGTGCCGCAACCGAGCAGTCCGACCTTGATCATGCCGCGATGATGGCGCGGTCAGAAGCCGGGGTCACGCGCGATCTCGCCGGGCGTGGGCTTGTCCTTCTTCGGCTCTTTCTTCGGCGCAGGGTCGCGCTTCGCAGGCGTCGCGCTCGCGGACGCGGTGGCCGACGCGATCGCGCTCGTGATCGCGATCGCCGAGCTCGCGGGCGGCGCTGCGATCGGCGCGGCCGTGGTCGCCACCGGCGGCGGCGGCGACGGCGACGGCGCGGGCGCGGGCGCCGCCGACGCGGTCGCGGTCTTCGGCGCATCCGCGGCAGGGCTCGCGAGCTGGCCGCGGACGAGCGCGGCGACGAGGATCGCGACGGCGACGCCGACGACGCCCGCGACGACGCGCACGGCGCGCGTCCGCGACGCGGGGATGCCGGCGAGCGTCACCGCGTCGTCGTCCGGCTCCTCGGGCGCGACCGACTGCGAGCCCACCGGCGGGAGCGAGATCTCCGAGTCCGACGACACGCGCGCGACCGGGATGGCCGCCTCCGACGTCGAGCGGCGGCCCGAGGCCTTCCGCAGCGCGATCTGCAGCTCGGTGCCGTCGGACCAGCGCTGCGCCGGATCCTTCGCCAGCGCCTTCGCGAGGACCTGCCAGATGGCGTCCGGCAGCTCGGCGATGCGCGGCGGCTCGCGCTCGATGATCGCCTCGATGACCGCGTGGAACGACTCGGCCTCGAACGGGTTCGCGCCGGTGAGCATCATGTAGAAGAGGATGCCCGCGGAGAACACGTCGCTCCGCGCGTCGACCGAGGGCGCGCCCTTCGCCTGCTCCGGGGACATGTAGCTCGGCGTGCCGAGCATCACGCCGGCGGCGGTGAGCCCGGGCGTGTCGGACGAGGCGATCTTCGAGACGCCGAAGTCGAGGACCTTCGGGATCACGATCCCGTCGGGGTCCTTGGCCAGGAAGACGTTGTCCGGCTTGACGTCGCGGTGGACGACGCCCGCGCGGTGCGCGTGCGCGAGCGCGCCGGCGACGGGGATGATGACGTCGAGGGCCTCGTCGAGCGAGAGCTTCCCCTTCTTCATCAAGAGGTCGGAGAGCGTCTCGCCGGTGAGCAGCTCCATCACGATCGCGAGCGCGTGGGGTTTGCCGGCCTTCGAGACCTGCCCGTCGGGCCCGAGCTCCATCAGGTCGAACACGCGCACGATCGCCCGATGGCTGAGCCGCGCCGCCGCGTAGGCCTCCCGCCGGAAGCGCGTGACCGACTCCTCGTCGGCGGCGTCCGGCACCAGGACCTTCACGCAGACCTCGGCGGCGGTCGACTCGTTCTTCGCCACCCAGAGCTGCGCCATGCCCCCGAAGCCCGCCGGCTTCACGAGACGGTACTTGCGCGCGAGGATCTTCCCCTCCTCGAGGACGAGACAGGCCTCCGCGTCCGCGGCAGTCACGTCGTGATCGTGAAGGTTTCCGCGCACGGCGTCCAGCTGGAATGGCGTTCGCACCTGGCCATACACCGTAAAAGCGCGAGGGCCGCGATCGCGCCTGCGACCACGGCCCTCGTCTCACGCGCGTGCCTGCGTCAGTTGTGCGCGGGCGCCTGCGTCGTCTCGGGCTGCTTCGGGGTGAGCTTCTCCTCGAGCGCGGCGTCGAGCAGCTGGTCCATCTTCGCGATGGGGATGAACTCGAGGTCGTTCTTGATCTCGGCGGGCACCTCGTCGAGGTCCGCCTTGTTGCGCTCGGGGATGAGCACCCGCTTGATGCCCGCGCGGTGCGCCGCGAGCACCTTCTCCTTGAGACCGCCGATCGGCAGCACGCGGCCGCGGAGCGTGATCTCGCCGGTCATCGCGACGTCGTGACGGATGCGCACGCCGGTGAGCATCGACACGAGCGCGGTGAACATCGTGACGCCTGCGGACGGACCGTCCTTGGGCATCGCGCCGGCCGGGATGTGGATGTGGATGTCGCTCTTCTCGAGGAAGTCCTTCGAGATGCCGAACTTCTCGGCGTTCGTACGGACGTACGAGAGGGCCGCCTGCGCGGACTCCTTCATGACGTCGCCGAGCTGGCCGGTGAGCTGCAGCTTGCCCGAGCCGTACATGCGGGTCGCCTCGATGAAGAGGATCTCGCCGCCGACGCTCGTCCACGCCAGGCCGGTCGCGACGCCCGGCTCCTCCGTACGCTCCGCCACCTCGGAGGTGTAGCGGGGCGCGCCGAGGAACTCGCGGACGTCGTCCGCGGTGGCGATCTTGCGCGGGGTGGTGTCACCCTCGGCGATCTTCACCGCGACGCCACGGATGACGCTCGCCACCTGACGCTCGAGCGTGCGGACGCCCGCTTCGCGCGTGTAGTGGTCGATGATCTCGTCGACCGCGGTGTCCTCGATCGTGAGCTGCTCCTTCGTGATGCCGTGCTCCTCGATCTGCTTCGGGATGAGGTGCTGGCGCGCGATGGCGAGCTTCTCGTTGCGCGTGTAGCCGGGGATCTCGAGGATCTCCATGCGGTCGCGCAGCGGAGGCGGGATGGGATCCGCCACGTTCGCGGTCGCCACGAACATCACGTTCGACAGGTCGAACGGGATCTCGAGGTAGTGGTCGGCGAACGTGTTGTTCTGCTCGGGGTCGAGGACCTCGAGGAGCGCCGCCGCGGGGTCGCCGCGGAAGTCGTGGCCGATCTTGTCGACCTCGTCGAGCATGAAGACCGGGTTGATCGTCCCGACCTTCTTCATGCCCTGGATGACCTG
>JBDHVD010000230.1:0-12961 GCA_039809525.1 Labilithrix sp. | reverse complement strand
GGGCGCACCGTCGATCCCGCCGTCCGCGCGAAGAACTACGACCCGAACCGCCGCTGGATCGACAAGATGGCGAACCACGGCGCGCGCGTCCGCCGGCACGTCGCCCGCCTCGGGATCAACAAGGTCGAAGACTTCATCGACCAGTGCCTCAGCATCGAGAACCTGATCGATCCGCACGCCGCCTTCCACGGCCGGCCCGCGCGGCGCGATCCCGACGCCGAGGAGGTCGCGAAGGAGGTCCCGCGCCTCAAGGCGAAGGACTACATGGAGTCGTTCATCAACCCCGAGGAGTACCTCGAGGAGCAGCGGCAGAAGATCGAGGCCGAGAAGGAGCGCGAGAAGAAGTTCCCGGTCCGTCCCGAGCGTGACGTGCTCCGCTTCCTGATGGACCACGCGCCGCTCGAGCGCTGGGAGCGCGACATCCTCGAGATCATCCGCGAGGAGGCCCTCTACTTCGTCCCGCAGATGCAGACGAAGATCATGAACGAGGGCTGGGCCAGCTACTGGCACTCGAAGCTGATGACCACCAAGATCCTCGATGCCTCCGAGATCATCGACTACGCGGACAACAACGCGGGCGTCCTCGCCACGAGCGGCGGCCGGCTGAACCCGTACAAGCTCGGCGTCGAGCTCTATCGCAACATCGAGGAGCGCTGGGACAAGGGCCAGTTCGGCAAGGAGTGGGAGGAGTGCGACGACCTCGACGCGAAGCGGAACTGGAACCTCCGCCTCGGGCTGGGGAAGAAGAAGATCTTCGAGGTGCGTGCGCTCTACAACGACGTCACGTTCATCGACGAGTTCCTCACGGCCGACTTCTGCCGTGACCAGAAGCTGTTCTCGTTCTCGTGGTCGAACCGCAACGAGCGCTACGAGATCGAGTCGCGCGAGTTCAAGCAGGTGAAGGAGAAGCTCCTCTTCCAGCTGACGAACGCGGGCAACCCGTTCATCTACGTCGAGGACGCGAACTACGACAACCGCGGCGAGCTCCAGCTGAAGCACGACCACCAGGGCATCGACCTCCGCGCCGACTACGCGCGCGAGGTCATGAAGAGCCTGGTGCGCGTGTGGAAGCGGCCGGTCAACCTGCTCACCATCGTCGAGGGCAAGCAGGTCATGATCCGCTACGACGGGCGCGAGCACTCGACGCGGCACATGCGTCCGTGAGCGGGTGAGGGCGCGATGCCGTTCGTGAAGGACGAGAGCCACTGGCTCCTGAAGCTCTCGCCCGACGAATGGATCCGCGCGGCGATGGGCGAGCTCCGCCGCGCCGAGCAGGCGTACGCGCAGAAGAACACGCGGGCCGGGCTCGCCGGCGCGAAGCGCGCCGCGGGGATGGCGCTCAACGGCGCGCTCATCGTCGAGCCCGACGACGCGTGGGGGCGCTCGTACGTCGATCACGTCACGGCGCTCGCGCGCGACGACCGGGTGCCGGCGCGCGTCCGCGAGGCCTGCAAGATCCTGGGCGAGACGCCGCTGCCGGGCGCGGGCAAGCTGGTCACGCTGCGGACGAGCTCCGCCGACGAGCGCGTGCTCGAGGCCGCGCGCGACGTGATCGCCCATGCGTACGCCGTCGTGAAACGGCACGAGGAGAGAGAATGAAGCGAGGCCTCTTGCTGCTGCTGGTCGCGGGCTGTGCGTCCGCGCCGAAGACCGACGAGCCGAAGACGGCGCCGCCCGCATCGGCGTCGGCCGAGGCGCGCACCGTGCAGGGGCCGCCGCTCACCGTCCCGCCGGCGCCGTCGTCCTCGGCGAGCGCCGCGGCGCCGGCCGCGTCGGGCGAGCCGACCGGGCTGCCGCCTCCGAAGCCGACCACCATCCCGCTCGCGAAGACCGGCGACGAGAAGCTCGACGCGCTCCTCGCCGAGGGGGACAAGGCGTTCGAGGCCGGCGATCTCGCGAAGGCGGCCGCCTCCTACGAGAGCGCGAAGAAGGCGTTCCCGAAGCGCGCGGCCGGCAGCGTCGGCGTCGCGCGCGTGCGCGTGGCGAAGGCGGCGCCGAGCCTCGGGTTCGCGGCCGCGGAGAAGAACCCCGACGTCGCGGCGGCGGCGAAGGAGCTGAAGCGAGCGGCGGACATGGAGCCGGCGTTCGGACCGGCGCACGTGGAGCACGGACGCGCGCTCCTCTTGCTCGGCGACGCGCCGGGCGCGGAGGCCTCGCTGCGCAAGGGCGTGAAGCTCCTGCCGGCCGATGCCGAGGCGCACTCGGCGCTCGGCGTCGCGCTGCTCGCGACCGGCCGCACGGAGGAGGCGCTCGCCGAGCTGTCGGCGGCGAAGGACCTCGATCCGGGCAGCGCCGCGCGCCGAGGCAATCTCGGCACGGTGCTGTTCATGCGCGGCAAGGTCGCCGAGGCGATCAAGGAGTACGAGGTGCAGGCGAGGCTCGCGCCCGACGATGCGCGCGCGCACTCCGATCTCGGCACCGCGCTGCTCGCGCAGAGCGACTTCACGCGCGCCGTCCCGGAGCTCCGACGCGCCATCGCGCTCGATCCGCAGCGCGCGACGTTCCACTCGAACCTCGGCTACGCGCTGCAGCTCGAGGGGAAGGTGAGCGACGCGGTCGCCGAGTACCGCGAGGCGATCCGTCTCGATCCGAAGCTCGCGAGCGCGTGGATCAACCTCGCGACCGCGCTCTCGCGCGATCCGAAGACGCGCGGCGAAGCACGCAAGGCGCTCGAGACGGCGCAGAAGATCGACCCCTCCGATCCGCGCGTGAAGGCGAACCTCGAGGAGCTCGACGCGCTGGAGAAGGCGGACAAGAAGCGGCCTTGAGTGCGGGGATTGAGGGCAGAAGGCCTCGCTGCGAAATCTGTGTGGAATGCAATTTCAACAGCGTGATCGAGACGTTGGGAATGCGTCTCGAAGGACGCGCCGTCGCGGCCGAAACGGATGCAGGATCCAAGTTGACGGCCGCGAGCGTCCTCTCGTACCGTACGCCCCAGCTTGGCATGGCGCTGCGGGCGGATCGCTCTGGAGCGTCGGGAATCAAGGCAGTTCGTAGTTGCAGTTGTTTCAGTGGAAGTTCCGAAGTGGAGGCATCCCGATGGCAGTGGGCAAGGTGAAGTGGTTCAACGACGAGAAGGGCTGGGGCTTCATCAAGCAGGACAACGGCCCTGACGTCTTCGTTCACTACTCGCAGATCTCGGGCGACGGGCGTCGCCGCCTCTTCGAGGACGAGATGGTCGAGTTCGAGATCAAGGAGGGCCCGAAGGGTCTCCAGGCCATCAACGTGATCCGCCAGCAGGGCGCGCAGGCCTGAGCGCAGCCCCGAACCATTGAGAACGAAGGCGCCTGCTCCCCCGATGGAGCGGGCGCTTCGTCTTTGTGGGCTCGCGAAGCGAGGAACGCGAAGCGCTCAGGCCACGAGCTTCGGCACGCTCTCGACGTGAAAGGCTTCGTCCTTCGGATCGAAGACGTGCGCCTCGACGTTGGTGAGCTTCCCCGCCGCGTCGAGCTCGTACAGGTTGAAGCCCGCCATCCGGTGCTCGTCGGCGTGGTGGAGCGACGCGCTCGTCGCGCCGACCGAGAGGATGTTCCCGGCGACGCGCTCGACCGCGCGCTGCATGCGACCGTGCAGATGACCGTGGAGGACGAGCGCGTGATCGACCCGGCTCAGGGCGGCGACGAGCTTGTCGGCGTCCCACAGGCCCTCGACGAACGTCTTCACGCGCGAGCGCGGGTTGTGGATCGGATGGTGGAGCGCGACGATCGGCGTGCGCCGGCGCACGTCGGGATGATCGAGGATCCGCTCGAGCGCCGCGAGCTGCTCGCCACCGAGCTGCCCCGACGCCATGAGCGGCGGACGCGGCACCGCGCTCGAGAGGCCGATGAACGCGAGCGGCCCGCGCAGCTTCACGACGGGGAAGGGGCCGAGGGCGATGTCCGCGGCGAGGTCGGGCAGATCGCTCTCGAGGTAGTGCTTGAAGAACGTCGTGAAGCGACGGCTCTTCATCGCGCCACGCGTGTAGAGGTCGTGGTTGCCGGGGACGACCGTGACGTGCTGCGGATCGAGGTGGAGATCGTCCTCGAGCAGCTGCTTCGTCTTCTCGAACTCCTGCTCGAGCGCGAGGTTCGTGAGGTCGCCGGTGATGACGACGTGATCGACCTTGGCCCGCGTGATCTCGCGCGCGATCGCGCGCACGTAGGCGGGGCGATGCTTGTGCTCGCGCTTGAGCTTCAGGTTCACCCAGCCGGTGAAGCGCTTGTTGAGCAGGCGCGTGCGGCTGACGCCGTCGAGGGCGAGGACGTGGAGATCGGAGAAGTGCGCGATGCGCATCGGCTCCACCTTAGGGCGCGGCGCTCCCGGACGCCACGTCGTAGGCGCAGCGGAAGCCGATCTCCCGCGACGCATGGTTGGCGGGACGTCGCGCGGCGCTGCGGAGCCAGTGCGCGCCGTCGCGATACGAGCCGCCGCGCACGACGTGGCCGATGCCGAAGACCGGGCCCTTCGGGTTCGTCTCCGCCTTGCCCGGATAGCCGAAGCCCTCGGTGTCGCGGTCGTACCAGTCGTGGACCCACTCGGAGGCGTTGCCCGCCATGTCGAGCAGGCCGTTCGCGCTCGCGCCGTCCGGGAACGAGCCCACCGGCGCGAGGCCGATGAACCCGTCGCGCCCGTCGGTCGGATCCTGCGCGAGCGATCCGTGGTTCGCGAGGCGCGCGTTGTAGATCTCGCCCCAGGGGAACTGCCGCTTGCTGCGGCCGCGCGCGGCGAACTCCCATTCGGCCTCGGTCGGCAGCCGCCCGCCGGCCCACCTGCAGTAGCCCTCCGCGTCCTGCCAGCGCACGTGCGTGACCGGCAGATCGGGGCGGTCGTAGCGGAGATCGGCGGCGGGGAACGACGGTGGCGCGCACACCGAGGCGGCGACGCAGCGCCCGTAGCGCTCGACGGTCACCTCGGTGCGATCGAGCTCGAAGTCCGAGAGCGTGACGTGGTGGACGTGACCCTCCGCCCAGATCGCGCGCCACTGGTCGCCGTCCTTGTCCTGACAGAGCTCGCCGAGCGGCTCCTTCGCGCACAGCTCTCGGGCCTCGCTCATCTCCTTCGCCGTCGAGCCCATCACGAACGTGCCGCCGGGGATGCGCACCCGCCGCTCGATCGGCGCGCGGACCGCGACGACCCCGGACGCGGCCGCGCGCTCGGTCGCCTTCGGCAGCCCGGCCCACCACGTCTCGATGCGCGCGGGACGGCGCGCGTGCTCCATCCCGCGGAACGGCGGCTCCAGCTCGACGTCGGCCTTCGCGAGCAGCAGCGACAGCAGGCCGAGGGCGAGCGCGCGGGTCATCCCGTGAGGATCCTCATCGGGCGCTCGAGCAGATCGCGCAGCTCGGCGAGGAACGCCGCGCCCACCGCGCCGTCGATGACGCGGTGATCGCACGACAGGGTCATCGCGAGCTTCTTGCCGGGCACCACCTGGCCGTCTTTGACCACCGGCTCGTCGCGGACTTGGCCGACGGCGAGGATCGCGCCCTCGGGCGGGTTGATCACCGCCGAGAACTCGTCGATGCCGAACATGCCGAGGTTCGAGATGGAGAACGTCCCGTCGCTCATCTCCTCGGGCTTGAGCTTCTTCGCCCGCGCGCGCGCCGCGAGATCACGGACCTCGCGCCCGATGGCGACCACGCTCTTCATGTCGGCGTTGCGTACCACCGGCGTGACGAGCCCGTCCGGGATCGCGACCGCGACCGAGATGTCGACCCGCTTGTGGATGAGCAGCGCGTCGTCGGAAAACTGCGCGTTGCACTCGGGCACGCGGACGAGCGCGGCGGCGGCGGCCTTGATGATGAGGTCGTTGAGGCTGATCTTCTCCGGCTTCGACTCGCCGTTCTTCGTCTTCGAGGCGCCCTCGGCGAGGTCGGCGTTGATCCGCTCGCGCAGGGCGACGAGCTCCGCGGCGTCGATGTCGATGGTGAGATAGAAGTGCGGGACGGTCTGCTTCGACTGCACGAGCCGGCGCGCGATGGCCTTGCGCATCTGCGAGAGCGGACGCGCCTCGGGCTGGGCGAGAGCGGGAGCCGCGAGCGCCGTGGACGGCATCGTCGGGCGCGCGAGCTGCGTGGTCGTCTCCCGGCCGCGCGTCGCGAGGCTCTCGAGATCCGCCGGCAGGATGCGGCCGTGCTCGCCCGAGCCCTGCGCGCCCGCCAGGTCGATGCCCTTCTCGCGCGCGACCTTCCGGACGTAGGGCGACGCGAGCACGCGCCCGCCGTTCGCGCCGCCGCCGTCGGCCGCCGCGACCGCGAGGTCGCCTGCGTCGCGCGACGTGCGGTCGAGCAAGCTCCCGCGCGACACCGGCGTCTTGGGCCCCTCCGTCGCCGGACGGAGCGTCTGCATCGGCTCCTGCTTGGGCGGCGGAGCCTTCGCCTTGCTGCCCTCGTCGCGATCGTCGACCTTCGGCGCGGCCTGCGCCGCGGGCGCGGTGTCCGGCGCCTTCGAGGGCGCGCCGCCGCCGCCGCCCGCCTTCGCGACGAGATCGGCGACGTCCTCGCCCGCGTTGCCGAGGACGGCGACGGGCTGGCCGAGCTTCACGTTCGCGCCCTCGGGCACGAGGATCTTCAGCAGGGTTCCCTTGTCGAAGGCGCGGAACTCCATCGTCGCCTTGTCGGTCTCGACCTCCGCGAGGAGATCGTCGACCGCGACGGCGTCGCCTTCCTTCTTGTGCCACGTCTGGAGGACGCCTTCCTCCATCGTCGGTGACAGCTTCGGCATGTCGAGGATCTTCGCCATGGCTCAGGCCTTCCCTCGGTTGACGACCCGCTCCACCGCCGCGATCACGCGGTCCGGCTGCGGCATGCACATCTGCTCGAGCTTCGCGTTGTAGGGCATGCCCACGTCGAGCGTGGTCACGCGCAGGATGGGCGCCTCGAGGAAGTCGAACGCGAGCCGCTGCACGCGATCGGCGACCTCTGCGCCCACGCCGCCGTACGGCCAGCCCTCGTGGACGACGACGCAGCGGTGGGTCTTGCGGACCGAGTGCACGATCGTGTCCTCGTCGAGCGGGCGGAGCGAGCGGAGGTCGACGACCTCGACCGAGATCCCCTTCTTCTCGAGCTGCGCCGCGACGTCGACGGCGACGTGCGTCATGCGCGAGTAGGCGATCAGCGTGACGTCGGTGCCCTCGCGGACGACCTGGGCCTTGCCCAGCTCGAGGACGTGATCGCCGTCGGGGACGTCGCCCTTCACCGAGTAGAGCGTCTCGGACTCCATCACCAGCACCGGGTTGTCGTCGCGGATGGCGGCCTTCATCAGGCCCTTCGCGTCCGAGGGGAACGCCGGCGCGACGACCTTGAGGCCCGGCACCGTCGCGTAGAAGTGCTCCATCGCGTGCGAGTGCTGCGAGCCGACCTGGCGCGCGCTCGCGTTCGGGCCGCGGAAGACGATGGGGCAGTTGAACTGACCGCCGGACATCTGCCGGAGCTTCGCCGCGTTGTTCAGGATCTGGTCGAAGGCGACGGCGGAGAAGTTCCACGTCATGAACTCGATGATCGGACGGAGCCCGACCATCGCCGCGCCGACGCCCACGCCGGCGAAGCCGTTCTCGGCGATCGGCGTGTCGATGACGCGGCGCTCGCCGAACTTCTCGAGCATGCCTTCGCTGACCTTGTATGCGCCCTGGTAGTGGCCGACCTCTTCCCCCATGAGAAAGACGCGGTCGTCCCGCTCCATCTCTTCGATCATCGCCTCGCGCAGAGCCTCTCGGAATCGGAGAGTGCGTGCCATGTTCCTTCTCAGGCCGCGAACGGGCCGTCGTACGTGGTGCTCTCGAGGAGGGACGGATCGGGCTCCGGGCTCTCCTCGGCGAATTTCACTGCGTCCTCTACCTCGCGCTCGACGTCGTCCTCGAGCGACTTCAACCGCGACTCCGTATAGCCGTCGGCGAGGAGCTTCTCGCGCGCATTGTGCAGCGGGTCCTTCTTCTTCCGCTCGTCGAGCTCCTGCTGCGTGCGGTACTTGGCCGGATCGCTCATCGAGTGGCCGCGGAAGCGATAGGTGCGGACCTCGACCAGCGTGGGGAGCGAGAGCTCGCGTGCGCGCTGCACCGCCTCGCCGATGCGCTGCTCGACGGTGAGCACGTCCTCGACGAAGAAGCGATCGCGGTCGATGCCGTAGCCGAGCGCCTTCATCGACACGTCCTCGACGCTCATCGAGCGCGAGAGCGGCGTGCCCATGGAGTACTCGTTGTTCTCGCAGATGAACACGATGGGGAGCTTCCACAGCGCGGCGAGGGAGACGCCCTCGTGGAAGCCGCCGATGCTGACCGCGCCCTCGCCGAAGTAGCAGAGCGTGACGCGGCCGTCGGCGCGGTACTTCGAGGCGAACGCGACACCCGCGGCGAGCGGGATGTGCCCGCCGACGATGCCGTAGCCGCCGAGCATGTTCTTGTCCTTGTCGAACATGTGCATCGAGCCGCCGAGGCCCTTCGAGCAGCCGGTCGCCTTGCCGTACAGCTCCGCCATCAGCGCCCGCGAGGTCATGCCCTTGGCGATGGCGATGCCGTGGTCGCGGTACGTCGTGACGACGTAGTCCTCGGGCTTGAGGGTGGCGATCGACCCGACGGCGACCGCCTCCTGGCCGATGTAGAGGTGCAAGAACCCCCCGATCTTGCCCTGCGCGTACGCGCGCGCGGCCTCCTCCTCGAGCCGCCGGATGAGGAACATCTGGCGATAGAGGTCGGCGAGATGATCGAGCTGGCCGCTCGGTCGGGTCATCGGCGCAGTCGTTTCCTTGGCTTCGTCCTTCGCGGTTTCCACGAGGCCTTCAGCGTTAGTCGATGCGCGACGCGACAGGAAGAGGAGGAAGCGACTGTAGGATATTGCCACACGAAAATCGGAGCCCTCGTCACGGACGAGCAAGGCCGGGCGACGCCGGAGCGTTCCACACGAGAGAGGAGGGCGGACCGCCACGCGTAACTGCGTGAAATGGCCACGTGCGCCCTCCATGCCGCGCCGCGGCATGCGCGTGACGCCGTCGCCGGAACGGGTGACGGAACTTTTCCCGAACAGAGCCGTCAGAGGGAGCTGAACATGAAGATCGTCAAGGCCGCCGTCCTCGCCCTCGCCCTGCTGCCCGCCGCGCTGATCACCACCACCGCGCACGACGCGAACGCGTGCGGCATGTCCGTGCGCCTCGATCCGACCCCCCAGAAGCCGTCGCCGGTGCAGGAGATCGCCCGCGCGGAGAAGTCGCTCGAGGCGGGGCAGAACCTCGCCGCGGCGAAGGCGGTCCTCGGCACGTTCCCGCGCATCCGCGTCGCGACCGCGGGCGGCAATCCGCTCGAGACGCGCGCGCTCCGCGTGTTCGCGCTCGCCGTGGTGCGCTCCGACGGCGACATCACGGAGAAGAAGGCGGGGGTCGCCTCGCAGGCCGAGTGGACCAAGACCGCGAACCTCGAGTGGGCGGCGCAGTCGCTCCGCGAGATCGATCAGAAGCGCCCGAACGATCCGACCGTGCAGGCGGACCTCGGCGAGGCGCTGAGCAAGCTCCCCCACGGCCAGGCCGAGGCGATGAAGATCCTCGCCGGCCTCGCGCAGAAGGACCTGATGGGATCGCCCAACGCGTACGCCGCGCTCGCGAAGATGAAGAGCGCGAACGGCGACGCGGCGGGCGCCGAGGCGGCGATCAAGAAGTGCGAGGAGATGTCGAAGAACCCGGCGGTGTGCAAGAAGCCGGTCGCCGCGGCCAAGGCCTGATCGCGCGGGATCGGATACAACCGATCGGATGAAGCGAGCCTTCGTTCGCGTCTGCCTCGTGATCGCGCTCGCGGCGATCCTGGCGGGGTGCCCCAAGAAGCCGGACAAGGATCCCGCGGCGGACGCGGGCGCCCCGGCGACCAGCGCAGCGCCACTGGCGAACGCCGTGACGAAGGAGTCGCCGGCGGATCCCGCGCACGGCAAGGAGCTCGTCCTCACGTTCCAGTGCAACCGGTGCCACGACGGCACCGGTCACGAGGCGGCGCCGCAGGGCAAGCACTGCGTGCACTGCCACAAGGACATCATGGAGGACCGGTTCAAGGCCGGGACCCCCGAGGCGACCGCCCGGTGGAAGCCGCGGGTGAAGGAGTACGCCGATGCGCCGAGCCTCGAGGCGACGGGCAAGCGCTTCTCGCGCAAGTGGGTCGAGGGCTACCTGCTCGCGCCGACCGATCTCCGGCCGAACCTCCACCAGTACATGCCGCGCCTCGCGATCTCGCCGGCCGACGCGCGCGATCTCGCGGCGTACCTCGTGCCCGAGCCGGACGCGCCGCCGACGAACGCGGAGATCGCGAAGGCCGATCTCGGCAAGGGCCGGCAGCTCCTCGAGACGAAGGGCTGCGGCAGCTGCCACACGATGACCGGCGTGGCGGCGGTGCCCGCGTCGAACCCGCCGGTGATGGCGGCGAACGAGTTCGAGCGCGCGCGCAAGCTCGCCCCCGATCTGCGCTTCACGCGCGACCGCATGTCCGCCGCGAAGACGATCGCGTGGCTGAAGGATCCGAAGGCGGTGAAGGCCGACAGCGCGATGCCGAAGATCGCGCTGACCGACGCCGAGGCGACGGACCTCGCGGGCTACATCCTCTCGGTGGAGCTCGCCGCGCCGCCGCCGCGGAAGAAGGCCGAGCGCCTGCCGGTCCTCACGCGCAAGGTCACGTACAAGGAGGTCGACGAGAAGGTCCTGCACCGCACGTGCTGGCACTGTCACTCCGAGCCGGACTACGCGATCGGCGACGGCGGGCCGGGCAACTCCGGCGGCCTCGGCTTCAAGCCGCGCGGCCTGAACCTGTCGGACTACAACGGCATCGCCGCCGGGTACCTCGACGACAAGGGCGAGCGCGCGAGCGTGTTCGCGAAGGAGGGAGACGGCGTGCCGCGCCTCGTGCAGGCGCTGCTCGCGCGGCACGACGAGGTCGCGGGCGAGAACGGCCCGGTGCGCGGGATGCCGCTCGGCTACGACCCGCTGTCGCCCGAGGAGATCCAGCTCGTCGAGTCCTGGGTCGCGCAGGGGCGTCCGCGGTGAGAGCGCTCGCGATCGCGGCGCTCGCCGTGCTCGTCGCGTGCAACCCGTCCTCGTCGCCGCGTCCTTCCGCGGGCGCAGAGTCGAGCGCGACGCCGGCTCCGAAGGTCACCGCCGCCGCGACGACGGGCGAGGCCTCGGCATCGCGCGGCAAGCTGCAGGTGCTCGCGGCGACGGCGGACTCCGATGCGCTCTCCGCGATCCGCACCGAGCGCCTGAAGGCGAAGGCGGAGGGGCGGGTGCTCGTCGTCTACGTCAGCGCGACGTGGTGCGAGCCATGCAAGAAGCTGAAGGAGGAGATCGCGGCGGGGCGGCTCGACGAGCGCCTCGGCAAGACGACGCTCCTCGCGTTCGACGCGGACAAGGACGTCGACCGCCTGCGCAGCGCGGGCTACTCGTTCGCGTTCGTGCCGTTCGTCGCGCTGCCGGGCGCGGACGGCCATCCCGCGGACACGCAGGAGGCGACCGGCAAGGGCGGGAGCGCGTGGCGCGAGCTGCTCGACAAGCTCGACGCGTGGCAGCGCGATGCGACTACGCGTTGACCGTGCCGTAGCGCGCGCGGAGATCCGGCAGCGCATCGGCGATGGCGTTCCGCGCGCGATCGCGCAGCGCGCCGACGTCGCCCTCGCCGAGGCCGCTCGTCGGGATCGGCGCCAGCATCTTCGCGCATGCATGCGCGCGGCCGAACCAGCGCGAGTGCTTCGGGCGCATCTGGTGCGTGCCGGCGATCGCGACCGGCAGCACGGGGACCTGCGCGCGGATGGCGAGCGCGAACGCGCCGTCCTTGAACGGCAGCATCACGCCGTCCTTCGAGCGGGTGCCCTCGGGGAACATCATCACCGAGATGCCGCCGGCGAGCGCGCGCTCGCACTCCATCATCATCGCGCGGACGCTGTCGCCCTGACCGCGCCGGAGCGGGATGTCGCCGCCGAAGCGCATCGCCCAGCCCGTGAGCGGCGGGCGGAACAGCTCCTCCTTGGCGACCCACCGCATGTCGAACGGCAGCCACGAGAGGAGGAAGGGATCGGCCTGCGACTCGTGGTTCGAGACCACGACGTACGCGTGGTGCGCGATGTCCGGGGGCGGCTCGCCCTCGATGGTGAACTTCCAGAGCGGCGTGAGACGGCTGGTCGTGCGCCCGAGCCGGCGCATCCACCGGCCGGGGTTGCGCTGCGTGGGATCGCCTCGATGGCGCATCGACGAGACCGCCATGACCGGAAGGAACGCGGTCAGGCATGCGCCGAACTCCGCATAGGTGAACAGCCCCTCGAGGGTCTTCCTCATCGTGGCGCATGCTAGCGCACGCGACGCCTCCGGAGCGCGACGACCGCGCCGAGCGCGCCGGCGAGCGCCGCGGGGAGGGATCCCGGCCCGTGGACGGGCGCCCTCGCGGTCGTGCAGCCGCCGGCTTCGCCTTCGCCTTCGCCCGGCGTCGCGCTGACGCTCTCGGAGAGCGGCCCCGGATTGCCGAACGCGTCGACCGCCGACACGGCGACCGCGACGGGGCCGTCCTTCTCCACGAACGCCGCCGTCGCGCGCGCGCCCGCCACCTCGGCGCAGCGGAGGCGTGCGTCGACCTCGCGCGTGGGGACCGCGCCTGCGCCGAGGCGCGTGCCCGGAGGCTCGTCGCAGTAGACGTTGGCCGCCACGATCGCGCTCCTCGGAGGATCCCATTCGACGCGCACGCCTCCCGCCGCGGGCGCGGCGTGGATCGCGGCGGGCGGCTCGGGGCCGATGGTGTCGACGGACACGGTCAGCGTCTTCTTCACCGCCGGAACGGCGGCGCTCCCGGGCGCGAAGTAGAGGAGCTGCACGTCGAGGCTCGTGAGATCGACCGCGCCGCATACCCGATCGTCGGTGGCGGGCTCGGTCGTCGCGCCGGCGAGCAGCGTCCGGACCGGGACGTCCACGTCGACCACCGGCGCGAGCGGGACCGCGGGCGCGATCGGCCAGCAGAGGGCGGCGTCTCCGCTCCGGTTGC